>NZ_CP042172.1:3041289-3345418 GCF_005937985.2 Arthrobacter sp. KBS0702 | reverse complement strand
GCAGGATGGGACCCGCCGGTTGCTTGGACAGCGATTCGACGGCGCCGCTCACATCAGCCTGCCCCTGGCCGCCCATAGCGAGCCTGATCGCGACCAGCCCAATCAGGAAGTGCAGGATGCCGGAGACGGCAAACCCGGCCCGTGCCGCGTATTCGAGCGGCTTCGAATTGGTGACGTCCTCGGCGACTTCCGCGGCGTCCTGAAGTTCTTTTTTAATGGTCGGTCCCTCGCGTCATTGAGCTCTTCCGCTGCGGTGTTGCCGCCGCCAGCCATGCATGTTCCGTAATGGTGCCACGGGAATCGGCCGCGTGACAGCAGCTGCGTGACACTAATGGCGACACGGTCCCGGCGGGAATGCGGCCGGCCGCGTCAGCGGCGCCGGTAGCAGAGATCGAAGATGAGCCTGCCGGCCTCGTGGGCCTTGTTTTCGAAACTGGTCAGGATCCGGCCCTCAAACCGGGGCGCCCAACCGCCGACTTCGTCGACTCCCTCGTTGGGGCCGGTGTGTTCGGTGCTGACCGGGGCGCGGCCTTCCTTGACCGGGGCCCCGCCCACCACGGATTCCACCCCGGACTCCCAGACCTGGGTGAGCGGGCTGTCGTCGCCGCTGCGTTCGCCTTCATGCAGATTTTCGAAGTCGGCCGAGCCGGCCAGGACCTCACGAACGTGCACCGCGTAGTTGGACCAGTCCGTCGCGATCCGCCAAATCCCGCCCGGCCTGAGGGACCGTGCGGCGAGTTCCGCGAAGGCGGGCTGGATGAGGCGCCGCTTGTGGTGACGGGACTTATGCCACGGGTCCGGGAAGAAGACCCACAGTTCGGTGACCGAGCCCTCCGGGAGCATGCTGGCCAGGACCTCGGGGGCGTTGGCCTCCACCACCCGGACGTTGCTCAGGCCGCGGCTGTTGATCTTGATGAGCGTGTTGGCCAGACCCGGGGTGTAGACCTCCACGGCCAGGAAGTCCTTGTCCGGATTCTGCTCGGCCGCATGGCAGACGGCGTCGCCGAGCCCCGAGCCGATCTCCACGATCAGCGGCGCCTTACGGCCAAACTCGGCCTCGGCGTCGAAGACGTAGTCGGGATGCACGGAGGTGTTGGCGACGTGCCGCGGCACGTCGACCGCCCACCGGTCCGAGTGCTCTTCCCACGCGGTCTGGCGGCGGCCCTGCAGGCGGGTGCCGCGGCGCACGAAGCTGACCGGACGGCCGCCATAGGTGCCAAAGGAAGCCTGGCTTCCGGGCGTAACCGGGCGGGGATCCTGCGGCGGCTGGTGGGATTCTGGAGATTCGCTCATCACCTCCAGAATAGTGGAGTTCGGTGTCCGCCTGGCTGGGCGGATTTGCTGGGCAGACCCCGTCTGGCCTTGGGGTCCGTGGCAGACTGGCCGCATGAATGACGCGACGCGCCAATACTGGGACGGGCAGGCGGCGGATTTTGACCGGGAAGCCGACCATGGTCTGCTCAACCCCGGCGTCCGACAGGCCTGGACGCAGCTGATTCTGCCACTCATTCCACTGCCGTCCGGCGACGTGGCTGACTTGGGCTGCGGCACAGGCAGCCTGTCCGTCCTCCTAGCGGAGGCGGGCCACCGCGTTGCGGGACTGGACCTGTCAGGCCGGATGGTGGAAGCCGCGCGGGAAAAGGTCGCCAGAGCCGCCAGCGCCGGGGGTCGTGTATCGGCGGACTTTGTGCAGGGTGATGCCTCGGAACCGCCGTACCCTCCCTCGAGCTTCGACGTAGTGCTGGCCCGCCACGTCCTATGGGCACTCCCGGATCCGGATGCCGCTCTCGTCCGTTGGACGACGCTATTGCGGGAGCCCGGGACGATGCTGCTCGTGGAAGGGCTGTGGGGAACAGGCGCCGGCATACCCTCGGCGGTTTGCCGGGAACTCGTGCGCCGGCACCGCGGCCATGCCGATGTCGTGCCGCTCACAGACCCGGCGCTGTGGGGCAAGGAGATCAGCGACGAACGCTACCTGATCCTGAGCCGGAACTGACGGGGGACCACCGCCAGTATCGCCGTTGAAACGGCAGGCGGCACGGAGCCTGCCAGAATGGCGTCCGTGACTGCATCGAAAAACTCCCAGGGCTCCACCGCCCGCAGCGCCGCCGGCGGCCACCGGCACCAGCGGCTGGATCCCCTGGTGGACGCCGAGATCGACGACGTTCCCGCCGCGGAGCCGACCGTCGTCGGCGGCCGCCGCACGCTGGCCTATCTTGGCGTCTGCCTGGTGCTGATCGGGCTGAACCTGCGCACTGTCTTCTCCAGTTTCGCCGCGGTCCTTCCGGAGGTGACGGCCGACGTCGGCCTGCCCGGCTGGGCCGTCGCCGCGCTGAACACGGCGCCGGTGACCCTGCTTGGAATGTTCGCCCCGCTCGCGCCGCGGCTGGCCCGCCAGTTCGGGGCCGAACGGGTGCTGCTCGGAGCTACGGCCGTGCTGACCGCAGGCCTGCTGCTGCGCCCCCTGGACGTACCCGGCGTCGGCCACCTGCCCGCGCTCCTGGCCGGCACGGCGGCCTGCGGCGCCGCCATCTCGCTCTGCAACGTCCTGCTTCCCGGCCTCGTGAAGCGCGACTTCCCGCATCGACTCGGCCTGATGGGCGGGCTCTACACCACCGCGATCTGTGCTTCCGCGGCCCTCGGCGCCGGCTTCACCTATCCGCTGTTCAGCGCGAGCGGCCAGTGGACGGCGGCGCTGTGGTTCTGGGCGCTGCCCGCCGGCGTCGTGCTGCTGCTGTTCCTGCCCTTGGCGGCGGCCCAGCGCCACGGACGGCACCAGACCGCGGCCAGTGGGATCAACGTTTGGCGCTCAGCGGTGGCCTGGCAGGTGACCGGGTTCATGGTGTTCCAGTCGATGATGTCCTTCAGCGTCTTCGCCTGGCTGGCGCCGATCCTGCGCGAGCGCGGGGTCGACGGCGGCACGGCCGGCCTGATCGTGTCCGCCTCGATCGTGCTGCAGATGCTCGGATCCCTGTTTGCCCCCGCCCTCGCCGCCCGGCTCCGGGACCAGCGCGCCATTAACACAGTGGTGGCGCTGATGACCGGCGGCGGGTTCGCCTTGAGCATCTTCGGCCCCCTGGACCTGGTCTGGCTCTGGACAGGGCTGCTGGGCCTGGGGCAGGGCAGTCTGACCGCGGTGGCCCTGACCATGATCATGCTGCGCACCCGCGACGGCCACACCGCCGCCCACCTGTCGGGCATGATGCAGGGGGTGGGCTACGGTGTCGGGTCGGCCGGAACCCTGCTGGTCGGACAGCTGCACCAAGCCACGGGATCCTTCGCCGCGGCCGGGGTCCTC
The DNA here is from genome assembly GCF_005937985.2 of Arthrobacter sp. KBS0702. Classification (NCBI taxonomy): domain Bacteria; kingdom Bacillati; phylum Actinomycetota; class Actinomycetes; order Micrococcales; family Micrococcaceae; genus Arthrobacter; species Arthrobacter sp. KBS0702. The sequence continues at coordinate 3,342,120 of NZ_CP042172.1, read as the reverse complement.
TTCCTGGTGGTCGGCTCCCTGGCTGCCGTGTTCGGCTTCCGGGCGGGCAAGGCCCGTTTCGTCGGCGGGTGACCGGCCAAAACGATGCGCTATCAGTTGTGGCTGTTCTGAGCCGCCAGAACAGCCACAACTGATAGCGCAACCGGGTTCGGGGCGCACCAGATCAGAGCGTGAGGTCCTTACCCTTCGTTTCCGGGATGGTGAAGACGAAGACCGCGGAGACGGCGAGCAGCAGGACCGCGTACACGTTGAACAGCTGCGGCAGCTGCAGGCTCGTGCCGAGCCACTGCTGGAGGTACGGCGCGGTGCCGCCGAACAGGGCCACGCAGATGGAGTACGGCACTCCGACGCCCACGGTGCGGATGCTCGTCGGGAAGAGCTCGGCGTAGACGGCCGGGACGATCGCAGCGCTGGCCGCTATGAAGATCAGCATGACGGACATACTGACGGCCAGTTGCCAGGCGGAATCCTTGAGCAGGGCGGTCATCGGAAAGTGCATGATGCCTGCGCCAATCGCACCGGACCAGAGGACCTTCTTGCGGCCAATCCGGTCGGACAGCTTGCCCCAGAAGGGCAGCGCCGCGATGAACACGATGTTGCCGATCACGCCTGCCCACAACGCTTCGCCGCGGTCGATCTTCAGGGCAGTCGTGGCGTAGCTGGGGGCCACGACGCCCCAGATGTAGTAGATGACAGTGAGGCCGACCGTCAGACCGATCACCTGCAGGGCCTGCTTGCGGTGGCGGACAATCTGCGGCCAGATCGGCGCGCGCTTTTCGGCGGCTGCCTCGCCCGCAAAGACGTCCGATTCGTGCAGCCGCGACCGCATGATCAGGGCGTACAGGCCCATGGCAGCGCCGACCAGGAACGGGATGCGCCAGCCCCACGCATTCATCACCTCTGTGCTCAGGGCCATGTTAAGCACGGCGCCAAGCAGCGTTCCGAACAGGATTCCCACCGTGCCCGAGGTATAGATCAGGGTGGCCCAGTAGCCGCGGTGGTCCCTTGGCGCCATCTCGGAGAGGTACGTCTGCGACGACGGGAGCTCGCCGCCGTGAGCCAGGCCCTGGACCAGGCGCGCCACCAGCAGCATCAGCGAGGCCCAGGCGCCGACCGCCGCGAAGGTCGGGGCGATGCCGATCATCAGGCTGCCCGCGGACGCGAGACCCACGGCCAGGGTCATCGACGCCTTCCGGCCGATCCGGTCACCGATCCAGCCGAACAGGAAGCCGCCGAAGGGACGGGCCACGAACCCGACGGCGAAAATCGCCAGCGTGGACAGCACCGCCGACGCGGGATCGGCCTTGCTGAAGAGCTGGCTGGCGATGAATGGCGTGAACGTGGCGTAGATGGCCCAGTCGTACCATTCGACGGCGTTGCCGATGCCGGTGCCGATGAGCGTCTTGCGGGTGGAGGTCCGGGTTGCCGTCGGCATGGACGCGGTTGCTGTCATGGTCTTCTCCCTTAGGGCTAGGAAAGGGTTGAGGCGGCGGCCGTGGCCGTGGCCGGGGCGGGGGCGTTGGCTGCCGCAAGCGCGGTCAGCCGGGAAATGGCGAGCTCCGCGAAGAGTGCGGCGCCGTCGGCCAGCACACCGTCGTCGAACGTTGCGTACGGCGAGTGGTTGAACGCGGAGGTGGCGTGGTCGGCGTCCCGGGGGACGGCGCTGAGGCCGATGAACGTGCCGGGGACCTCGGCGAGAACCCTCGAGAAGTCCTCGGAGCCGCTCAGCGGGGTGGCCCAGCGGGCGAGCCGGGAATCGCCGAACAGGCCCTCAATGACGTTCTCCGCGGTCCGCGTTTCGTCCTCGTCGGTGATCGTGAGGGGGTACTCCTGCTGGTAGTCGACGTCGACGTCGAGGCCGTGCGCCGCCGCGATGCCCTTCAGCAGGCGCGGCACGGTCTCCATCATTTTCTGCCGGGACTGCTCGGAGAAGGTCCTGATGGTGGCCTCGATGCGGGCCGTTTCCGGGATGATGTTGCGCTTGGTGCCGGCCTGGAGGACGCCCACGGACAGGACGACGGGGTCGAACATGTTGAACTGGCGGGTCACCATGACCTGGAGGGCGGTGACCATTTCGGCCGCGGCCGTGACCGGGTCCTTGGCTGAATGGGGGGCCGAGCCGTGGCCGCCGGCGCCGAGTACGGTGACGGTCAGCCCGTCGGAGGAGCTGAGCATGACGCCCGGCTTGGTGCAGAAGGTGCCGTGCGGTTCCAGGGCGGAAAAGACGTGCATGCCGTAGGCCGCGTCCACACGGCGGCCGGCGGCGTCCAGCACGCCTTCGCGGATCATGTGGCTGGCGCCGTCGAAGCCCTCCTCGCCGGGCTGGAACATCAGCACGACGTCGCCGTCCAGCCGGTGCCGGCGTTCGGCCAGCAGGGTCGCGGCACCGGTGAGCATGGCCGTGTGCAGGTCGTGGCCGCAGGCGTGCATGGCGCCGTCGATCCTGGAGGTGTAGTCCACGCCGGTCTTTTCCTGCACCGGGAGGCCGTCCATGTCCGCGCGCAGGAGCACGGCGGGGCGGGTGCCCGTGCCGGAAGCCTGGCCGCGCAGCACCGCGGTGACCGACGTCGTGTCCTGACCGAGCGTGATCTCGTAGCCGAGCCCGTCCAGGGCCCTGAGCACCTTCTCTTGGGTGCGCGGCAGCGTCAGGCCGATCTCGGGCTCCCGGTGCAGCTCGTGGCGGAGCCGGGCAAGGTCCGGCTGCATCTCCCTGGCGTCTGCGGTGATCGGCACGTGGTCTCCTTTGTGGTGGGTGTGGCCGGGGTTCGGCCTGAGGTGGACTTGCGTCTATTCTGAAGTGAGCTGACTCACAAGGCCGGAAAGGCCTGAAAATATGCAAAAAGAACCACTTGCTGCAGGTTTCATGCAGCAATGAAGGGGAAATCATGGAACTCAGCGAGGAGGACCTCGCCCTGATCAACGTCCTGCAGATTGCCCCGCGCCTGAGCTGGGCAGATGCCGCGGAGGTTCTGGGTGTTCACGCCACCACCCTCGCGGCCCGCTGGGAGCGGCTGCGGGCCTCCGGCGTTTCCTGGATCACCGCCCACCTGATCGGCGACCCGCACCAGATGTGCCTGGCGTTCGTCGCCGTGGACTGCGAAATGAACCGGCGCGAGGAGGTCACCGCCCGGCTCGCCGGGATGGCGGAAATCATCACGGTCGAGGAGGCCGCCAGCAACCGGGACCTGATGCTGACCGTCATCACCTCCTCCCTGGACGAGTTCAACACGAAGGTGATCCAGCGGCTGAAGGAGACCGACGGCTTGCTCAAATACCAGACAGCATTGTGCACCAGGCTGCACGCCAGCGGCGGATCCTGGCGGCTCAACGTGCTGAGCCGCGCACAGCAGGCCGCGGTCAAGGCCATGGCCGGACCCGAGGCCACCGGAGGCGTCCCGGCTGCCGCCAGGGAGGACCTGCCCGCCAGCCACCTGGCGCTCCTCCCGTACCTGGCCAAGGACGGTCGTGCGACGGCGGCGGAGATTGCCCGCGGGCTGGGCCGGCATCCGGCCACGGTCCAGCGGCAGCTCAACCGGGTGCTCGCGAGCGGAATCCTGTCCTTCCGCTGCGAGGTCGCCCAGCGGTTTTCGGCGTTCCCGGTGACCTGCCAGTGGTTTGTCAACGTGCCGGCGGGCCGGCACGAGGAAGCGGCCGCCGAACTGAAGACAATGCGGAACGTGCGGCTGAGCGCCTCCACCACGGGGCCCACCAACTTCGTGATCGTCATGTGGCTGCAGTCCCTGGCGGACGTGATGAGCATCGAGTTGGCGCTGCAGCAGAAGGTGCCGGGGATCGTGCTGGTGGAAAGCGTTGTCATGCTGAGCACGGTGAAGCGCGTGGGCTGGATGCTGAACCCGGACTCCAGGGCCAGCGGCGCCGTCGTGGTTCCGGCCGAAGGCATCGGGGCGGCCGAATGAACATCCCGGTAAGGGCGGCGAACGGTCCTGCCAGGCCCGCCGTCGCAGGACGCGAGCCCCTCTTGTAGGCTGTGGCACGTGGCCAGAACAGACCCGCCCCCACGGCGTGGAGATCCCGAACCGGAAGGTGCCGGCATTTTCCACCGCCGCTACCTGCTGGTCACTCTCGGCGCCCTGGCCCTGGTGTTCCTGGCGGCCTTCGAATCGCTGGCGGTGACCACCATCATGCCGCTGGTCAGCCGCGAACTCGACGGCGCCAGCCTCTACGCACTTGCCTTCGCCGGGCCGCTGGCGACCGGCGTCATCGGGATGGTCGCGGCCGGGAACTGGTCGGACCGGCGCGGGCCGGTGGGTCCGCTCTACGCTTCCGTGGCACTGTTCGTCCTGGGCTTGCTGATCGCCGGATCGGCGGGGACCATGGCCGCTCTCCTGGCCGGCAGGCTGGTCCAGGGACTGGGCGGTGGCGCCGTGACGGTGGCGCTCTATGTGGTGGTGGCCCGGGTGTATCCGCCGGTGCTGCATCCGAAAATCTTCGCGGCCTTCGCCGCCGCGTGGGTGGTTCCTTCGCTGGTGGGTCCCTTTGCGGCCGGGTTGGTGGCCCAATGGCTCAGCTGGCACTGGGTCTTCCTCGGCGTCGTGGGGCTGGTGGTCCCGGCGCTGCTAATGATCGTCCCGGCCCTGCGCGGACTGTCCGGCGGTGACGAGGGTGACGTCCCGGCGGCCAGCGCCGCGGCCGCCAAACCCTGGGATTTCGGCCGGCTGGCCTGGGCTGCACTGGCGGCGCTCGCCGTGCTGGGCTTGAACCTGTCCGTGGAGCTCCCGGCGGCCGGCGGGGTACTGGCGGCGGCCGCCGTCGTGGTGGCTCTGGTGGCCGTCCGGCCCCTCGTGCCCCGCGGGACGCTGTCGGCCCGCCGCGGACTGCCCGCCGTCATCCTTTCCCGCGGACTCGCCTCGGCCGCGTTCTTCGGCGCGGAGGTGTACCTGCCGTACCTGCTCGTGGAGCGCTACGTCTTCTCGCCCACCTTCGCCGGGCTGACCCTCACCGGCGGGGCCCTTGCCTGGGCCGCGGCCTCCGCGGTCCAAGGCCGTCTCGGGGCCCGGCTGGAGCACCGACGGGCGATCCGCTTCGGCTCGGCGATGGTCCTTGGCGCCGTCGTGCTGGCGCTGGCAACCACGCTCCTGGCCTGGCCGGCCGCCGTCGCGATCACCGGCTGGATCTTTGCCGGCGGCGGGATGGGCTTGATGTACCCGCGGCTGAGCGTGATGACGCTGGCGTTGTCCACGAAGGACACCGAGGGCTTCAACAGCTCCGCCATGTCCATCTCCGACTCGCTGGGCGGGGCCCTGGCGCTGGCGGCCACAGGGATCGTCTTCGCTGCCTTCGCGACGGCGACGGCAGCGGGGGCGGGCGGCACCGGCGCCGCCCCGTTCGCCGGGGTCTTCGCGCTCACCACAGTCCTCGGCCTCGCCGGCGTGGCGGTCGCGCCGCGGGTGTCCGGAGGAGGGCAGGCATAGGCGGCCGAAACGGGAGGGCGCGCGCAGATGCTAGACTGGGGGAACTTGATGTGCAGTGATGCCCACTTTGGATTCGGTTGACCGGCTTCGGTCCATCAGTCGGATCCCTGCCGGATTCCCTCGGGAATCCGCACGCAGGCAGTGGGACTTTTTCATGTGAGAGGCACATCCTGCGTCGATGAACGCGTTCTATTTGGTCCCGGCGGCCTGCGAAAGCTCGCAAGCGGCCCGGTTGATCACCTGACTTTTCTTCGGCGAACCCCTGGTCCAACCGGCGCCGGGGGCCGATATCCGTATGGATACCGCCTGAAAGACCTTTGAAACACATGACTACTTTTGCTGCCCTCGGCACGCCCAAGGTCCTCGCCGACACCCTCACCGCCCAGGGGATCGTTGAACCGTTCCCCATCCAGGTCAAGACCCTCCCGGACACCCTGGCCGGACGCGACGTCCTGGGCCGCGGCCGGACCGGCTCCGGCAAGACCATTGCTTTCGCCATCCCGCTGGTCGCCCGACTCGCTGAGCGGGAAGCCGCGCACTTCCGCAAGCCCGGCCGCCCCATGGGCCTGGTCCTTGCACCGACCCGCGAGCTGGCCACCCAGATCAACGCGACCATCGAGCCGATGGCCAAGGCCATGGGCCTGACCACCACCGTCATTTTCGGCGGCATCTCCCAGGCCCGCCAGGAAAAGGCGCTGCGCTCCGGCGTCGACATTGTCATCGCCTGCCCGGGCCGCCTGGAGGACCTGATCCGCCAGCGCATCCTGACTCTCGAAGCCGTCGAGATCACCGTCCTGGACGAGGCAGACCACATGGCCGACCTCGGCTTCCTCCCGGTGGTCAAGAAGCTCATGGACATGACCCCCAGCCAGGGCCAGCGGCTGCTCTTCTCCGCCACCCTGGACAACGGCGTGGACAAGATCGTGCAGCGCTACCTCTCCAACCCGCTGACCCACGCCGTGGACGAATCACAGGCTGCGGTCACCACCATGGAGCACCACGTCCTGGTCGTCAACGACCAGACCGTCAAGAAGCAGCTGATCGTTGAGCTCGCCTCGGGCGCCGGCCGCCGGGTGCTCTTCATGCGCACCAAGCACCACGCCCGCAAGCTGGCCAAGACCCTGACCGACGCCGGCATCCCCGCGGTCGATCTGCACGGCAACCTCTCGCAGAACGCCCGTGACCGCAACCTCGCCGAGTTCTCCTCCGGCGACGTCCGCGTGCTGGTAGCCACCGACGTCGCCGCCCGCGGCGTCCACGTCGACGACGTCGAGCTGGTCATCCACGTGGATCCGCCCACGGAGCACAAGGCGTACCTGCACCGCTCGGGCCGTACCGCCCGCGCCGGTTCCGACGGCACCGTGGTCACGCTGACCCTGCCGGAGCAGCAGTCCGACGTCAAGAAGCTGATGAAGGCTGCCGGCGTCGAGGTCAACTTCGAGCGCGTCACCGCCAACTCCCCGCTGGTTGCCGAGCTGGTCGGCGAGATGGCCGATAAGATCGATCCGCGCACCCGCGCCGCGCTGCTGGCCACCAAGGCCAAGCAGCAGGGAGGGGGCACGTCCACCGGTGCCAACGCCGAGCGCAAGCGCGCCCGCCGCACTACCCAGGCTGCACCCACCGCGGGTGGCCGTGGCGGCCGTGGCGGACGCGGACGCGTCTCCGCCGAAGCACCCCGCACGGATCTTCCCCGCGCCGAGCGCCGCGCCGTGGCCTATGAAGGCCAGGCCGCTGCCCGCAACGCGGCCGAGCGTGTCGCGGAAAAGAACCAGGACCGGGCCGACGCCGAGCGCGCCGAACGCCGGAACGCCCGGGGCCGTGGCCGCACCACCGCCTACGCGCACCACAACGATGTTCCCGCCGCCGGCGGCCGCGCCTCGGCCGGTCGTGGTTCGGATGGACGCGCTGCCGAGGGCCGCAGCGACTCCCGCGGTTCCGCTCCCCGCGGCGGCGCACCCCGCACGGGCGCCTCGACCGGTGGACAGCGTGGCGGACGCCCCGCAACCGGCCAGCGCGCCGCTGCCGTCGCCAAGTCCGGCGGCTCCGCGGCCGTCTGGTCCTCCAACACCGGCGGCACCTCGGGCGGATCCTACGCGGGCGGCGGCAACGGCCGCTCCGGCGAAGGCCGTCCGGCACGCAGCGGCGGCCCCCGCCGCGCGTCGGCACCGGCGTCGAACGAACGCCGCAGCCGCTAGCCAGCGCTACGCAAACGGACGGCCGCTACGGGGATCCCCGTAGCGGCCGTCCGAAAGCGTGGCGCCCGTCTGAAAGCGCCGCGAAAAGCTCGGGCTTACCAGCCGCGGGCGCGCCACTCTTCCAGATGCGGGCGTTCCGCACCCAGGGTGGTGGGCTTGCCGTGGCCGGGGTGCACCACGGTGTCATCCGGGTACACGTCGAACAGCCGCTCGGTGACATCGGTGATCAGCTGGGCAAACCGGGCCGCATCCTTCTGGGTGTTGCCCACCCCTCCGGGGAACAACGAGTCGCCGGAGAAGATGTGTGCCGGGCCCGCCGGGTCCTGGTACACGAAAGCCACCGAGCCGGGGGTGTGGCCTCGCAGGTGCACCGCCGTCACGTCGAAGCCGTCGAAGTTGCCGACGTCGCCGTGATCCAGCAGGACATCCACCTTCACCGGCAGTTCGGCGGCGTCATCCGTCCCGGCCGCCGTCTTCGCCCCGGTTGCTTTCACCAGGCCGGGCAGCGCGCGGACGTGGTCCCAGTGTTGGTGCGTCGTGGCGATCAGCGCCAGCTTCGGCGTCGCCTCGGTGTCCGCGGCGGCGTCGGCGAGCAGACCCTGGATGGCGGCAAGATCATCGGCCGCATCGATCAGGAGCTGCGCGCCGGAGGCCTTGGCCGTGAGCAGGTACACGTTGTTGTCCATCTCGCTGACCGAAATCCGGCGGATGGTGATGTCACGTAACGAGTGAATAAGCGAGTCCATGGGCTGCAGTCTACAGATTCGCTATTCACGGCCCTGGGACACCCAGTTGGGGTCCGCGGAGCGGGAACCGACGGCGGCGTCCGCGGCGGCGTCGAGCTGTTCAAGGTGCGCCGGGGTCAGCACCAGGGCCAGGGCGCCAAGGTTCTCGTCGATCCGGTCCGCCTTGCGCGTGCCGGGGATCGGGACCACGGGCAGCCCGAGCTTCCGGCCCTGCGCAAGCAGCCAGGCCAGTGCCACCTGGGCCGGCGTCGCGGTCTGTCCGGGGCTGCTGAGCTCGGCGGCGACGGACTGGACCGCGGCCACCACGGCCTGGTTGGCGTCCAGTGCGGCGTCGGCGAAGCGCGGGATGTTGCGGCGGAAGTCGTTGCTGCCCAGCTTCGAGGCGTCCACGGTACCGGTGAGGAATCCCCGGCCAAGCGGCGAGTACGGCACAAAACCAACGCCAAGTTCGGCCGCGGCAGGGACGATGTTGCGTTCCACGTCGCGACTCCAGATGGACCATTCGCTCTGGACCGCGGCGATCGGGTGGACGCTGTTGGCCTCCCGCAGTTCCTCGGCCGTCACCTCGGACAAGCCCAGATGCCGCACCTTTCCGGCCTGCACCAGCCCCGCCATGGCCTCCACGGTTTCCACAATCGGAACGCGGAGGTCGCGGCGGTGCATGTAGTACAGGTCGATGGTGTCGGTGCCCAGGCGCTGCAGGCTGCGGTCGACGGCCTGCTTTACGTAGGCGGTGTCGCCGCGGATGTCCGAGTAGCCGGTCGACGGGGTTCCCACGAGGCCGAACTTGGTGGCTAGTTGCACCTCGCCGCGGCGGTCCTTGAGCAACCGGGCGATCAGCTCCTCGTTGCTGCCGCCGCCGTAGATGTCCGCCGTGTCGATGAAGCTCACGCCAGCGTCCACTGCATGGTGCAGGGTGGCCAGGGCTTCGGCCGGATCCACTTCGCCGTAGACCGGGGTCAGGGCCATGCCGCCGAACCCCAGCGGGCTGACGCTCAGGCCGTCACCGAGCTGGATTGTTGCTGAAGTCATCTTTGGTCTCCTGTCACTGATGGTGCCGTCCCTGCCAAGAACTCCGGCGGCCGCGCGGCTATTCCGGGCCTGGGCGCCAGTTTCTCCCCGCCTTTGCCCGCTGCCGGGCCTGGACGACGGCGCGCCGCGGGGACACGCCGTCGTAGTGCTTCAGACGTGGGGAGAATCCGCGGGGGAGGGCGGCTGCAGCTTCAGCCCGGCCGCGCAGCCGACGATCCCGGCGATAAACAGCAGTTTCAGCGGGCTGGCGGGCTCGACGCCGGTCGCCATCGCCCAGCCGACCGTCAGGGCTGCGCCGATCCCCACCCAGACGGCGTAGGCGGTGCCTAGCGGGATGCGCCTGACGGCGAGGCCGAGTCCCGCCAGGCTCAGGGTTGCCGCCACGGCGAACACGGCCGTGGGCAGCGGCTCGGTGAAGCCGTCGGACTGGCCGAGCGCCGTGGCCCAGACACCCTCCAAGACCGCCGAGGCCAGCAGGATGAGCCAGGCCAGCGTCGCCGCGGGTGCCTTGGCCGCCGGATCCGGCCTCCGGTTCGCGGCCACGGTCACGCCACCAGCTTCAGGCCGGCCACGCACGCCACGATCCCGCCGAGCAGCAGAATCCGCCCGGCGGTCGCAGGCTCAACTTTGGTGGCCATGGCGTAGGCAGAGGTCAGCACCACGCCGACGCCCACCCAGACGGCGTAGGCGGTGCCGGTCGGAATGGACTGCATGGCGATGGCGAGTCCGCCGGTGCTGGCCAGGACGGATACGAGGAAGAGGGCGGCCGGCGGAATCCGGCGGCGGCCCGTGGCCCGCGAGGTCCGGTGCAGGGCTGCAGCCCAGACGGCTTCCAGCGAGCCGGACAAGATGAGAATCAACCACGACATGACGGCTCCTGTGGCCAGTCTTGTCGCGTGCCGGGTACTGGACCGTCGTCCGGAGGCCGCGGAAGGGCGGCCTTGATTTCCAGCGTAGCAACGCAGGGGTGGAGGGACGAACTTCCCGCGCGACCCCGGCCGCGGCTCAGGGGGCAGCGGCCGGAAGGGTTAGTCGGCGGCGGGGTCGATCGACACAACGGCCAGGAAACCGCGGCCAAGGATCTCGGGGGAGGCGCTGTCCGAACCCACGACGGCGTCATAGCGGTCCAGCGTCCGGGGCTCGGCGCCGGCCGCGATCCCATCTGCAGCTCCCGGCGTGACCGCGGCCGTGCCTTGCAGCAGGATGCCCAGCTGGCCGTCGAACACCGGATGCGCCCGTTTCTTTGAGAGCTCGATGATGGACGTGTAGCCCTTGAAGGCCCCACGGCGCGTGATGACGTTCAAGTCGCGGACCTCGCCCGTCGGCAGGGCACCGGCCGCGGCGGCGTCGCCGGAGAACCGGAACGGCCGGTACTTCTCCAGCGGGTGCTCGGCGCCGTCGACGCTCAACAGCAACAGCTCGCCCTCGACCACGGTCAGGACGCGGTCCATGCCCGGAAACGCCGAGAAGTCGCCCGCCTTGGACATCTCCGCGATGCTCACCCGCCAGTCCCAGCTTCCGTCCGCCGCGCCCTGCCCTCCGGCCTCCGGGAAGCGGGCCACTTCGCGGGTTACCCCGCCGCCGTTGCGCCAGGGGCGGGGTTTGAGCTCGGCATAGCGGATGATCTGCATGGCCCCAGCCTAGCCGCCGGCCGTGCCGGCCCCGTCAGCGTAGCCTCGGCCGGCGTAACCTCGGCGCGGCCCGCGCGGGCTTGCTAACGTCAAAGCACAGAAGGCTACGAAGGGATCCGCGATGTTCGTCAAAGTATGCGGCCTCAGCACCGCCGAATCGGTGCGGGCAGCGGTCGACGCCGGGGCGGATGCGGTCGGCTTCGTGCTGACCCCCAGTCCCCGGCAGGTGGCACCGGAACGTGTCAGGGAGCTCCTCGGCGGGGCGCCGGCCGGGCTCGCCGCGGTCGGGGTTTTCCGGCACGAAGCGGCGGCCGACGCCGTCGAGGTGGCGCGGGCAGCCGGGTTGGAATGGGTGCAGCTGCACGGCGAACGCACTCCGGAGGATGTCCGGACGGTGCACGGTGCGGGCCTGAAAGTCATCCGCGCCGTCACCATGGCCGCCGCTCCGGAAGCGTTTGCCGACTGGGGTGAGGAGCTGCTGCTCATCGATGCGGCCGTTCCCGGATCCGGCGAAGCCTGGGATTACGCATCGGTCCGGGACCTGGGGCTGGCCGGCCGGAAGTGGCTGTTGGCCGGTGGCCTCGACCCGGCCAACGTGGCCCGGGCCGCCGCGGCGGCAGACGCGTGGGGAGTGGACGTCTCCTCCGGCGTCGAACAATCCCGGGGGGTCAAAGATCTCTCCAAAATCAGGGAGTTCATTGAGGCAGCCAAAGGCGGCTGACCACAACGCAGCGGCGGCCGGGGAGCTACCCGGCCGCCGCTGCGGGCGCGCTGCAACTAGGAGCGTTTGATAACGACGTTGTCGATGTAGCAATCGCCCATCTGGCGGTTGTGCTCGGCCCCCATCTGGACCTTGCTCAGCCCGGTGCCGGCCATGCTTACCGCACTGCTGGAGTACTTCAGCACGCCGTCAAACCAGACCTGGATGGTGGACTTGGTGCCGTTGCTGGTGACCCGCATCTGGACACGGTGCCAGGCGTTGAGGGTGATGCTGCCGGAGATCAGCTTCGTGTAGACAAACGTCCCGTTCGGCGCGGTCACCCGAAGCCACAGCTGGCCATTGCTGTTGTAGCGGTACACATCGGCCACCCGGGTGCTTCCGGAGAACACACGGAAGTACGGCACGTCGTTGCCGGACACCCCGGCCGTGGTGATGTCGAACCAGCCGTCCGCGTACACAGTCTTGGTTCCGGAAGCCAGGGTCGGGGTGGAGAGGTTTGCCAGTGACCCCGAATCGGTGGTGACGTGGAGTTTGGCTGAGCACGTCCCCGTCTTGGCCAGCGGGCTCGTGACGGCCGCCGTCCCGGTGCCGGACACCGTCGGAATGAGCGGGGAGAGGCTGCCGGATTCAAAATTCGTGGCGACGGCGACGGTGCCGGGGAAGCTGTTCGTGGGCACGGCGGTGCCGGACCGGCAGGTTGCCGCGGAGCTCGCCTGCGCCGTACCGAAGAGCATGCCGGTGACGAGCAGGCCGGTGGTTCCAATCGTGCCGAGTGCTTTTAGTGTTCTCATTTGATCAACTCTCAGGATTTCGTATAAGCGGTCATTTCACTTGATCCAGCGGGTGCAAGGCCGCCGGCGCTGGTTACAGCAGTTCATCAACTGCACGATCAGCGTCATGCCAAAAATGGAAAGCAGGTCATCGCGCCTCCACCGGGGCGGTCCTGGTTCGCCGGTAGTCCACGGCCAGCAGGCCGAGGGTGGCAACGGCAAGGAGGCAGACACCGGCCGGAGGCGCCCAAAGCCGGGTGTAGATCATGGCGGTGGCCACGAGTGTGGAGAGGGTGAGGCTGACGGCGACTGCGAGCGCCGTGGCCAGCGGGATCGCCCCGGCCGCAACCGTGGAGCTGGCCGGCCCGAAGCGGATCAAGAGGACCAGCGCCGTGCCTGGTCCCGCGAGCAGGAACAGGCCGACGACGGCGAGCCGGAGCGACTCTGGCCCCACGAAAGAGAGCGGTATGGCTGCTACCGCCACGGCTGCCGTTGCGTAGCCCACGTGCGTGCGTTCAATTGCCATTTTTTGCTCCTTCGATGTGGAAGATGACACCGCCGGCGTTTTCGCTGACCTTCTGCCAGCCCGGGCCGGTGCCGCAGGTGTCGATAAAGCGCTGAAGATCCCCGGCCGGAGTCGTTCCGCGAAGCTCCGCGGCATGCTGCTGGCTGGCCGTGACGATCAGGTACGCTCCGGCGCGCCGGGCGATCTGGTTTACCGTGTCGCAGCTCAGTGGTGCCGCGTCGGGCCGGGGCTCTGCGGCGGCCAGGGCGCGGTAGTCGTAGCTTGCGTACTCTTGGTATTTCCAGGGGGTGTTGCGGATCGCCTCGATCAGCACGGAGCCGGGAGGTGCCGTCGCGTAGAGCCGGTCAACAAGGGCGATTTCAGCGCGTGAGAAGGTCTCCATGCTGTCATTGCCGTACCGCGTGACGAGCGTTGTTGTGGCCAGGGCCGCGCCCAGCACGAGCAGTGCCACACCGCGTGCCAGACCGGGGCCGGCGGGCCGGTCCCACATCAGCGGGAGCGCCACCAGGCACGCGGCGAACGGGAGGCTGAACAGGAAAAGCCGCAGCAACAGTTCGCCGCCGTAGGGCTGGACCGACACCAGCAGGAGCGGAGCGAGGGCGCCAACCGCGGCGGCCAGCCATGGTGTGGCCCGCCGGTGGCCCATAATGGCGCCGATGATCGCGAGGATCCAGATCACCGCTACCTCCGCCACCCGGGTGTAGACCACCGCGAGGTGCGGACCGCTGCCGGAGATCCTGTCGTTCAGCGCCCCGATCGTGTTCGCGCCAATGTCGCCGAAGGAGCCGAAGAGCTGGTCCTGGTGGCCTTGGAAGTAGGCGGAGGCGACAAATACGAGCCAAACCACCGGGAGGGCCAGCGCCAGCAGGGGCAGCGACCGTGAGCGCAGCCGTCCGATCAGCATGAAGGCCACGAGGACCGGGACAGCGGCGAACGGGGTGAGCTGGTGCGAGGCCGTCATCGCGAGCAGGATCAGCGCGCAAATCCCCAGAAGGATCGCTGAGTCCCGCTGGGAGGGCTGGATCAGTCCCTGCTGCTGCGGTACCGAGCTATCCAGTTTGTCGACGGTCCGGGCAAGCGCCGTGGTGAAGCGGTTACCGCCCGTGGGCCAGGCCCAGCCGCTGAAGGTGCTCAGGAGGCAGGCGAAGAGCGTAACGAGCAGGATGAACGCGTAAGCCTGCGGTGCCAGGTAGTCCTGTCCGACCCAGCTGGTCAGGTAGAAGAGCCAGACGCCGGCCCAGGCATGCCGCCGGTTCGCCGTGATCCGCGTGGCCAGTGCCAGCAGGGGAGCGAGCAGCAGGAGGTTGATGCCGATCGGTGCCCACGTAGCGATGACCATCAGATCCTTCGCCCCGGTTGCGCCGGAGAGCATCCCCAGCAGGTCGAAGAAGCCCGGCCAGTTGAAGTAGGCGTCCAGGTTCGGATGCAGCTGCCCGGACTGGGCGATGCTGTCGGCGATGCCGAGGTGCCGGTAGCTCGCCTCAAGCCGGGGCAGTCCGTGGATGATCGGATCGGCGCCATGCAGGATGAGCACCGTGACCAGCACCTGGCCGGCAAGGAGCGCCGGAACGAACTGCCGGAGGTTCAAGGAAGCGACGAAGCCGGTCAAGCTGAGGGCCAGGGCGACGAAGTAGACGGGGGGAAGCAGGGCGATGAGCCCGGCCCCGGCGGTCTGGTCAGGGTCGACCTCCCGCATCCCCCAGATGCCCAGGACCACGGCCAGGGCTGCGATTCCGGCCAGGGCGCCGATCTGCCAGAGCGGGCTTGATTCCACCCGGTGCTCGGCGGACGGTGGAGTGGCGCCGTGTTTCACGCCGTGTTTAGCCTCGTCCCTGGCGCCTTCGTGGCGCCCATGCGCCGACGGAGCAGCGGGGACAACGGTGGAGGGTTCGGGTGTCATGATTTCTCGATTCCAGTGGGCTCGTTGAATGCCGCTGAAGAGACCGGGTCAGGTGCAGCGGGCTTCACTCGGGTCAGAGTGATCAGACGCCAGACGGCGATGAGTGCCGCGGCCGCCTGGGCGGCGGACCAGAGCACGGACACGCCGGTAAGGCCATATTGCTGGGCAACGGCGGCGGCCGGGACGACCACCAGCGCGGCCGTCAGGACCGCGACGAATGTCGATTCCAACAGGCGCCCCCGGGCGCGGCACAGGCCGTAATAGACCTGGGTCACGCAACTGAGCAGCAGGGCCGGTACGAGGACCGGCAACAGGACCCAGGCGGAGGCGTAGTGCGGACCGAGGAACTGCAGGAGATAGGGCCCCAACAGCAGCAGGATCAGCCCGGCCGCGAGGGTGAGCAGCAGGCTTGCGCGGATAGCGGAGGCAACCAGCCCTGGTTTGGACCGCGTTCCGGCCAGGGCAGTCTGAAGCGAGAACCCTGCCGACTGCGGGACGAAGAAGACCGCGGAGGCCATCATCCACACGATGTACCAGGCGGCGGTCGACGCCGGGCCGAGGGTGGCGGCGACGATCAAGGGCAGGAGGTAGCCCGGGGCCCGGTCCGCCAGCATAAGGGCGTGGTTGGGCAGGCCCGGCCTGAGCAGGCCGACGGCCGACCGGGGGCGCAGGCCGTGCCGCCAATCCGGTTCAAGGCGCGCCCGGCGAAGCTGACGCAACCCCGAAAGGACGCTGACCAGAGCCCCCGCGCCCACGGCGCCCACCACGACGGACAGGTCGCGGATCCCAGCGGCGAAGGCCAGGCCGAGGACTCCCAGCTGCACCAGGCTTTGCAGCAGGCTCCGCACCAGTGCACGGTCTGCCCGCTCCTGGGCGACGCCGATGTGGTCCAGCTGGTAGGCCGCGCTGGCGAAAAGTGCCGTCGCGAGGAAGATGACCGTCACGAGCGGGTTCTTCCACGCCTCACCGACGCCCGAACCCAGCGCGTAGGTGACCACCGCGAGCACCCCGCCCACCACCAGTGCGGAAACCCCGACGGTCAGCAGGCTCGTCGCGGTCAGCCGGCGGCCGCCGTCGGGCTCGCTGGGCAGGAGCGTCAGGGTTGCCGGTCCGACGCCGAGCATGCCGAGTTGGACGGTGAGGAGGGCGGCGGAGACCACCGCTGACCCGAGCCCGATTTGTTCCGGCGGCAGCAGCAGTGCGGCAAGCGCCCAGAACAGGAAGCCCGTCACCATGGGCGCGATCCGCGCCGCCGCGAGCCAGGCCGCGTTGCCACCGACGGAGAGCGGGCGCGACTGGGGGCGGAGGATCTCGCCAAACATCGCTCGGTAGTTGTAGAGCAGGAAGCCGACCCAGTAGGGCAGGAAGCGGGGGGCGTGGACCAGGGACAGGCCCACCCCGCGCACGGATGCCAGCAGCGGCAACACGGCCAGCCAGCCGGCCCGGCCCGGGTGCTTCCGGATGGTCCGGGCCATACCGGCGCCGTCCTGGAGCCACTGGTCGCGGGCGCAGTCGAACGTGTCGGCGAAGCGGTGCCGGACGACGGTGGTGGGGGAGACGCCGAGCTTGTAGCCGCCGTTCTCGAGCCGGATCCGCAGTTCGATGTCCTCACCGGAACGGAAGTTGTCATCGAAACCAACGGACAGCAGCACCTCGCGGCGCATCAGCGTGGCGCTGACACCGAACCACGAGCGGACCCGGCTGTGGTTGTGGTGCCATGCCAGGGCGGCGCCCCAGTAGCCGGGGCCGTCGGACTCGCTGGCCAGGCCGAACTGCAGGCCGTCGTAGGCGCCGTCGTCGAACTCGCGCAGCAGCCGCTTGAGGGTGCCCGGGGGCAGCACGACGTCGGCGTCAATCAGCGCCACGACCTCGCAGCCGGCATTCTGGACGCCCAGCATCCTCGCGGCCGGCAGGCCGCGGCCCTCGTCGGAGAGGACGCGGGCCCCGAAAGACCGCGCAATGCTGGCAGTGTCGTCGAGTGAACAGCCGTCGACCACGATGATCTCGCGCGGGTTCTGGGCGCGGACCGACTCCAGGCACTCGCCCAGCCAGGCCGCGGCGTTCCGCGCCGGAATGATCACGGACACCTCAAGATCCCCCACCGGCCCGTACCTCACTCATCCAATTTCGTGCGGACCACGTTGGCCACGTAGTCCGAGGTCCGGTCGGCGGACCAGGCCGCGGGGATCCGCAGGAGCGAGCAGGGCACGTCTTCCAGGGCCCGGCGCACAACCGCCGCCTTCTGGCCGAAATGGTCCTCAAGGGGCACCAGGCCGGTCGCCCCGAGCGCTTCGACCAGCCGCCGGGACACCATCGGCAGTTCGGAGTGGAAGTTGCCGATGATGCGGGAAGTCATCCACTCGCGACTGCGTGCCTCCAACCTTGCTTCGGAACCGTCGAACCGTTCGAGGAAGATCGCCAGCCGTGCCGGCGCCGCGGAGGAGATCCGTTCGGACCCGAACACCTGGTCCGGTTGCACCATCCGGTGTTCGGGAGACCAGCGGCGGGTGAACGCCGCGGTCTTCGGGTAGCGGACGATGACGGGGTGCACGGCCGTTGCCAGCCGTGCGACGGGGTTGGTGAGCCAGCCCGGTGCGAGGGGCTTGCGCGTGCCGTGGAAGAGGTCGGGGTAGATGGCGCGGTGGTGCGGCTTGATGAACATCGGCTTGGCGTAGCCCATGAGCATGCCGTCCGCCCCGGTGAAAGCCCAGTCGTCGGCCATGAACCGCACGCCGGGGGTGGCGACCAGCTTGGCGACGGTGCTGGTCTTGCCGACCCCGCCCCAGGCCGGCAGCAGGACCCCGGAACCCCGGAAGTCAACGACGGCGGCATGGATCATGGCGGCGTCCTCGCGGACGCACAGCCGGTCGAGCAAGGGGATGACGGCGGTCAGGAGTTCACCCTGGCCCTGGATCCGGTAGCCGTCGCGGGTTTCGATGATCTGCACACGGTCGGCGGGAAGGTAGAGGGAGTCGCCGGTGAAACGGTAGGCGTCCTCTGCATGTGACTGCTCGGCGATGGGCGAGACGGCTCCGCTGATGTGCAGGCGAAGCGGTGCCCGTGAACCGCGCAGGAAGGGCGCGAGCATGTCCCGCAACTGAGCCTCGCCCGGAGTGCCGGGCTCGACGTCGATGCCGACGAGGCCATGGATGTCGAAGCTCGCGCCAGCGGAGGCGCCCGCCGGGGTCAGCACGTCCCGCTCGGACTGGCTCATGGTTCGAGCCGCCGGGAACCAAGAGTGCGGCCGCGGACTATTTCGCCGGCCCCGCCTACTGAGATCGCTTTCACTGAACTTCCCTCCACAGATCGTCGGGTGCTGGCTGGCTGGTTTCTTGCGGTGCGGGCGCGGGAGGCAGCCGGCGCCCGCGCACGTACCCGAGGGCGGTCGTGGCGAGCACAGCCATCACCATGGCGGAGCGGCCGAGTCCGGCGAGGTCATTGCCACGCACCGCGTCGCGAATTCCGGCAAACACCGCGCGTGGCAGGACCTGCCTGACGTAGCGCCGTTCCGGGCCGAGCGCTCGCTTGTGCCCGACGAGCCGGCTGACCCGGGCCTTGGAGATCCCCTCGGACCAGGACCGCGAGAGCATGTACTTCAGCGTGCCGCGCTGCCTGGGAACGTGGTGGTGCACAACGGCGGCGGGCTCGTAGACCACCCGCGAGCCGGGGGCTCCGATGACCGCCCGGATGCACAGCTCCGTCTCTTCGCAGCCGAGGGGTTGCGCGTCCTGCCGGCCGAGGTCCGGATTGAACCCTCCCACCCGGTTCAGCACGTCGGCCCGGAAAGACATGTTTGCCCCGATCACGTTGCGCACTTCGGCGGCGACTTTGGGCAGTCCGTGGTAGGTGCAGCCGACGATCCAGTCGAGTTCCTGGGCGAAGTAGCGCGGCCGGCCGGCGTCCCAGACAGGCTGCACGCTGCCGCCGACGGCGAGCACATCGTCGTCGTCGTACATCGCCGCGAGCCGTTCAATCCAGTCCGGGGCCGCCTCGGCGTCGTCGTCCAGGAACGCGACGATCTCGGCGTTGGCGACGCCAGCCCCGGTGTTCCGGGCTCCGGACAGGCCCTTGGGGCCGGTGTTCTCCACAATCACGACGTCGGGAACGGTGAAGATGAGCCGCTTGTAAAGTTCCACGTTGTAGTCGACGACGACGATGGTCTGCTGCGGGCTGTGTGTCTGGGTCCGGAGCGAATCGAGGGCACCGATGAGCAGGTCCCAGCGCTCTTCCGCGTAGGAGCAAATAACGACGGACACGCTGGGCAACCCCGGAATCTGGGACATCTTATTCCCCTACCGCTACGCCGAGGACGCTCCGCGGATCCGTGGGAATGTGCGGGAATGCCTTGTTCGGATACTTGTATTTGACCCGCCGCAGGGCCTCGGGCCGGGCGCCGGCTGTGGGTGCCTCCCAGCTGATGCGTTCCCGGGCCAGGGTGCGCAGGACCCGCCACCCGTCCCGGAAAGTGTGGAGGTTCGAGTTCCCGGAGATCCGGGCGAGTTCGCGGCTGGGCACTTCGGCGATCCGCAGCCCGGCCCGGGAGGCACGCACAATCAGCTCGGTTTCGATTTCGAATCCGTCCGACTGGAGCTCAAGCACTTCGACGCATTCCCGGCGCAAGGCGATGTACCCGTAGCAGAGGTCGGAGAAGTCGCTGCCGAGCACGAGGTTGGCCAGCGCTGTCAGCATCCGGTTGCCGGTGGTCCGCAGCAGGGTGATGTCGTCGGAGCCGCCGCCGGTGACGTAGCGGGATCCCTTGACGAAGTCGTACTCATGCTGCAGCGGGGCGACCAGCCAGCCGATTTCCTGGGGGTCCATGCTGCCATCCCCGTCCAGCATGACGATGATGTCGCCCGAGGCGGCAGCGAAGCCGGCGCGGACCGCGGCACCCTTGCCCGCCCTCGTCTCGTCGACCACCACGATATCGAGGCGCAGCGCCTTGGCCACTTCGACCGTGTTGTCCAGCGACCGCCCGTCAACGATCACGACTTCGTCCACATAGGACGGCATGCGGCGGAGGACCCAGGGCAGGTTCATGGCTTCGTTCAGGGTGGGGATGACCACGCTGACGGAAGCTGGAACCATGGGCGGCGTCGTCTGAGGGCGCGATTTTGATGCAAGATTCGGGATGGACATTTGCCTCACCACTCAATGACGTTGTTTGCTTTCGCCCCAACTGCAGTCAATTCCCGGTTCTCAGGAACCAGCAAGTAGACCTACGTGCGTACTGCCCGCTGCGGCAACTTCCGGGGAATTCCCCCTTTCCATAGTCGGCTCAGGAACTTGTAAAAACCTTGGGCAAGGTTGAAGCTTCAAGCTGAAATTGCCGGGGCTGCAAAACCGTTGATCGGCGCCGCCGTCGGTGTCAAACTGGCGCAATGCGGATACCCGGTGAAGGCGGCGTTACCCGACGGGCCAGGGGCCGGACGCCCCGTTTGAGGCGCCTGTTCGTACCGGCCGTCGTCGTGCTGCTCGTCGGATGCTCCAGCGGGGCCAAACCGGATGGAGCGGTTCCGTCAACGCCGCCGACCGCACCCAGGACCGAGTCCACGACGACGGCCACCCCCAGCGACCCGTCGACGCCGCCGAATGCGCCGGCTCAGACGACGCCGCCGAATGCGCCCGCTCAGCCGGCGCCGGCCGCATCCGCCCCCCGGCCGGCGCCGCCGCCATCAGCCCTGTCGGACCTGGAACTGGCCGCGCTGCAGTCCATGCCGGTGGGGGATTTGCCCGGCTGGAAACAGGTTTTCGCCGAGGACTTCACCCAGGGCGATGTCCCGCTCGGGGCTTTCCCGGGGCCCGCCTACCAGGCGCGCTGGAGCGCCGGGTACAAGGACGGGACGCCGGACACTGCGGGCCAGGCCAGCGGAGGCAAATCCGGCTATTACCCGACCAAGGTGCTCAGTGTGGCCAACGGCGTCCTGGACTGGTTCGTGCACTCGGAAAACGGGGTGTTCATGGGGGCCGCCCCCACGCCCAGGATCCCGAACGCGAGCACCTCGCCGCCGCGGGCGAACAGCCTGCTCTACGGCCGGGTTTCGGTGCGGTTCAAAGCCGATTCGCTGGCCGGGTACAAGACGGCGTGGCTCTTTTGGCCGGACAGCGGGGTCTGGCCGCGGGACGGCGAGATCGACTTTCCCGAAGGGGACCTGGGCGACGCTATCTACGGCGCAGCGCACTGGGCGAACCCGGACCCCACGGCCTCGGACTTGTTCATGTCGACGTCGAAGTTCACGTCCTGGCACGTCGCCACCACCGAGTGGAGTCCGGGACGGGTGGAGTTCCTGCTCGACGGACGAACCCTGGGGGTCAGCACCACCCATGTCCCCGCCACGCCGATGCACTTCATCCTGCAGACCGAGGCCTGCCTCCCGAAGTGCCCGGCGCCGCAGACCCAGGGGCATGTCCAACTGGACTGGATCGCTGTCTGGTCACGGCTCTGACCGGCTACCTCCGGCGGATCTCGAAGGCGTCGGTGTGGCTGTAGCCTTCGGCCGGAACCAGTCTCGCGGTCAAGGAATCCTGCCCCGCCGTTACGTCCAGGGTGCCCAGCGTGGCGTTGCGGTTCTTGCCTGACCAGCTGGCGAAATACCCGACTTCGGGGTCGTCGTCGTGGACGTTGTAGTGTCCGATGCCGCCGATGCCGACGCCCACAAAGACCGTCCCGGCCCCCTGCACCATGGTGTTGTCCGTGTCGGCCAGGCACTGTGCCGAGAACGATGTCGGGACCAGGCCGGGGCAGCCTCCGGAAAGGCCCAGCTGGTGCGTGCGCTGGTACACGTGGTCGTGGCCGGACAGGACCAGGTCCACCTTCTTCTCGATCAGCATGTTGGTGAACTCCTCGCCGGGCTGGCAGCCGTAGTTGCCCAGGCTGAAGCACGGGGCATGCATGCCCACCACCGTCCAGGGGATATTGCGGGCCTTGGCCCCGTCCAGCGCGTCCGCGGTCCACCGCCAGCGCTCGCTGCCCCGGGAGTAGTCCAGCGGCTTCCCGCCGCGGAAGTCGATGCCGGGCGAGACCATGACGATCCGCACCACCGGGTTCTTTTCGGGGACGTCCACGTACCACTGCGTGCCGTATTCGCCCTGCAGTCCGGGCAGCCTGTTGGGCAGGCACTTGACGATGTTGGCGATGTCCCCCTCGTGGCCGTCACTCTCGTGGTTGCCGGTGACGACCTCGTAGGGGAAGCCGGCCCCGAGCTTTTCGGTCACCAGGTCGCAGAACTGCTGCTCGATTCCCGCTTTGTAGGTGTAATCCCCGAGGGCCAGGGTCATTTGCGGTTTGATCTGCGCGATCACGTCCAGCACCTTCCGGGCGCCGGAACCGACGCCGGTGTCCCCCTGGGCGGTGAAATGCACGGAGGAGCCCTCGATGGGCGGGAGCGAGGGCACCGGCGAGGCGGGCGACGTCGGAGGCCCCGCCGAACTGGACGGCGGTGGCTGCGGAATCTCCGGGGTGCACGCGGCGAGCAGCAGGCCTGCCGCTAGCAGGGCCGCCGCAGCGCCTGTCCTGCGCGGTGAAAGGGATGATCCGGCCACGATTCCTCACATCAAGAGTCTGAGCCCGGCCAGCGGGACCAGGCAGCGACGGACAACTCGGCGGCTGCTAGCCCTAGGGTAAGCCCGGCCGCGTGGCCGAAGCCAGAGGTCATGGGGCTGCTGGCGGCTGGCCGCAGTGCCCGGCGGCCGGCGGCACATCTATCGCCACCCGGGCTTCCTCGTTAGCATGCTTCTTGGGACTTCCGTTCCGGCGGGCATGCCCGCCATAGATGCGAAGGAGAAACGGCGATGACCCTGCCCGAAGGATTAACCCCCGGTGTCTGGACGTTGGACATGTCCCACAGTGAGATCGGTTTCAGTGTCCGCCACGCCGGAATCAGCAAAGTCCGCGGCCGCTTCAACGAGGCCTCGGCGGAGGCGCGCGTCCGGGATTCCCTCGCCGACGCCAGCCTGCACGCCACCATCAAGACCGCCAGCTTCGATTCCGGCGACGCCAACCGCGACAGCCACGTGCGCGGACCCGACTTCTTCGACGTCGAGAACTTCCCCGAGATGACATTCCGCGCGACGTCGGTCAGGGGCGACGGCGAGGACTACGTGCTCACCGGTGACCTCACCATCCGGGGCGTCACCAAGCCGGTGGAGCTGGAAGTCGAGTTCACCGGCGTCGCGGTGGACCCTTTCGGCGCGACCCGCGCAGGCTTCAGTGCCGAGGCCGACATCAGCCGCAAGGAATTCGGGCTGACCTGGAACGCCGCCCTCGAAGCCGGCGGACTGCTGGTCAGCGACAAGGTCAAGATCAACGTCGAAGCGGCGATGGTCAAACAGGCCTGATTCAGGGGCGGCTCAGGGCAAACCCCTGATCCGGATCCTCGGCCGGCGGGAGACAATGGAGCCATGAAGACACTGCTCAACATCATCTGGCTGGTTTTCGGTGGCCTCTGGCTGGCGCTGGGATACTTCCTTGCCGGCATCGTCTGCTGCCTGCTGGTCATCACCATTCCGTGGGGGTTGGCTTCGTTCCGGATCGCCTCCTACACCCTGTGGCCCTTTGGCCGCATGGTGGTGGACAAGCCCGGCGGCAACGGCGTCTTTACCCTGCTCGGAAACGTCATCTGGCTGCTAGTGGCCGGCATCTGGATCGCGATCGGTCACGTCATTACGGCGTTCGCCATGGCGATCACCATCATCGGCATCCCGCTGGCCATCGCCAACCTCAAGCTCATCCCGGTGTCACTGATGCCGCTGGGCAAGCAGATCGTTCCCACCGATCGGCCCTTTGTGACCGGCTACCGCTAAGGCCGGCCCGGGCCCACCACCACGAGGAAACCGAGGAAGAGCGCAGTGCCAGAGTCAACGTTTCCGGAAGGATCGCCCAGCGACGATGAGCTGATGCTGGTCATCACCCGCGAGTTCCAGGTCCCGATCGCGGCGGTCTGGTCAGCCCTGACCGACGCGGACCAGGCGCCCGCATGGTGGGGTCCGCGGGGGTTCCACGCCCCGCGGGAAAGCATCGACGCCGACCTTGAAATCGGCGGCCTCTACCGCGCCTGCCTGGTCCAGGACGCCACCGGGCAGGAGTACTGGTGGAGCGGCGTCCACACGGACATCGAGCCGCCCCATCTGTTCGTGTTCACCCATGCCTGGGACAAGCCGGATGGGACCAGGGGCTTCGAGACCGAGGTGGCGTTCCGGCTGGAGGAGATCGACGGCGGCACCCGGATGACGTTCACGCAGGGGCCCTTTGACTCGGCGGAAAACCGGGACAGCAACGGCACCGGCTGGCGGGAGTCCTTCGACCGACTTGCCGAATATCTCCGCCGCGGCACCTAAGTGACCCCGCGACGTGATTGCGGCTACGGTTTCAGCGCCGCGGACTCGCGGATTTCGTAGCTGAGACCCTGAAGGTCCTCGTCGGCCTCGTTGACCTGGATGCGGTAGCCGTCCGGATCCTGCACGGTAAAGAAGCGTCCGAAAGTTTCGTCCACGATGGGCGAGGGCTCGTAGCCGGCGGCGGCCAGGCGCTCCGCCACCGCGTCGAGGCGCTCGTCGCTGGTGAACTGCAGGGCCACCGCTCCGGCGTCGTCGTGCGTTCCGGGGTGCCGTGCGACGTGCAGTCCCAGCGAGCCGCCGGCCGCACCGAGGTCGGCCCAGGTGCCGCTCGTCGCCTCAGTCCGTTCAGCCAGGCCCAGCACTGCGTAGAAGGCGCGGGAGGCCTCAACGTCGCGCACGAAGCGGATCGGGGTGATTCTCATTCGCTGTTGCCTTTCTTCGAGTCCAGGGTCCGGGCCAATACCTCTTCCACAAAGGCGGACAATGACAGGCCCTCCTCGATGGCGGCGTGCTTGACCCGCTTCACCAGCGGCGCCGGCAGATAGACGTTGAACTGCACTTTCTCTGTCATGGCTAGGATGCTAGCAATCTAGCCCTTTGTGGCGCAAGGGGTCGCCGTCTATTGCCCGGCGCTCGGGCGCCGGAACCGGACTAGTCCAGTTCGCTTTGCAGGTTTCGCCGGGCCGCGTCCTGCCACAGCTCGCGGCCGCGTGCGGTGTGGAAGAGCGGGTCCAGCTCCAGCAGCTGGCGGACGACGGCGGCGCGCCCGGCGGCGAAGTCGGCGTCGCCGATGTGCGCGAAGTCTTCCCGGACGGCCGCGAGGTAGCGGGCGTAGGCCGCCGGCTCCCCGGCCAGGACGGAGAGATCGGCATCGCTGAGCAGGGCGGCCGGCTCGTCGTCGGGATCCGGTCGGTGCTCCGCCGTCATCCTGACCAGCCGCGCGACCTCCTCCACCTCGTCCGCCGGCATCCGGGCGTGCTCCAGCCGTTCCTCCGCAAGCCGGGCCGATTCTTCTTCGTCTTCGCCGGCGATGCCGCGGTAGACGGCGTCATGGAACCAGGCCGCGAGCAGTACGGTCCGGGACGGGCGTGCCGGCGCCGCCAGCAGGTCGAGGGCCTCCAGCACGGCGAGCAGATGCGTGCGGCCGTGGTACTTCCGGTGCTCCTCTCCCCAGCGGTCCAGCAGGTCCAGGAAGAGCGCATCGTGGCCCGGGAGCACCTCGTTCCACCGGGTCAGCAGCGGCAGCTTCAGGGATCCATTGCGCCGCCGCGCCGGGATCCGCAGGCCGCTTTCGATCAGCTTGCGGACCAGGACCCGGCCCTCCACCGGGACCGCGCCCGCGGCCACGAGCGCCCCGTAGCGGGCCTCGGCCACGTCGTAGTGGTCGCCGTCGAACGCCCGCTCAGGGATGCCCGCGGCGCGGGCGAAGGCATGCAGTTCGGCCAGGGAGTTGTCGGAGATGAGGTGCGAAAAGTGGGTCCCGTGCGCGGGCCACAACGGCGGATCAAGGTAGATCATGCAGGCAGTCTACGAGGCGGCCGGCAGGATGTTCTGGTTGCCGCGGAAGACGTTGCCCGGATCAAACTCGCGCTTTACCCGCGCCAGCCGGGCGTAGTTGTCCTCGCCGAAGGCCGCCCGCACGCGGTCCGCGCCCTCGTCCCCAACGAAGTTCAGCCACACGCCGCCGTTGGCGTACGGGGCGATGTCCTGGCGGAACCTCTTCACCCAGGCTTTGGCCTGCTGGCCGCCCTCCGGCGTCTCCTCGATGCCGAAGGGGTGCGTGACCCACTTGGCGCCGCGGTTCTGCAGCGGCGTGCCGGCGGCGGCCGGTCCCGCGACCGCGCCGCCCCAGCGGGCGACGAGCTGCTGGGAGTGCGCGCCCGGAAGGCGCCGCGCCGAGTCCACGATCACGTCCAGGGCTGCGTCCGGCAACTCGTCGTGGTAGTCCGCACTCCAGTAGTTGTAGAGGTTGGGCGGGTCGTCGATCATGCACTGGAAGTCGGCGTAGTTCATGTCGCCGACCAGGTCCACGGCCGGGCCGAGTTCGCGGAAAGGGGCAGCGTGCTCAGCCCCGGCAGCCGGATCGCCGGCGTAGAGGTAGGCGAGGCCAACGGCCTGCTTGCCGACCATGTCCTCCGGGACAAAAGGTTCCGGCGGCGCCGTCAGGTAGACGAGGGCACTGCCGACGGCGTCCGGCGCGGCCAGCGAAAGGTCCCGGTAGGCACGCGCGAGGTCCGCGGAGGCGGCCCCGGGCCAGAGCATCAGGCCGGCCTGCACCGTGGGCCCCAGCTCGTGTAGCCGGAAAGTAAAGCCGGTCGCGACGCCGAAGTTCCCGCCGCCCCCGTGCAGCGCCCAGAAAAGTTCGGGGTTCTCCTGCGCGCTTGCGGTGACGCGTTCGCCCGCCGCCGTCACGAGGTCCACCGACAGCAGGTTGTCGCAGGCGAAGCCGAACGAGCGTTCCAGCCACCCCGAGCCGCCGCCCAGGGTGAATCCGGCCACCCCGGTGCTGGAGGCCCGTCCACCGGTGGTGGCGAGGCCGTGTTCCTGGGTGGCGCGGTCGAACTCGCCCCAGTTGACGCCGGCCCCCACCGAGACGGTCTGGTTCTCCCGATCCACCGTGATGGACTTCATCGGCCGGACATCCACCACCAGCCCGTCGTCGTTGGTGGACATGCCGGCCACGGAATGGCCGCCGGCCCGGACCGCGACGTCGAGGCTGTTGTCCCGGGCGTAGGCCAAGGCATCGGCCACGTCGGCTGCATCCGCGCATTGGGCGATGACGGCCGGGCGCCGGTCGATCATCGCGTTGAAGAGCTTTCGAGTTTCGTCATAATCCGTGCTGTCCGGCCTGACCCATTTCATGGCAGTGCTCCCTAGCCGACCGCGGCTCCACCCCACCCCAAAATCGTACGGCTGATGGACGGGCAGGGCTACAGCTTCCCGCTTCCCGCCGCAACCCCGGCGTGTCCCGAAGATGAGGGCTTCGGCCGAGTAGATTGACGCAAATACGGACTACAGTGTCCGTATGACTCGTATTCGCGTTTCCGAAGCCGCGCGGTTCCTCGGCGTCAGCGACGACACTGTCCGGCGCTGGACCGAGAATGGCAGCCTTACGCCGCTCAAGGATGAGTCGGGCCGGCTCGCGGTCGACGGTCTGGAGCTCGCGACCCTCGCCCGGGAGCAGGCGAAACTTCCGGATGACCCGGCCCGGGCCGGGAGCTCGGCCCGGAACCGTTTTGTCGGGCTGGTCACCGCCATCACCGCGGACACCGTCATGGCCCAGGTGGAACTGCAGTGCGGGCCGTTCCGGGTTGTCTCCCTGATGAGCAGCGAGGCAGTCCGCGAACTGGGGCTTGAACTCGGCTCGGTGGCCACCGCCGTCGTCAAGGCCACGACGGTGATCATCGAAAGCCCGCACGGAAGGGCCTTGATATGAGACGGCACGGCAAGGCAGCCGCGCTCCTGCTGGCGGTGGCCCTGGCAGCCGGGGCCGCCGGCTGTGCCGCCCCCGACGGCGGGAGCGGGGCCGGCAAAACCCTGACGGTGTTCGCCGCGGCGTCGCTGAAGGCGCCGTTCACGGCGTTGGCCCGGGAGTTTGAGGCCAGCCACCCCGGGACCAGGGTCGCGCTCAGCTTCGCAGGGTCCGCCGACCTCGCCACCCAGCTCAGCCAGGGCGCCCCGGCGGATGTCTTCGCCTCTGCGGACCGGAAGAATATGGCCAAAGTCGCGGACGCCGCCCTGGTGGAGGGTGCTCCCAGCGACTTCGCCAGCAACGTCCTGACCATCGCCGTCCCGCCGGCCAACCCCGCGAACATCGGCTCCTTCGCCGATCTCGCCAGGCCGGGGACCAGGCTGGTGGTCTGCGCGGCCCAGGTCCCCTGCGGTGCGGCCGCCGCGACGATTGCGGGCCGGGCCGGCGTGGCGCTGAAGCCGGTCAGCGAGGAATCCGCCGTCACGGATGTGCTGGGCAAAGTCACTTCCGGGGAGGCCGACGCCGGGCTCGTCTACGTCACCGACGTCAAGGCCGCCGGAGACAAGGTCAAGGGGATCGCCTTCCCCGAGTCCGCTTATGCCGTCAACAAATATCCGATTGCCGGGGTGAGCGCGAGCAGGAACAAGGAGCTCGCGGCAGCCTTCGTCGCCCTGGTCACCGGATCCGAGGGGCAGAAGATCCTCGCCGACGCGGGCTTCGGCCGCCCGTGACGCGGCACGGCTACAGCGGCATTCCGCGCTGGGTGCTGGGTATCGCCGCCGCCGGGGCCCTGTTTATCCTGCTGCCGCTCGCGGCCATGGTGGCCCGGGTCAAGTGGGCACAGTTCATCCCGCTCCTGACCTCGGACGCCTCGCTCACCGCCCTGGGACTGAGCCTGCGGACGGCCGCGGCGAGCACCGCGCTCTGTGTGCTCCTCGGGGTCCCGCTGGCCCTGGTGCTGGCCCGCGCTGACTTCCCGGGCCAGCGGCTGCTGCGCTCCTTCGTGCTGCTGCCGCTGGTGCTGCCCCCGGTGGTGGGCGGCATCGCCCTGCTTTATACCTTCGGCCGGCAGGGGCTGCTGGGCCGGAGCCTCGAGGTCGCCGGGATCCAGGTCGCGTTCTCGACGACGGCGGTGGTGCTCGCCCAGGCCTTCGTGGCGTTGCCGTTCCTCGTGGTCAGCCTCGAGGGTGCCCTCCGCTCCGCGGGAAGCCGGTACGAAGCCGTGGCCGCCACTCTCGGCGCCCGCCCCACCACCGTGCTGCGCCGTGTCACCCTGCCGCTGGTGCTGCCCGGCCTCGCGTCCGGAGCGGTCCTCTCCTTCGCCCGCAGCCTCGGCGAATTCGGCGCCACCCTCACTTTCGCCGGCAGTCTCCAGGGCGTCACCCGCACCCTGCCGCTGGAGATCTACCTGCAGCGCGAAACTGACGCCGACGCCGCCGTCGCACTCTCGCTGCTGCTCGTCGCGGTGGCGGTCATCGTCGTCGGGCTGAGCTACCGCGGCCCCTCGCCCGCCGGGCGCCCGGCGGCCAGCGCTGCGCCCAGCCCTGCGGCGGCGGGGCGGGAGCGGCCATGACGTTCACGTTCGACGCCGCCGTCGCTGCCCGCGGCTTTGATGTCTCGCTGGCCCTCGGGGAAGCGGAGACCGTGGCGGTGCTTGGGCCGAACGGGGCCGGCAAGTCCACCCTGCTCTCCGTGGTGGCCGGCCTGCTCCGCCCCGATACCGGCCGGGCGGAGGTGGACGGACGGGTCCTCTTCGAGCTCGGGCCCGGGCAGAGCACCTGGACCCCGCCGCACCGCCGCGGCACCGCCCTGCTGGCCCAGGAACCGCTGCTGTTCCCGCACCTGAGCGCGCTCGAAAACGTCGCGTTCGGTCCCCGGAGCGCCGGTGTTCCACGGGCCCAGGCGAGGGAAGCAGCCAGGGGCTGGCTGGTGGAGGTCGACGCCTCGGATCTTGCCGGCCGTCGGCCCGCGGAACTCTCCGGGGGCCAGGCCCAGCGGGTGGCGGTGGCCCGGGCGCTGGCCGCCGACCCGGGGCTGCTGCTGCTGGACGAGCCGATGGCTGCCCTCGACGTCCACGCCGCGCCGCTGCTGCGGCGCCTGCTGAAACGGGTCCTGGCCCGGCGCCGGGCCATCATCGTTACGCACGATGTGCTGGACGCCTACATGCTCGCCGATCGGGTGATCGTGCTGGAGGGGGGCCGGATCACCGAGGACGGCCCCACCCGGGACGTGCTGCAGCGGCCCCGCAGCCGCTTCGCCGCAGGGCTGGCCGGGTTGAACCTCGTGGCCGGGACTGTCACCCGGACGGGGCTCCGGACCGCCGCGGGCCAGGACTTCGCCGGCAGGCACGAGGATCCGCCGGTTCCCGGCCAGAGCGGCGTGGCGGCCTTCCCGCCGTCGGCCGTCTCCGTCTTCCTCGACGAAGCGCACGGCAGCCCGCGCAACTCCTTCCCGGTCACCGTCACCGACCTGGAACCCCACGGTGACCAGATCCGCGTCCGGGCCGGTGAGCTGTCCGCGGACGTCACCCCCGCCGCGTCGGCCGATCTTGGCCTGGCACCGGGGGTGCGGGCCTACTTTGTGGTCAAGGCGGCCGCGGTGTCGATCTACCCGGCCTAGGGTGGAAAGAGGCTTGCCCCGCAACCAGGAGGAATCACGTGCAGCACAACTCAGCCCCGGCCCATGGACGCACCGCTCTGGTGGTCGGAGCCAGCGGCATCGCCGGCTCCGCCCTCGTCGCCCTCCTTGCGGAAACAGGCTGGGACGTCCTGGCCCTGTCCCGCGGCGGCGTTGCCCGACCCGGTGTGCGGCCCGTCAGTGCGGACCTCACCTCTCCGGAGAGCCTCGCAGCCGCGCTCGCCGGAGAAAACCCGACCCACGTGTTCTTCACAGCGTGGTCGCGGCAGGACACGGAACGCGAAAACATCGACGTCAACGCCGCGCTGCTGCGGAACCTGCTCAACGCACTGCAGGACAGCCCGGTGAAGCATGTGGCCCTGATGACCGGGCTGAAGCACTATCTGGGCCCGTTCGAGGCTTATGCCGCGGGGGAGATGCCGGACACGCCCTTCCATGAGGAGGAGCCCCGGCTCCCGGTGCCCAACTTCTACTACGCCCAGGAAGACGAACTGTGGGCCGCAGCGGCACGCCAGGGATTCAGCTGGTCGGTTCACCGCGCCCACACGGTGATTGGCCACGCGGTAGGCAACGCCATGAACATGGGGCTCACCCTCGCGGTGCAGGCGTCGATCTGCAAGGAACTGAACCGGCCGTTCATCTTCCCCGGCTCCGAAACGCAATGGAACAGCCTCACCGACATGACCGCCAGCGGACTGCTGGCAGAACACATGGTCTGGGCAGCCACGGCGGAGTCAGCGGGCGACCAGGCCTACAACATTGTCAATGGCGACGTCTTCCGCTGGCGATGGATGTGGCCGCGCCTGGCCGCCTACTTCGGCGTAGAGGGCGTCGGTTTCGAGAAAGAGCCCCGGCCGCTCGAAGAGCAAATGCGGGGCATGGAAGGGGTGTGGGCGGACATGGCCTCCGGGCACGGGCTCGTCGAGCTGGACCTCGCGCGGGTTTCCTCGTGGTGGCACACCGACGGCGATCTGGGACGAAACATCGAGGTGCTGGCCGACATGAGCAGGAGCCGCCTCGCGGGTTTCACCGGGTACCGCCGGACCTTGGACTCGTTCACGGGGCTGTTCGACCGGCTCCGGGCGGACCGGCTGATCCCCTGACACGCGGCCGTGCGCAGTGGTCCGAAGGCTACCCGGGTTGAGTGCTTTGGTCCTTGGCTTTGCTGGCCTTGTTGCGGACCGGGTGCTGGCTGACGATCGAGACCCGGTTGAAGGCGTTCATCGTAATGGCGAGCCAACTGATGGCGGAAAATTCGTCGTCGCTGAGGTGTTTGCGCGCCAGGCGGCCCTCGTGCTCGCGGGCGGCGGCGTCCGCGATGTTGGTGATCGCCTCGGCCAGGGTCAGGGCGGCACGTTCCTTCTCGGTAAAAAGGTCCGTGTCACGCCAAGCCGGGAGCACCGCCAGCCGCTGGGCCGATTCGCCGTTCTTGACTGCGTCCCCCACGTGCAGGTCCAGGCAGAAGGCGCAGCCGTTGATCTGCGAGATGCGCACATTCAGCAGCTCGATCAGGGTCTCGTCCAGGCCTGCCTCGGTGGCGGATTCCTTGACTTTGAGGCCCAAGCCATTGAGGGCTCGCCATGCCGCAGGGTGCTCTTTGTCCAGGAAAACGCTGCGCCGGCCGTGCTCGGGGGTCGAAGTCTCACTCATGCGTCCCAGCGTACAGAGGTCCGGCCAGCCCCGCCCGCGCGGCGTGTGACAAAGTTGTCAAACGTGTGACAGACTTTCTGCGTAGCCATTATTCGATCCGGTGGTCGGTTCCTTGGGGGAGCCGACCGCCGGATCGCTTCTTTGTGACGGGCATGCCCATCCCTCGGCCTCGCAACCGGGCATGCCCAACCCTCGGGCAGCCATCCCGGGGACATGCCCATTGCTCGGCTCGAAGGATGGACATGGCGGGGTTATGTCCCTGGGCCGGGGGCGGGGACGGACATGTCCATGCCAAGGCCCGAGTGCGGACGAATCAATCTCCGGCTGGCCTTGCCCGGAGACGGACATGCCCATTCCCGGGTTTCAGGGACGGACATGTCCAACCGCGCGTGTCAGGGACGGGCGTGCCCAACCGCGCGTGTCAGCGACGGGCATGTCCGGTGGCGCGGGCCAGCCGCGCCCCCGCCGCCACCAGGGCTTCGGCGTCGCTGGCCACGATGACGTCCGCGAAGTTGTCCGCAAAGTCACCCAGGTCATCATGGACTGAGCCGACGACGGCGTATACCGGCGTCGTGCCGCTCCGAGCCAGGACGGCGGCGATAATCTTGCCCTGGCTGGTCTGGGAGTCCAGCCGGCCTTCGCCCACCACCACCGCGGAGCTGGCAGCGGCCTGCGCATCGAAGCCGAGCAGGTCCAGGACGAGGTCCGCGCCGGACACCAGCCGGGCGCCGTACTTCGCCCACATGCCGCCGGAGAACCCGCCGGCGGCCCCGGTGCGCTCCACCGGGCGCGGGTCACGGCCCAACTCGCGGGCAAACCCTTCCGCCAGGTCTTCGAGCCGCCGCGTGAGTGTCTCCACCGTGGCCGGGCCGGCGCCCTTCTGCGGGCCGAAGACCCGGGCGGCGTCGCCGAAGCGGGTGGTCACGTCGCTGAGCACCACCACCTCGGCGCCGTGTAGCCCGCCGCGCTCCTCGATGGCGGCGATGGCGCCGGCCCCGCCGTCGGTCGTGGCGGAGCCGCCGGCGGCCACCAGCAGGCGCCGCGCCCCGAGCCGGACGGCCTCCGCCATCATCACCCCGGTGCCGTAGGTGCTGGCCTGCACGGGGTCCCGGTCGCCGGAGGCGGGCAGGTTCAGCCCGCTGGCAAAGGCGAGTTCGATGACGGCGCTGCCGTCCGGCGTCAGCGCGACTGCGGTCTCGACGTCGTCGCCCCAGGGGCCCACGGTGCGGACCCGGACCGGACGGGCATCGAGTCCCCGGACCAGCACCTCGAAGGTCCCCTCGCCGCCGTCGGCCACGGGCAGTTCGACTGCAGCCGCGCCGGCAGCGCGGATCCCGGCGGCGATGTGGGCGCTGACCTGCGCGGCCGCGAAAGTTCCCTTGAAGCTGTCGGGGGCAACGAGGATGCTCACGGGCCTAGAATCCCACCTTGTCGCGGCCCTTGAGCTGCAGCATTTCGCGGGCCTCGTCCGGGGTGGCGATCTCGAAGTTGAGCGCCTCCAGGATGGTGCGGATCCGGGTGACCTGCTGGGCGTTGGACGTGGCCAGCTGGCCCGGGCCGATCCAGAGCGAGTCCTCCAGGCCCACCCGGACGTGCGAGCCCATGGCCGCGCCGATCGTGGCCAGCGGCATCTGGTTCTTGCCCGCGCCCAGGATGGACCACTCGTAGTCGTCGCCCAGCAGCCGGTCCGCGGTGCGGCGCATGTGCATCAGGTCTTCCGGGTGCGCCCCGATCCCGCCGAGCAGGCCGAAGACGGACTGAACGAACAGCGGGCCGCGGGCCAGGCCGCGGGCGTGGAAGTGGGCCAGGTTGTTCAGGTGGGAGATGTCGTAGCACTCGAATTCGAACCGGGTGCCGTTTTCGTTGCCGATGCCGAGAATGGTTTCGATGTCCTGGAAGGTGTTCTTGAAGACCAGGTCCCGGCTCTTCTCAAGGCCCTCGCGCTCCCACTCGTGGCCGAACTCCGTGAACCGGTCCAGCATCGGGTAGAGGCCGAAGTTCATCGACCCCATGTTCAGCGAGGCAAGCTCGGGCTTGAAGAGGGCGGCCGGCTGCATCCGCTCCTCTACGGTCATGTGCGGGGAGCCGCCGGTGGTGATGTTGATGACGGCGTCGGTGTTGCGCTTGAGCTTGTCCAGGATCGGGGCGAAGTGCTCGGGGTCCTGGGAGGGCCGGCCGTCCTTGGGGTCGCGGGCGTGCATGTGAACAATCGCGGCGCCGGCCTCGGCGGCGCCGATCGCGGCGTCGGCGATCTCATCCGGCGACACCGGCAGGTGCGGGGACATCGACGGGGTGTGGATGGCGCCGGTGACGGCGCTGGTGATGATGACTTTGCGTGCAGCAGCCATGGGGGTTGCTCCTTCGGGGCTCAGTAAAGCTTTTCGGTGTTGCCGTCGACGGCGAGGGCCTGGCCGTTGACGTTGCGGGCGAGGTCGCTCGCGGCGAAGGCGGCCATGTTCGCGATGTCCTCGGCCTCAATCAGCCGGCCCAGGGAGGACTGGTTGTGGTAAAGCTCGGAGACCTGCTCCGCCGGGAGGTCCAGCATCTGCGCCTTGGCGGCGATGACGGCGTCGATCCGGGGACCGTTGACGGCACCGGGGCAGATCGCGTTGACCCGGATCCGGTCCGGACCCAACTCGATCGCAAGGGTCTTGGTCAGCCCGACGACGGCCCACTTGGACGCCGAGTAGGCGCTGCGTCCGGCCATGCCGAGCCGGCCGGCCGCGGAGGAGAGGTTCACGATCGAGGCGCCGGTGCCCTGCCGGAGCAGGGGCAGTGCGTGCTTGATGCAGTAGAACTGGCCGTGGATGTTGACGTCGAAGGTGGCCTTCCAGGCGGCGGCGTCGAGGGTTTCGAGCGGGCCGGTGGGCCCGGCGATGCCGGCGTTGTTGACCAGCACGTCCAGCCCTCCCAGTTCCTCGGCCACGGTGGCCATGAGGGCGCGCACCTGGGCTTCGTCGGAGACGTCGCTGACCGCGGCGGCGAGGCCGTTGACGCGGGCCTTCTCGACGGCGTCGGGGTCAATGTCGGTGACGAAGACGGCGGCGCCGAGTTGCTGGAACTTCTGGGCGATGGCCAGGCCGATGCCGTTGGCGCCGGCGGTGACCAGGACGCGTTTTGCGGTGAAATCCATGGGGTAGTCCTTGCGGTGGTGGTTCGGGGGTCCGCTCCGCCGGCGCGCGGGGCGCCGGCGGAGCCGCAACGGTGGTGCGTTCGGTGGAAGCCTTAGTGGGCGGCGGGCACGGCGTCGGGCTTCTCGGTGCCGCGCTTGAGCATCAGGGACAGCAGCGCGCCGATGATGCACATGCCCACGATGAACCACAGTCCGGAGAGCTTGGAGCCGGTGGCGTCCTGCATAAAGCCCATGACGTACGGGCCGAGGAAGCCGCCGAGCAGGCCGATGGTGTTGACCAGGGCGATGCCGCCGGCCAGGGAGGCTCCGCTGAGGCGGGTGGCCGGGTAGGTGAAGAGGATCGGCTGCAGGGCGAAGAAGTTGAACGCGGCGAGGCAGAAGCCGATCATGCCGAGCACCGGGCCGCCGACGGCGCCGAGCGCGAAGCCTGCGACGATGCCGATCATGGTGCCGGTGACCAGGACCCGGGAGCGCCTTCCGTCGGTGGCGAAGCGGGGCACCAGCAGCGCGCCGGCTGCGGAGAAGATCCACGGGATGGAGGTCAGCAGGCCGATCTGGAGCGGGTTGAGCTTGCCGTAGGTGCCGATGATCGAGGGCAGGAAGTAGGACAGGGCGTAGACGGCGATCTGGTGGGTGAAGTAGACGCCCACCACCAGGAGGATCTGCTTGTCCTTGAGCGCGTCGCGCAGGCGGTGGTTGCCGGAGGCCTCGGCGCCCGCCTTCTCTTCGGCGGCGATCCGGCCTTCAAGGTCGGCGGCTTCCTCGGGGCTGAGGAACTTGGCCTGGCTGGGCCGGTCCGGGAGCTTCTTCCAGACGACGTAGGCGAGGATGCAGGCGGGGAGGCCTTCGACCAGGAACATCCACTGCCAGCCGTGCAGGCCGGCGAGGCCGTCCAGGGTCAGCAGCAGGCCGCCCAGCGGGGCGCCGACGATGTTGGCGATCGAGACGCCCAGCAGGAACATGCCGTTGGCCTTGGCGCGGTCTTTGACCACGAACCACTGGGTGAGGAAGTACATCACGCCGGGGAAGAGCCCGGCCTCGGCGACGCCCAGCAGCATCCGCATGATGTAGAAGGACCACTCGCCCTGGACGAAGGCCATGCCCGCGGAAATGAGGCCCCAGGTGATCATGATCCGCATGATCCAGAAGCGGGCGCCGACCTTGTGCAGGATCAGGTTCGACGGGATTTCGGAGAGGGCGTAGGTCAGGAAGAACAGGCCGGCGCCGATGCCGAAGGCGGTGGCGGAAATGCCGAGGTCGATCTGCAGGCGGTCCTTGGCCATACCGATATTGGTGCGGTCCAGGAACGCCATGATGTAGGCGCCGATCAGCAGCGGCATGACTCGGCGGAGGATCACGCCGTTAATTTCCTGCGGTGTGCGCATCTTCGTTGGTGCGGATACAACTGACATGGGTCTTCGTCCTTGAATTGGGGTCAGGATTGATGGTCAGGGTGGACAGCGGGCAGCGCGGTGGAAGCCCTGGATGGAGCGGGTGTGTGCGGGGTTTTCGGTCGGTGCGGGTTTTAGGGGGTGGCCGGGGAGCAGCCGCAGGTGCGGCCGATGTGGAGGCGGTGCCGGCACACCCGCGAGGTGTAACTGCCGGACGGGGTTTCGATGCGTCTGAGCAGCATGGCGAAGGCCTCGTCGGCCATTTCCTGCTGCGGCTGGACAATGCTGGTCAGGTTGATCAGCCCGGAGCGGCTGTGCGGCAGCCCGTCGCAACCGGCCACGGCCACGTCCTCCGGGATCCGCAGGCCGCGGGCCAGGGCGTATTCCATGACGCCGATGGCGAGCTCGTCGCTGCCGCAGACCACTGCCTGCGGCGGTGTGCCGGAGGCGAAGATCCGCTCCGCGGCGAGCCGGCCGCCTTCGTTGTTGACCCGGGTGCTGATCTTGCGGTCACCGGTGATGACGACGCCCGCGGCGGCCGCCGTCCGCACGAAGGCCTGTTCCCGGGCCAGCGAAGCGGTGGAGAAGCGGGGGCCGATCACGGTGGCGATCTCGGTGTAGCCGTGGCCAAGCATGTGCTGCATCAGCAGGGTCGCCGCGGCGTCGTCGTCGATCCCGACAAAATCGGAGTCGAGGAAGTCGGCCCGGCGGGACAGGCAGACGTAGGGGATCCGGGCTGCCCTCAGGGTGCGGAGGGCGCGGGCGTCGTCCCGGAGCGAGGCGGCGAGGATGACGCCGTCGACGTTGCGGTTCGCGAGCGTTGCGGTGACCTGGGCGAGGATCTCCGGGTCGTCCTGGGTGGTGGCGACAAAGACCTCGTAGCCCGAGTCGGCGGCCGCCGAAATAACGCCCTGGGCCCAGCGCGGAAACATCGGGTTGATGATGTTGGGCAGGATCAGGCCGATCACGCGGGTGCGCTGCAGATCGGTGGACTGGGAGGACTTACGGGGCCTGAAGCCCAGCTCGTTCGCCACGTGGATGATGTGGCGCCGGGTCTCGGGGGAGACGCCGCCCTTACCGTTGAGGACATAGGACACCGCGGCGGAGGAAACCCCTGCGGCGCGGGCCACGGCGGCGGCGGATACCGGTGCAACCGGGCCGTCTGCGGCAACGGTGGTGGCTTGTTCCGGCATGCTGACCCTCCTTCGCGTCGGTTCCTGTCGCTGTGACCTCAGTTACAGTACTGAGGGCCTTCAACGTTAAGCAACGTTAAGCGATGCCGGGTGGGGCGCATGGTTTCGGCGCCCGCGCAGACGGGCATGCCCATCCTTGGATTCGGGTTGGGTGTGGTTTGGCGGGGGCTTGGATGCCGTGGGCGGGGCGGAGTCGGGGCCGGGTGCGCCGATTTCCGGCCCTGGCCCCGATGGACATGCCCATCCTTGGCCGCGGCCACTGGACATATACGGACTATGTCCACTCGTGGGGCCGACGGATGGGCATGCCCGGCGGGGTGGTGCTGGGCCGGCGAGCATGTCCAGCGGCCCGCGCCCAGGATGGACATGCCCGGTGGGGTGGTGCTGGGCCGGCGAGCATGTCCAGCGCCCCGCGCCCAGGATGGGCATGCCCGTCAGTGCATGTCCGTCAGCCCGTCAGTGCATGTCCGCCAGCCCGGGAGCGCGCCGCATCCCCCGGGGGACTGTGGCACTAGACAGCAGTTTCGCCGTGGGCAAACATGGAGCCAAAGGGGCCGAATCCAAAGTTGAGCGGTCTAGACTCAACTTTGACGATAGTCTCATCCCGGAAGGAGCTCTCTTTGGACGCCAAATTCACCACCAAGAGCCAGGAGGCTCTTTCGGCAGCCGCCATGAACGCCTCGACGGCCGGAAACCCGCAGCTGGAACCGGCGCATCTGCTCAAGGCGCTGATGGACCAACGCGAGGGGGTCGCCGTCGCGCTGCTCCGTGCCACCGGTACGGACCCCGACGCCGTCAGCGTCCAGGCGAGCTCGGCGATCAAGGCGCTGCCCTCCACCTCAGGCAGTTCCGTGCAGCAGGCCCAGCTGTCCCGGGCGGCGATGAACGCCATCAAGAACGCCCAGAACGAGGCAGAGCGCCTGGGCGACACCTTCGTCTCGACCGAGCATTTGCTGCTGGGCCTCGCGTCAGGCAACGACTACGTCGGCCGGCTGCTCCGGGATGCCGGCGCCTCCCACGAGGCGCTGCTCGCGGCCCTGCCGGGTGTGCGCGGCGACCGTAAGGTGGACAACGCGGACCCCGAAAACACCTTCCAGGCGCTGGAGAAATTCGGCACCGACCTGACCGCGATCGCGCGCTCGGGCAAGCTGGATCCGGTGATCGGACGCGACGCCGAGATCCGCCGGATTGTCCAGGTCCTGAGCCGCCGCACGAAGAACAACCCGGTGATCATCGGCGAGCCCGGCGTCGGCAAGACCGCCGTCGTCGAAGGCCTGGCCCAGCGGATCGTGGCCGGCGACGTCCCGGAGAGCCTGCGCGGGAAGACCCTGATCGCCCTGGATCTCGCCTCGATGGTGGCCGGCGCCAAATACCGCGGCGAATTCGAGGAACGGCTCAAGGCCGTGCTCGAGGAGATCAAGAGCTCCGAGGGCCAGATCGTCACCTTCATCGACGAAATCCACACCGTGGTGGGCGCGGGCGCCTCCGGGGACAGCTCGATGGACGCCGGCAACATGCTCAAGCCCATGCTGGCCCGCGGCGAGCTCCGGCTGATCGGCGCCACCACACTGGACGAATACCGCGAGAACATCGAAAAGGACCCGGCCCTGGAACGCCGCTTCCAGCAGGTCTTTGTCGGAGAGCCAAGCGTGGACGACACCATCGGCATCCTGCGCGGCCTCAAGGAACGCTACGAGGCGCACCACAAGGTCGCCATTGCCGACTCCGCCCTCGTGGCCGCCGCCGCGCTGTCCAACCGCTACATCACCGGCCGGCAGCTGCCCGACAAGGCGATCGACCTCGTGGACGAAGCCGCCTCCCGCCTCCGCATGGAGATCGACTCCGCCCCGGAGGAAATCGACCAGCTGCGGCGCCAGGTGGACCGGCTCACCATGGAGGAGCTTGCGCTGGCGGGCGAGACCGACGCCGCTTCGGTGGAGCGGCTCGCCGCCCTGCGCGCCGACATGGCCGACAAGAAGGAGGAGCTGGCGGGGCTCAACGCCCGCTGGGAAGCGGAAAAGGCCGGCCTGAACCACGTCGGCGACCTCAAGGCCAAGCTGGACGAACTGCGGTCCGCCGCGGACAAAGCGCAGCGCGAGGGCGACCTGGAGACGGCGTCGCGGGTGCTGTACGGCGAGATCCCGGCCCTGGAGCGTGAACTGAACGCGGCCGCCGAGGCGGAATCGGCCCGGGTGGCCGGCGGCGGGGCCAAGCAGGACCTGATGGTGGCCGACGAGGTCACCGCGGACGACATCGCCGAGGTGATCTCCGCCTGGACCGGCATCCCCGCCGGGCGGATGCTGCAGGGCGAGAGCCAGAAGCTGCTGGAGATGGAGCATGTCCTGGGGGAGCGGCTAATCGGCCAGAAAAAGGCCGTCACCGCGGTCTCCGATGCCGTGCGCCGCGCCCGCGCCGGCATCAGCGACCCCAACCGGCCCACCGGCTCCTTCCTGTTCCTCGGCCCCACCGGCGTCGGCAAGACCGAGCTCGCGAAGTCCCTGGCCGACTTCCTCTTCGACGACGAGCGCGCGATGGTCCGGATCGACATGTCCGAGTACTCGGAGAAGCATTCCGTGGCCCGGCTTGTCGGGGCACCCCCCGGCTACGTCGGCTACGAGGAAGGCGGCCAGCTGACCGAGGCCGTCCGCCGCCGGCCGTACTCGGTGCTGCTGCTCGATGAAGTGGAAAAAGCCCACCCCGAGGTCTTCGATATCCTCCTGCAGGTGCTCGACGACGGCCGCCTCACCGACGGCCAGGGCCGCACCGTGGACTTCCGCAACGTGATCCTGGTCCTGACCTCCAACCTGGGCAGCCAGTTCCTCGTGGACCCCAACCTCGACGCGGCCGCCAAGCGGGACGCGGTCATGGCCACGGTGCACGCCTCCTTCAAGCCCGAGTTCCTGAACCGGCTCGACGAAGTGGTGCTCTTTGACCCGCTAAGCGTCGAAGAACTCGCCGAGATCGTGGAGCTGCAGGTCAAGGAGCTCGGCGAACGGCTCAAGGGCCGCCGGCTCAACCTGGAGGTCACGGAGGGTGCCCGCGCCTGGCTGGCCGTCACGGGCTACGACCCCGCCTACGGGGCCCGGCCGCTGCGCCGCCTGGTGCAGCGGGAGATCGGCGACCGGCTGGCCAAGTCCATCCTGGCCGGCGAGATCGCCGACGGGGACACCGTGCTGGTGGATACCGCCCCCGACCTGATGGAGCTCACCATGGGCGGCCCGGACGTGTCCGCCCGGCCCGACGGCGGGGCCTCCACCGGCAGCGGCCTCTCGGTGCGCCGCAAGGAGTAAGGGCCGCCGGCCCGCCGGCAGGGGCCGCCATGCGCGTTGTGCGGCTGGCGGCCCTTTTGCCGGCTGCTGTTAGGCGGCCGTCAGCCGAGGCAAAGGCAGAACGGATGGCCGGCCGGGTCCAGGAAGACCCGGAAGGTTGTCCCCGGCTGATGCCCGTGCTTCCTCGCGCCCAGCTCAAGCGCCGCGGCCTCGGCGGCATCGAGGTCATCAACCACGAAGTCAAGGTGCATCTGCTGCGGGACATCCTGGCCGGGCCACTGCGGCGGCGTGTAGGACTCGACCCTCTGGAAACTCAGCGAATCACCGTAGTCGGCACGGATGGAGCACCAGCCGTCGTCGTCCTGCTCCACCTTCCAATCCAGCAGGGCGCCGTAGAACTCGGCCAGGGACTTGGGATCAGGGCAGTCCAGTACAACGACCGGGAAGCGTGCGATAGCCATGGCGACACTCTAGGACCATTTCCGGCGGACCGCATTCGGATCGCACCGGAAATCACCGGAAATGCCGGAGGCGGGCAGGCCTTGCCCGAACATGCCGGTGCAGGTAACAATGATCCGGCCGAATCCAGCCCGGCCGAAAGGACGTCTTCCATGACGGCGCGCGACACCTCCTCCGTCGGCGCGCCGTGCTGGGTCGATACTTGGCAGCCCGACCCCCGGGCCGCGAAGGACTTCTATGGCCAGCTCTTCGGGTGGACGTTCGACGACCCGGTCCCGATGCCGTCCGGTCTCGACGGCGACTACTACAGCGCGCGCCTCCGCGGGCAGTTGGTGGCCGGCATCGGGCAGTCCCCGCCGCAGTCACCGCCAGGCTGGCTCACCCACGTCCGCGTCCACGACCTCGGGGAATCCCTGGCGCGCGCCGAGCGGGCAGGAGGCAAGGGCCTCGGTCCGGCTGACGACGGCCCCGAGGTCCGCTTTGCGGTGCTCGCCGACCCTGCCGGCGTCCCGTTCTGCCTGCGGCAGTCGGGTGCGGGCGACGGGGTCGAGCTGGCCGACGAGCCGAACTGCTGGGCCATGAGCTCACTCCATATCCCTGACGTGGGACAGGCCCAGGCCTTCTACGGCGCCATGTTCGGTTGGGAGCTCAAAGCGGTGCCCGACGCTCCCTTCTCACTGTGGCTCCTCGCGGACCGGGTCGTGGCCGTCGTGGCGGCCACCGACGGCGTCGAGGTTCCGCCGCATTGGAGCGTCAACTTCGCAGTCCGCGACGCCGACGCCACTGCTGAGCGTGCTGTTGCCCTGGGCGGTGGTGTTTTGATGGCGCCGGCGGATACTCCGGGATTTCGGAGCGCCGTGATCAAGGATCCGCAAGGCGGCGTCGTCGCGGTCAGCGCTACGGCAGCAGTGATTCCATGATGACGTTTCCGGCGTCCGCGGCGACGTAGCAATCCACCCGCCGGTCGCCGGTACCCCAGCTGGAGGAGCTGGGGTACGCGAGTTTGTAGCTGAGCATGTAGTCGCTGGACTTGTCGGTCAGCAGGGCAG
This sequence comes from Arthrobacter sp. KBS0702, assembly GCF_005937985.2. Classification (NCBI taxonomy): domain Bacteria; kingdom Bacillati; phylum Actinomycetota; class Actinomycetes; order Micrococcales; family Micrococcaceae; genus Arthrobacter; species Arthrobacter sp. KBS0702. The sequence goes on along the minus strand of NZ_CP042172.1, from coordinate 3,299,581 downwards.
CCTTGCAGGCGTCGAGCGCCTTCTGTTTCAGCGGATCACGGCCGGGGTAGGCGTCCGAGGCGGCGTAGGACTCGATGGCCACCAACTGTGCCGAATGACCGGTATCGCAGGCGACGACCGTGGACGTCGGGGAGTTCGGGTCGAAGTCCTTGAAGCAGTCACCGAGCCGGAAGTCCATGGGGTTGACGCCCTCCAGCGGCAGCGCCCCACGGGCCGCGGGGGTACCCGACGAGGACGCGGCCGGTGCGGGCGAGGTGCCGGCGGCCGGCTGCTGTTTGGCTGCGCCCAAGGCCGTCAGCCACCAGATCACCAAGCCGAGCACCACGACGGCGGCGAGGGCCGCGCCCACCTTCGCCAGGCCCAACCGCTGGGCATCGGCCCACAGGGTGCCGCCCAGCCGTTGCGCACCGGCCCACAGGTTGCCGGCTGGCCCCTGGGCGCCGGCCGCGCGCTTCGAATTCCGCAGCTTCGTCGACCTGGCCGAAAGGAGCTTGCCGAACTGGGCGGCGCCGGAGGCCGGTTTACGGTTGGGGCGGACTTGCGGCAACGCCGACGTCGGCGGAGCCGAAGGCCGCGGCGGGATGTGGACGGAAGAGGGATGGCGCGTCGGCGGGTTCGTTGCCGCGCGATCGCCGGTGTCGCCGCTGCGCGGAACGTCAGGCATTCCTGCATCGCCGAGCCTGGCGTTCTCGCTGCTCTCAGGCCTTTCGGTCACTCGGGAAATCACCTCTTCCATGCGTTGCGCCGGGGCTGGACGTCCGGCTCGGAGCCCCGTTGGCGGGAGCCCATCATGAGACTCTATCGAAGAAGGGCGCGGGCACGCATGCAGGCCGGGGCCCAAACCACTGCACGGAGGCCGCGGCGGGACAACTAACTTGCACCGTGTCGCCTTTCCGCAGCGGCCGGTCCGGCGCGCAGTACCGGCCGAAAGCATGTAATCTAGGTGTACGACAAATTGACCAAACATTCCGGGGCCTCACCGATCGCCAAAAGGTGACCACCTCCGGTCCGAGTACAAAAGGGGGTCACGCCATGGGGCGCGGCCGTCAAAAGGCAAAAGCTACCAAGCAGGCTCGGGATATTAAGTACTATTCCCCGAACACTGACTACTCTGCGCTTCAGCGTGAGCTGAAGAGCTCCGAGGGTCGTGCACCGAGTCGTTTCTCAAGTGAGCCCGTTGAGCCGGACTATTCGGCTTATGTGGATAAGTACGCGGACGATGTGGAAGAGGACGACGACGAGGTAGATTCCCGTCGGATAGGTTAGTCGCCACTCTCTCCGGGCTCCCTGGCAGGCTAGGGACCCGTCCATTTTTTCAGGCCCGCCGGCCACACCCCTCCCGGGGCGTGCCCGGCGGGTTTCTTGCGTCCGCCCCTCTCCGCACCGCGCCGCGCCGTTTAGACGGTTCCGCGCCCACTCGACGTTTGTGAGCGTCGAACAGGCGGGGAACCGTCGAATCGGCGGCGGACGTGCGTCGGTTGCCGCCCCCTGGGACGCAGGCTAGTTTGGATGTGCCGGAGTGCCCGGCGTTCTCCGGGAAGGACTGCCATGGCCATTCGATCGGGCTTTGCCAAAGGTGAGGTCTGCTCGGCCGATCTCCAGACGTCGGATGTCGCGGCGGCCAAGGACTTCTACGCCGCCCTCTTCGGCTGGACGTACGAGGACCTGCCTACTCCCGACGGTCGCAGCTATGCCAAGGCGTTTCTGGGCCAGGAGTTGGTGACGGTGATCGCGCCGCAAAACCCTCAGCAGCAACAGGCCGCGGCCCCGGGCCAGTGGAACGTCTACTTCGCCGTCGACGACGCCGCCGGGCTCGCTGCCGAGGTCCCGCATGCGGCTGGGAGCCTGGAATTCGGCCCGGAAGCCGTGGAGGGCACCGGCGTTATGGTGTTCTTTTCCCCGCCCGGGGGAGGGACCACCGGGGCGTGGCAGGCGGGCAGCCACTTCGGCGCGGCACGCACCGAGGAGCCCGGAGCCCTGGCCTGGGTCGAGCTGCTGACGCCCGAGCCACAGGCCGCCGTCGGCTTCTTCCAGCAGCTGCTGGGCCATGAGGTGACCGAATACCCGCAGGACGACGGCGGAACCTACACGACGCTGATTGTGGACGGAACCGAGGTGGCCGGGATCGCCACGGTCCCGGCGGCCGAGCCCAACCTCGAGCCCGGCTGGCAGGTGTACTTCGGCGTCGCAAGCGTGGCCGACGCCGTGGCCGCGGCGCGGGCGGCGGGCGGCGTCGTCCTCGTCGAAGCGGAGGACGGCGAGGAAGCCGGAACCGTCGCTACCCTGGCGGATCCGCAGGGCGGCGTGTTCAGTATCCTGGAGGTTTAAAAACCAATCGAGTGCTCCCCACCGGCGCCCTAGCCTCGCAAGCTCGGCCAGGGAACCCTGCCGGCGTGGGCCCAACCGCCGTTTTGAAGCTGCCAGACGGCACTTAGGGAGCACTCGGTGGGGTCTAGGCGTAGGCGTTGACCATCCGGACGGCGCCGCCGTCGACGCCCTTGGCGCCCTGGACGTAGTCGGGGCCGGACTTCAGAACCGAGTCGGAGTTTTCCCCGACGGTGCCCATGATCCAGGAGGGCAGGCCGCGAGCGTTCAGGTGGTTCACCGCGGCGTCGGCAGCCTCCGGCGAGACGATCGCGACCATGCCCACGCCCACGTTGAGGGTGCGCTCGAGGTCGGCCAGCGGGACGTTGCCCAGCTCGGAGACCAGCTTGAAGATGGCCGGCAGTTCCCAGGTGGCGCGGTCCACGGTGGCCAGCAGGCCCTGCGGCAGGACACGGGCCAGGTTGGCGGCCAGGCCTCCGCCGGTGACGTGGCTGAAGCCGTGCACGGCCTGGCCGGCGGCGGAGCCGTCCACGGGGAAGGTGCGGGCCAGGTCCAGGCAGTCGGCGGCGTACACGCGGGTGGGTTCCAGGAGTTCCTCGCCCAGGGTGCGCTCGAACTCGGAGACGTGGCGGTCCAGGGCCCAGCCGGCGTGGTTGACGACGCGGCGGACCAGCGAGTACCCGTTGGAGTGCAGGCCCGAGGAGGCCATGCCGATCACCACGTCCCCGGCGCGGACGCGCTCCGGGCCAAGCAGCGACTCGGCCTCGACCACACCGGTGGCGGCACCGGCGACGTCGTACTCGTGTTCGCCCAGCAGACCCGGGTGCTCGGCGGTCTCGCCGCCCACGAGGGCCGTGCCGGCGACGGAGCAGGCGGCCGCGATGCCGCGGACAATGTCCGCGATGCGCTCCGGGACGACCTTGCCGCAGGCGATGTAGTCGGTCATGTAGAGCGGCTCGGCGCCCACCACCACGATGTCGTCCACCACCATGCCCACCAGGTCGAAGCCGATGGTGTCGTGGATGTCCATGGCCTGGGCGATGGCGACCTTGGTGCCGACGCCGTCCGTGGAGGTGGCCAGCAGCGGCCGCTTGTAGGTCAGCAGCTTCGACACGTCGTACAGGCCGGCAAAGCCGCCGACGCCGCCGATCACCGAGGAGTTGTGGGTCGCCTTGACGGCGTCCTTCATGAGCTCGACGGCGCGGTCGCCCGCTTCGACGTCGACCCCGGCGGAGGCGTAGGTGATGCCGGTGTTCTGGGCGGAGTTCATGTCAGCGGCCGGGGAGGCGGAAGTCATACTGGCTCTTTCTTGTCGGCATCATGCCTGTCGGCGGGTACGCGGTCGGCGTCGGTGAGCAGTTCTTCGAATTCGGCGTCGGGTCCCGGATCGCAACCGGTGGCGCCGGCCTTCTCGGCGGGGTCCTCGTCGGCGGGGATGGCGGCGTCGGACGCGGACGCTGCGGGGGCCACCGTCGCGGGCAAGCCGGCGGGCTGTCCGACAGAGTCGGGGCGTTCCAGCAGGTTCTTGCCGAGTTTGTCGGCGCCGGGCAGCTCGATCGGGTACTGGCCTGTGAAGCAGGCCGTGCACAGGCGTTCGCGCGGCTGCCGGGTGGCGCCGATCATGCCGTCCTCGGAGATGTACGCGAGCGAATCCGCGCCGATAGCCTGGGAGATCTCGTCGATCGTGGCGCCGTTGGCGATCAGCTCCGCGCGGGAGGCGAAGTCGATGCCGTAGAAGCACGGCCACTTCACCGGCGGGGAGGAGATCTTGACGTGCACCGCGGCGGCGCCGGCTTCCCGGAGCATCCGCACGATCGCGCGCTGGGTGTTGCCGCGGACGATCGAGTCATCCACCACCACCACGCGCTTGCCGCGGATCACGGACTCCAGGGCGTTGAGCTTGAGCCGGATGCCGAGCTGGCGCAGCGTCTGCGAGGGCTGGATGAAGGTGCGGCCCACGTAGGCGTTCTTGACGAAGCCGTGCGCGAACGGGATGCCGGATTCCTCGGCGTAGCCGACGGCGGCCGGGGTGCCCGATTCCGGCACGGGGATGACGATGTCCGCGTCCTGGGTGTTCTCGCGGGCCAACTGGCGGCCCATCTCTACGCGGGATTCGTACACCGAACGGCCGGCGATCGCGGCGTCCGGGCGGGCGAGGTACACGTACTCGAAGACGCAGCCGGCCGGCGTCGGCTCGGCGAAGCGCTGGGAGCGGACGCCCTGTTCGTCGATGGCGATGAATTCGCCGGGTTCGATCTCGCGGATGAAGCTCGCGCCGACGGTGGCGAGGGCGGACTGTTCGGAGGCTACGACCCAGCCGCGCTCCAGCCGGCCGAGGACTAGCGGGCGGATGCCGTAGGTGTCGCGAGCGGCGTAGAGGGTGCCTTCATCCATGTAGACAAAACAGAAGCCACCCTTGATCTTGGGCAGCAGTTCCAGGGAGGTCTGTTCCAGGGACTTGCCCTCTTCGCCCTCCAGCAGGGCGGTGACCAGGGCGGTGTCGGAGGTGTTGCCCTGCTTCATTTCGCCGCTGAGCTGGCCGCCGTTGCGCTCCATGATCATGGCCTTGAGCTCGGCGGTGTTGGTCAGGTTGCCGTTGTGCGCCAGGGCGACGGTGCCCGTGGCGGTTGCGCCGAGGGTGGGCTGGGCGTTGGCCCAGTGGCTCGCGCCAGTGGTGGAGTAACGGCAGTGGCCGACGGCCAGGTGCCCGGTCAGGGTGTTCAGCGTGGTCTCGTCGAAGACCTGGGACACGAGGCCCATGTCCTTGTAGACGTTGATCCGCTTGCCGTCGCTGGTGGCAATACCAGCCGACTCCTGACCGCGGTGCTGTAGCGCGTACAGCCCGTAATAGGTGAGTTTTGCTACCTCTTCGCCGGGAGCCCAGACCCCGAAGACGCCACAAGCGTCCTGCGGGCCTTTTTCGCCAGAGAGAAGATCATGAGAAAGTTTTCCATCGCCGCGTGCCACTGGTCGATTATCTCACGTTGTGCGCTAGGACTTTTCCGGGACCCGGTTTGTGACCTGGCGGCCTCAGGCGCGGTCGCCGTCGTCGGTGTCCGGAACCGAGTCCGGGACGGATTCGACGACGGCGTGCTCGGCGCGGCGGACGCTCATCCGGTCCAGTACGAGCGCGACGGCGGCGCCCAGGATGGCGCCGCCTGCGGCGCAGAAGGTCAGGAAGAAGCCGAAGACGGAGTTGGCGTCGTAGCCCTCGTCGCCCGGCAGTCCGTAGGCGATGACGGCGGCCACGACCACGCCCAGCAGGCCGCCCAGGATCAGGAACGGCACGTACTTGGGTGCGCGGCGGACGGTGACGGCGCGGCGTTCGGGCGCAACGGGGGAGTCTTCAGGAGCCATGCTGTTAAGCCTACTGCCCCCGCGGGCCCGGTTTTTCGCCGCCATTCCGCGGCGTTTTCGGACCGCCGCGGCGCGGATCCCCGTGGCGGCGGTCCGATTTCGTGGCGAAAATCCGGAAGCCTAGCGGGATCGCCGACGGCGGGGCAGACTATGGGATGGGGGAGGGTGCGGTCCGGATTCTTGTAAGGACGCACCATGGCAATCACAGCGGACAGTATCCGTGACCAGCAGCGGCTCACGTGGGACCGGTTTGCGGCCGGTTGGAAGAAGTGGGATGCCGAACTGATCGCCTGGCACCGTCCCTTCGGCGAAGCCGTTATCGAGGACGCCCGGTTGCGCCCCGACTCCGTGGTGCTGGATGTGGCGGCAGGTTCCGGCGAGCCGGGACTCACGGTGGCGGCGCTGGTGCCGGGCGTCCAAGTGGTCTTGGCGGACATCTCGGCCGGCATGCTGCAGGTGGCCGAGGAGAAAGCTGCGGCCCAGGGTCTGGGCAACGTCCGCTTCAGCGTCTGCGCCGCCGCGGACTTGCCCTTCGACGACGGCACGTTCGACGCCGTGCTCTGCCGCTTCGGGTTTATGTTCTTCCCCGAAATGCGGGCCGCGCTGCGGGAGATGGTGCGGACGGTCAAACCCGGGGGGAGAGTCAGCGCCGCCGTCTGGGGCAGGCCCGCGGAAAACCCCTGGGCAAGTCTTGTGCTGGGCACCCTGGCGCATCACACGGAGCTGCCGCGGCCGCCGGCCGGGACCCCGGGGCTGTTTCGCTGCTCGGCTCCCGGGTTCATGACGCGGCTGTTCAAGGAGGCCGGCCTGGTGGAGGTGACGGAGCGGTCGGTCAGCACGGACCTGGTCCACAGCTCCCCGGATAGTTACTGGGAGTTTATGGAGGACATCGCGACCACGATGGCCGCCGGGCTGGCGAACGCCGACCAGCATGCCCGGTCGCTTATCCGCTCCGACGTGTTCCAGATGCTGGGCCGCTACGAGCACCAGGGTGCGCTCAGGCTGCGGTCCACGGCGACGATTGTGGCCGGCACGCGGGTGTAGGCCTATTCCGCTCCGATTTTGGACAGCTGCGGCGCGGATCCGGGCCGCGGCTGTCCGATTCCGGCGCGGATTTCCGGAGCCGCCGCGGGATTACCGGCGGCAGGCCGGTCGGAGCCGCCGCGGGATGCCCTGGGCCGTGAGGAAGGCCGCGAACTTCGCCGGCCCGGAGATCTCCGTCCAGGTCCAGCGGACGACCCGGCGGCCGGTCGATCGGATCCGGTCCTCGCGGCGTTTCTCGTCGATGACGGCCTCGGATGGGGTCTTGCCCTGGAGGTATTCAGCCTTGCGGTACTTGACCAGGCCGTCGAATTCCCCGCAGAGGCGCTCCTCGGGCCATTCGAAATCGGAGTAGCCGGCCAGACCTCTGGCATCGCGGATCTCGGCCTGTAGCTTTGGGGCTTTGAAACCGAGCCGATGCATGAGCGCCCGGCTCACCGATTCCCCGGGCGATCCCGACGCCGGGTCTGCGAAGTCGAGCGCGGCCCGGATTCTGCGCGCCGCGGCTGCGCTGTAGTCGGCTCCGATGCCGGTGTCGAGCTCCTCCTTGCTCAGCGCAGGCAGCCCGGGCTGTGGTTTCAGCACGTGGTCAAGCGCGGCGGTTGCCTGTTCGAAGGACTCGAAAGCGGCCAGGTCCAGAACCGTCCGGACCCGGGTAGTGACCAAGAGTCCCCGGCGCTCTTCGACCTGAAGTGACTCGGGGTCGGCGAAGTGGCGCCGGACGCCCGCGCGGGAGCGGCCGCCGCCGTCGTCGGACGTGCAGGCATGCACCAACGGTGAACTGCCCAGCACCGGAAGATCCCACAGCGCAGCGGAGGACTGTCGGCAAAACACCGTCCGGCTTTGCAGCGTCGACGCGGCAGCCTGGATCAGGAGCGGATACCGGTCCCAGCGCGGCAGTGCGTCCCACGCCACTGCGGGCACGTAGACGCCCTGCCGGATGCGGCGCAGTTCCCCTGCCGCGGCCCGGCGGGCCAGTGTGCGGGTGTCCCGGCCCAGGCGGGTCGAATCACTGCTGAGGATGAGCTGGGGGAGGTCCATGCCCCGATGCTGTCCCGCCGCCCGGTCGTCGGCAACGGCCCCGACGCCGAATGTGGACAACCGCCGCTACTGCTCCGGATTTTCGCTGCGGTTTCGGACGGGCGCACTCCGGACCCGGGGCGCGGTTGTCCGAAAGCGCAGCGGATTCCCGGATCCAGGGCGGATTCGCTAGACGCCGAGCTCTTCCTTCAGGGCGGCAACGTGGCCCTCGGCCTTGACCTGGTACTGCGCGAGCTTGACCTTGCCCTCGGGATCGAGGACCACGGTGGAGCGGACGATGCCCTCGGTGATTTCGCCGCGGACCAGCTTCTCGCCCCACGCGCCGTAGGCCAGGGCCACGGCGTGGTCCTCGTCGGCGAGCAGCGGGAAGGTCAGAGCGAAGTCGCCGGTGAAGTGGGCCAGGGCCTCGGGCGCGTCCGGGGAGATGCCTAGGACTTCGTAGCCCGAGCCCTGCAGGGAGGCCAGGCTGTCGCGGAAGTCGCAGGCCTCGGTGGTGCAGCCCGGGGTGGCGGCCTGCGGGTAGAAGTACACAATGACGTTCTTGCCACGGTAGTCGGCGAGGGACACCGGCTTGCCCTCGGCGTCGGGCAGGGTGAAATCGGGCGCCGGGGTGCCGGGCTGAAGCTTGACGGTGAGGTTCTGGCTCATGGGAGGTCCTTCGCTGGGAGGGCGGCGGCAAATTGGTCTGTGGTGCACAACACTAGGGGCGGATCCGGTATTCCGGGCGGGTTCAGCCGGCGGTTGGGCGGGCCGTGCGCTGGCGGAGGGCCCAGTCGAAGGCGGTTGCCGCCGGGGCCTTGTACTCAAGGCCGACGTAGCCCTCGTAGCCGAGCTCCCGGCTGCGGGTGATCCAGTGCTCCAGCGGAAGGTCCCCGGTGCCGGGGGCTCCGCGGCCGGGGGCGTCCGCGATCTGGATGTGGCCGAAGTCGCCGGCGTGGCTTTCGATGACAGCGTCGACGTCGTCCCCGTTGACCGCGAGGTGGTAGAAGTCTGCGAGCAGCCGGATGTTGTCCGCGCCGGTCTCCTGCCGAACACGGGTGATGATGCGGAGGGCGTCGTCGGCGGTGAGGAACGGGTAGCGGGGCGCGCCGCTGAGCGGTTCGAGCAGCACGGTTCCGCCGATCCGGGCCACGGCGCCGGCGGCGGCTGCGAGGTTCTGGACTGCCAGTGCGTCCTGGGCTTCGGGGGTGTACCCGTCCTGCCGGTTGCCGTAGAGGGCATTGAAGGAGGTGCAGCCGAGCCTCGCGCCGATGCCGGCCACGACGTCGATGTTGTCCCGGAACTCGGAGTCGCGGCCGATCCAGGACACCAGGCCGCGGTCGCCGGCGGGCATGTCGCCGGCGTCGAAGTTCAGGCCGGTGAGCTGGACGCCGGCGTCCGTGATCGCCCGCTCGAAGCGGCTGAGCTCCGCGTCCCCCGGGACGGAACCTGCGAACGGCCACCAGAATTCGACGGCGTCAAAACCTGCTGCCTTCGCCGCGGCAGGACGTTCGAGCATCGGCAGTTCGGTCAGCAGGATGGAGCAGTTCACGGAAAAAGTCACGGTGGGTTCTTTCTGGAGTCGTTCTGGTCCGGGCAGGGACGGCCTATCGACGCTTCCGGGGATCCTTCCTGGCGGCAAGGCCCACCAGCGCGCCGACGCCGATGCCGATCAGCAGCCCGGTAAAGGGCTTGTCGACCGTGGCCACGCCAATGGAGTAGCCAAGGGCGGCGCCAACGAGCATTCCTATCCACAGGGACTGGTACTTCACAGCCTCAGGCTAGCAAGCCCCGGGGTGGCCGGGCCTCACACGGAGCCGATGGTCGGATCATGGGTCCGGCCGTCAGTCTGCCGGGTACCACACCCGGTGCCCGTCGACGCGGGCGAAGGAGGTCAGGGTGTGAGGTTTGGCGGACTTCTCCGTCATGATGTCCAGCACCTCTGCGCCGCGGACCAGGAGCGCGTCGCCGATCAGCGAACGGTGGCAGCGCCACGGGACGGCCTCCGCGCACATGATTGCCGCATCGTTGTTCCGCCCGCGCTCCAGCAGCTGGCCGATGGCGGCGGAAAACTCCTCGGTCTGCATGTAGTCCGCGTATCCCCGGAACGACGCATTCCGCCATGCCCCATTGGCACTGTCCCTGGAGGTGTGCCGCAGGCCGCCGAGGGACGCCATCCGCCGGTAGGTGATCCCGTTGGCACGCACGCTAGCCGCGAGTGTGTCCGAATTGAACTGCGGATTGTGCCGCGACTTCGGGACGGTGCGCACATCGATCAACTTCTTGATCCCGTGGGCCTTCAGGATGTCGATGAATTCCTCGATCGGATGAGTGGAGTGCCCCACCGTGAAGATGGTCGTGTCCGTCATCTCCCCATGCTATGACTGCCCCGGGCGGTGCCGGCGCTTAAGCATGCCGGATAGTCTGATTGACCTAGCAGCCGCCGAGTGAACGGGCACCCCACAATGACGCCATCCGCCCTACAGGACTTTGTAGACCGCCTCGCCGCGGTGGAAACGGGCCCCGGCTGCGCCAACTTCTTCGATCACAGCGTACCCGCGAACGCGCTCCGCCGGCGGAACCTGGCGACGTACCTGCGGGAAATGCGGGAGCGCGCCCCGAAAGTGCTGCTGGTGGGGGAAGCGCCGGGCTTCCGGGGCATGAAGATCACCGGCGTTCCGTTCACCAACCGCACCATCCTCGAGGGGCCGGCCAACGCGTTCGGCCTGTTCGGGCCCGGAAAGGGATACGTGCTGCCGCCGGAAGCGCAGGGCGTTGCGGCGGAGCCGACGGCCACGGTGATGTGGGAGGTGCTGGCGGAGCTGGACTTCCTGCCGCTGCTCTGGAGCGCGTGCCCCTGGCATACCCACGTGCCGGGCCGGCCGCTTTCCAACCGAACCCCGACAGCCGCCGAAGCCGCGCTGGGGAGCCAGTTCTGGCAGGAGCTGGCGAAGATGTTCGCGATCGAGACCGTGGTGGCCGTGGGCAATGTTGCACAGCGCAGCCTGCACCGCAACGGCGTCGAGGCGGCGAAAATAAGGCATCCCGCCCACGGCGGCCGGTCCGGGTTCAAACGGGGGCTGGAGGAACTGATTGCGGCCGGCGGCTGGGGTGCCCAGACGTAGCTTTCCATCTTGCTGGCCTGGTGACAGGTGGTTCATAGCTCTTCCATAGCCAGCGTGGCTAGCTTGGCGAACTATGGAAGAGCGCACGCCCCGGCAGCCCGGTTACCGTCCCGCCGGCAGTGGGGGCTCCCGCCGCCGCTTGAGGGCGTTCCGGCGTCGTCGGGCCCTGCTGATGGCGGTGTGCGCCGCCCTGCTGGCTGCGGCGCTGGGTGCCGGCGTCCACTCGGCCGCCCAGGCAGGCTCGACGGCGTCCGTCCGGACAGGCAGCGTATCGGGCGCCGCCGCGGCGCCGACCCTCGGGGCGCCGGCCCCGGCCGGCGCCCCAGCTGCCACGCCGACGGCCACGCCAGCAGTCACCCCGAGCGCCGCGGGGGGCCTGGGCCCGGCTCTGGATGCCAAGATCAACGACATCGTCGCCGCGAGTCCGGAGTACCAGATCGGTGTGGCTCTGCTGGATGTGTCCGACGGCGCGGCCGCCTCCGGCGACGTCCGCCGGTACGGGGTGGAGTCAGCGTTCGTCGCCGCCAGCACCGCCAAGGTCCTGGCCGCGGAAGCGTTTTACCATCTCGTGGAAACGGGGGCGGCGTCGCTCAATGACCCCCTGGGTGACTACACCGCGGAATTCCAGCTGCAGGCGATGATCCAGCAGAGCGACAATGACTCCTGGTCGCTGATCATGGACTCCGTGGGCCATGCGGCATTGACGGACTACGCGGCCTCGATCGGCGTGGACTACAGCCCCGAAAGCAACACGCTGACACCCGCGGACATGGCCCGCATCCTGGCCGGCCTCTACACCGGAACGCTGCTGAAACCCGCGGACACCGCCCAGTTGCTGGCCTTCATGCAGAACACCAACTATGAAACGCTCATCCCGGCCGCCGTACCGGCCGGCGTCGCCGTCTTCCACAAGTACGGGCTGCTGGGCGGAGAGTTGCACGACGCCGCCATCCTCGCCGAGGACGGCCGCGCCTACGCCCTTGTCGTCTATACCAAGGGCGATGACCTGGGCAGTGTCCCCGAACGGACGGAAGTCATCCATCAAGTGACGCAGGCCGTGGCGGACACCTTGTTCTAGGGCCGCGGTTCTGGGGGCTCCTAGGGGCCCCGCGGCCAGGCGCCCTCGTCGCTGCCGGCGCCGTCCGGGGACGTCAGTGAATCGTCAGCGCCACTGCCAGACTGACAGCACCTCGCTCTTGTCCCAGCTGCTCCAATCGGACCAGTTGTCGCTGTTGCCGCTGCGTACGCGGAAGGACACCAGCTGGTAGACGCGCTGGCTGCGGTGGCGGTCGACGTAGTTGTGGATGGTCACCGAGTCGTCGTGGCGGTCGAGGGACCTCCAGAACCAGGAAACGCCGGTGAGGTCGTCGTGCCGGCGGCCGCGTTCGTCCTCGAAGCGCAGTTGTTTGATCTGCACGGTCTTGTTCCCGTTGCAGTCCACCTTGATGCGGAAGTCGATCTGGTGGTCGCGCAAGCTGGGCTTCAGCGCCTCCACGGTACAGCCGCGCAGGGAGGCGGAGGCGTCGGCCGGTGCGGCCAGGGCCACAGGGCCGCCCAGCAGGCCCAGGGTGACGGCCGAGACGAGGGCGAACCTGGACGTCCGGGGCCGGGGTGTTTTGGTTGATGGGGTAATAGACATTTCGTCGGTGCTCCTGCTGGAGGATGCGGTTCAATAAGGTCGGACGGTGCGTGCCGGCACGATCACGCCGCGGTGGCACCGCAATCGCGGCGGCGTTCCCGTCCACTTGTGATGATTTTTCCCGCGCTAACGGCGGGCCGGGCCGGCGTGTGCTCGTTGGCCTCCACGTCACCCGATACCTTAATCGTGCGCCTGCCGGTCCCCATCCGCCAGCCCCGCGGCCCTTTCGGAAAAGCGCCACGGAAACGGACAGGCGCACCCCGGGCCCGGGGTGCGCCTGTCCGATGTCGGCGCGGAAAGGCGGCTACTTCGCGAGGAACCTCAGCAGCGACTCGTTGACCTCGGCGGCGTGGGTCCAGAGCATCCCGTGCGGGGCGCCGTCGATCTCGACGTACTCCGCGTTCGGCAGGGCCTTGGCGAAGCGGCGGCCGGTGACGTCGATCGGCAGGATCCGGTCCGCGGTGCCGTGGACAATCAGGGCCGGGACGTCGATCTTGGGGATGTCGCCGCGGAAATCGGTGAGCCAGGTGGGCTGGGCGGCGACGGACGCCGTCGGGCCGCCCGAGGTGGCGAGGTTCCAGCCGGCCCGCAGGACTTCCTCGCTGAGCCGCGGGGTGCCCAGGAAGGTGTCGCTGTTGTAGAAGTTCTTGAAGAAGTCGGTGAAGAAGGCGTAGCGGTCGGCCGTGACCGCCTCCAGCAGGCCGTCGAACACGGACTGCGGGACGCCGTCGGGGTTGTCGTCGGCCTGCAGCACGTAGGGCTCCAGCGAGCCAAGGAACACGGCCTTGGCCACCCGTGCGGAGCCGTAGCTGCCGAGGTAGCGCCCCACTTCGCCGGTGCCCATCGAGAAGCCCGCCAGCACTGCGTCGTTGAGGTCCAGCTCCGTCATCAGGGTGTTGAGGTCGGCCGCGAAGGTGTCGTAGTCGTAGCCCTCGGTGGGCTTGCTGGACTTGCCGAAGCCGCGCCGGTCGTAGGTGATCACGCGGTAGCCGGCGGCCAGGAGCGCGGTGGTCTGCTTTTCCCAGGAGGACCCGTCCAGTGGGTAGCCGTGGATCAGGACCACCGCCTGGCCGGTCCCGTGGTCCTCGTAGTAGAGCTCGACGTCGGTGCTGTTCTCGGTTCCAACCTTGATGTATGCCATGAAGCGATCCTCTCGGTACGGTCTAAAGTCAGTACGTGCGTCCCGCAGCGGGTCCCACTGTAGGAAACCAACGCCCCGCAGGGCTAGCGTGTTCCACGAATTTGCCCCGAATACCCCCGGGGGTATAGTGGAAGCACTAGACCTACCACTGAGGGAGAAGCCAGATGTGCCGACAGGTTGCATGCAAGAAGTGCGGTAAGACCACCTGGGCCGGCTGCGGCCAGCACGTTGACCAGGTCATGCGCGGCGTCAAGAGCGCCGACCGCTGCAAGGGCCACGAGAACGAGCCCAAGACCGGCTTCTTCGCCAAGCTCTTCGGCCGCTAGGCACTCCCGGCCCGGAACGACGACGGCGGCCGTCACCTTCCGCCGTCGTCGGCGTTGGCCTATTAGGCTGGCAACCATGCCCAGGAAAATAACTGTCAGCCTGCCCGACGCGACCCTGCGTGAATACCTCCAGCCCCACCCGGACGTCACCGTCCTCGAGTGGGATCTGTCCGGTGAACCGCCGCAGCCCCGTCTGGACATCGTGGTGCCGCCGTACATGGGCGGTACCAAGGTCCTGCGTGGGCTGGAGGGCGTGGAGACCGGGCTGGTGCAGAGCCAGTCGATCGGCTACGACGGCGTGGAGGAGTTCCTGCCGGCCGGCCGGACGTTCGCCAACGCCGCCAGCGTCCACGAAACGTCCACCGCCGAGCTGGCCCTGGCCCTGATTCTGGCCAGCCAGCGCGAGCTCCCGCGCGTGCTGCAGAACCAGCGTGAGGGCCGCTGGGAGAGCCGCCCCACCGCCAGCCTCGCCGACCAGCGCGTGCTGATCGTCGGCTACGGCGGCGTCGGCAAGGCGATCGAGGACCGGTTGCTGCCGTTCGAAACCACGGTCACCCGGGTGGCCAGCCGGGCACGGACCGATGGCCGCGGCCACGTCCACGGCATCGACGAGCTCCCCGGGCTGCTGCCGGAGCACGACATCGTGATTGTGGGGGTACCGCTCAGCGACTCCACCCGCCACCTCATCAACGACGCCTTCCTCGCGGCAATGCCCGACGGCGCGCTCCTGGTCAACGTGGCCCGCGGCCCGGTCGCGGACACCGAGGCGCTGGTCAAGCACACCTCGTCCGGCCGGATCCGCGCCGCCCTGGACGTCACTGATCCCGAACCGCTCCCCGAAGGCCACCCGCTGTGGGGGATCCCCGGCGTCATCATCAGCCCGCACGTGGGCGGGGCGAGCGCGGCCATGCGCCCGCGGATGGGAAAGCTTGTCCAGCGGCAGATCGAGCTCATGCTCGCGGGCGAACCGCCGGTGAACGTGGTGCTGGGCGGCTAGGTCAGCCCGGGCTTTTCGTCGCGCGTCTCGTCCTGTTGTCTTTGGGCGAGCCGTTGTACCTGCCATTGGTGTACGTCGGGCAGCCACCCCAACGGGGCCGACGGACCGAGCCGCGGGTCGTCGGGCTCGGCGCCGTCGCGCAGGGCGTGTACGTAAGCGCGGTCCAGTTTGATCCGTGACCGCAGTTGCTCGACTCCGCCGACCGAGCCGTGGCCGGGGATCACGGCATCGACGTCGTCCGCCACGCGCTCGAACAGCCGCAGCGATGCGAGGTAGTCCTCGAGCGGATCCGCGGCGTCGAGGTCGAGGAACGGCATCAGGGCATCGGAGAGCATGTCGCCCGCGACGAGGATGCCACGCTCCTCGATCAGCAGCGCGGCATGGCCTGCGGTGTGGGCCTGATGCTCGATGATGCGGACCGAGGGGCCATCCCAGGGGACGTGCGCCGCTTCGGCGGGCAGGCCGGTAATGAGCCCGAACAGTTCCAGCGGGATATCCCCGGCGAACTCCGGCGGTAGCACCCCGGCTACGCGGTCCTGCCAGCCCGAGGTCGACAGTAGCGCCTGCATCGACGCCGCGCAGCGGGCTGTGCCGTATCGGGGCGCGTCGCCGAACGCCTCGTGCCAGAGGACGTGGTCCCAATGGGGATGCGTGGCGAAGCCTGCGACGACGGGCCGGCCCAGGCCTCGAAGGTCGTTCGCGAGACCGGCCATTTCGCTGCGCGTGATGCCGGGGTCGATGAGCAACACTCCGTCCCGGCCCTGCACGACAACGGAGTTGCTCTGGAGGAGTTCGCTCTCATGGACCAGAACGCCCTCGGCGACTTGCTTCAGCATGGGATGCCTTCCGCTTGTGGTTTGCTGCTTGGGACGGTATTCCGGGCCGGGAGTGGAGCGCAAGCACTCAGATGTTCAGCCCTCCGCAGGGGACGACGGCGAGTTGCCGGGCCCGGCGGTGTCCACCACGCAGAACCGGTTGCCTTCCGGGTCGGCCAGGATCACGTAGTCCGCGTCCGCCGGCCGCTTGCTCCACTCGACCCGAGTGGCGCCCAAGCCTAGGAGCCGCTGCACTTCGGCGTCCTGTTCGTCGGTATACAGGTCCAGGTGCAGGCGCGGCGGGATCTGAATGGGAGCGGGAACGCGGTCGAGCGAGATGCAGGTGCCGTCACCGCTCGGCGGCTGCAGGATGACAAAGTCGTCGACGGGCTCGTGCCGCGGCTCGTAGCCCAGCGCGGCCTGCCAGAAGACCATCTGTCGTTCGAGGTTGTCCACCCGGATCACGATCGAACCTATGCTCAGCATCTGGCCAAGCTACACCCGGCCGGCGGACGGGCGCACCGGCCGCCTGACCGCTCGGGTTGGCGGACTGCGCGCCACCATATAATTGAGCATGCCGATCACGCACCCCGACCAGGGCACCTCCGTCCAGCCGTCCGCCCCCAAACAGGACGGACGCGGACTGTGAGCGGCGGCCTGGTCGCCCTGCTGGACGACATCGCAGCCCTGGCCAAGATCGCCGCCGCATCGGTGGACGACGTCGCCGCGGGAGCAGCCAAAGCCGGGGCCAAGGCGGCGGGCGTGGTTATTGACGACGCCGCCGTCACCCCTCAGTACGTTTCCGGGGCGGACCCATCACGCGAACTGCCGATGATCAAGAAGATCTTCTGGGGCTCGCTGCGGAACAAACTCCTGATCATCCTGCCGGCGCTGCTGCTCATCAGCGCCTTCATCCCGGGGGTCATTCCGTTCATCCTCATGGCGGGTGGCACCTACCTCTGCTACGAGGGTGCCGAGAAGATCTGGCACAAACTCCGCGGCCACCACGAGGCCGAAGAAGACACCCCGGCGGTCGACCGTGGGCCGGAGGCGGAAGCCAAGGTCACCAAGGGCGCCATCACCACCGACTTCATCCTCTCCTGCGAGATCATGGTCATCGCGATGAACGAGGTGGCGGCCGAATCTCTGTGGGTCCGGGCCTCCATCCTGGTCGCAGTGGCGCTCGCGATCACGGCGGCCGTGTACGGCGCCGTCGCGCTCATCGTCAAGATGGACGACATTGGCCTGCACCTGACCACCAGGGAGTCCGCGGGCTCCCAGCGCTTCGGCGAGCTGCTCGTCAGGGGGATGCCCGCCGTGCTGACCACGATCACCGTGGTCGGGACGGGCGCCATGCTGTGGGTGGGCGGGCACATCATGCTGCAAGGCGCCCACGACCTCGGCTGGCACCTGCCCTATGACCTGGTGCACGCCCTCGAACACCCCGTCGCCGGGATACCGGTGGCGGGCGGCTTCCTGGCCTGGCTCGTGAACACCCTGTGCTCGACCGTCCTTGGGCTCGGCTGGGGCCTCGTCGTGATGGCGATCCTGCAGCCGCTGCTCAAAGTCCTGCCGGTCGGCAAGAAGGACAGCGGACACACGGACGACGACGTCCGCACCACCGTCGACGGCTGAGGCACGCCCCGGATTCGCCCTGAGAGGAACCGGTTCCACTCCCAGCCTCCGGACGTAAACTGGCGTTCGAATCACCGTGCGTGAACCGTGCGTGAACTAGGGACCGTGGAGACCGGATGCTCTGGAAACTGCTCGTCGAATACCTGAGGCCGCAGCGGCGGCTGCTGCTCGCCGTCGTCGTCTTCCAGCTGGCGGCCTCCATCGCCTCGCTGTACCTGCCCACCCTGAACGCGGACATCATCGACCAGGGTGTGGCGCGCGGGGACACGGACTACATCATGCGCGTCGGCGGCGTGATGCTGATGGTCACCCTGCTGCAGATCGCCTGCACCATCGCCGCCGTCTACTTCGGCGCGAAGGCCGCGATGGCGCTGGGCCGGGACGTGCGCGGGGCGATCTTCACCCGGGTGGCCGAGTTTTCCGAGCAGGAAGTGACCCGGTTCGGCGCGCCCAGCCTGATCACCCGCTCCACCAACGACGTCCAGCAGGTCCAGCAGCTGGTGCTGATGTCCGCCACACTGATGGTGACCGCGCCCATGCTGAGCATCGGCGGGGTCATCATGGCGGTGCGGCAGGACGTGCAGCTGTCTTGGCTGATCGCGGTCAGCGTCCCGGTGCTGCTCATCGCCGTGGGCCTGATCGTCACCCGGATGGTGCCGCTGTTCCGGCTGATGCAGACCCGGATCGACACGGTCAACCGGGTGCTGCGCGAACAGCTCACCGGCATCCGCGTGGTCCGCGCCTTCGTCCGGGAGGACATCGAGACCGCCCGCTTTGGCCGCGCCAACGAGGACGTCACGGACACCGCGCTGCGCGCCGGCCGGCTGATGGCGCTCGCGTTCCCCACCGTGATGCTGGTGCTCAACGTCTCCTCCGTGGCCGTGATCTGGTTCGGCGCGTTCCGGATCGAGGACGGCTCCATGCAGGTGGGGACCATGATCGCGTTCCTGAGCTACCTGATGCAGATCCTGATGTCCGTCATGATGGCCACGTTCATGGCGATCATGATCCCGCGCGCCGCCGTCTCCGCGGACCGGATCGGCGCGGTGCTGGGCACCGAATCCAGCGTCCGGCCGCCGGAGCACCCGGTCAGCCTCGCCGGTGCAGCCCGCGGCGAGCTGGAAATGCGCGACGTCGGATTCGCCTACCCGGGTGCCGAGGCACCGGTCCTCTCGGACGTGGACTTCACCGCCCGCGCCGGGCAGACGACGGCGATCATCGGCTCCACAGGGTCCGGCAAGACCACCCTGGTGAACCTGATGCCGCGGCTCTTCGACGCCACCTCCGGGTCGGTGCGGATCGACGGCGTGGACGTCCGCGAGCTGCACCCGGACCTGCTCTGGGGCCACATCGGCCTGGTCCCGCAGAAGCCCTACCTGTTCTCCGGCACGGTCCGCAGCAATCTGCTCTACGGCAAGCCCGACGCCACCGAGGACGAGCTCTGGCGGGCGCTGTCCATCGCGCAGGCCGAGGATTTTGTCCGCGAGATGGAGGGCGGGCTGGACGCGCCGATCTCGCAGGGCGGCACCAACGTCTCCGGCGGGCAGCGGCAGCGGATCGCGATTGCCCGGGCGCTGGTGAAACGGCCCGAGCTCTACATCTTTGACGACTCGTTCTCCTCGCTGGACACCGCCACGGACGCCCGGCTGCGGCAGGCGCTCCGGCAGCACACCGCCGGAGCGACGCTGGTGATCATCGCCCAGCGGGTGTCCAGCATCGTGGACGCGGACCAGATTTTGGTGCTCGACGACGGCAGGATCGTCGCGCACGGCACGCACGAGGAACTGCTGGAGACCTCGCCGACGTACAACGAGATTGTGAATTCCCAGCTCGCGGCGGAGGAGGCGGTATGAGCAAGGTCGAGTCACGGACTTCTGCTTCCGGCGCCGCCGGCGGTTCGGGTGGCGGTGCCGGCGGTGCTGGCGGGAAGCCGTCGGCCGGCGCCGCCCAGGAGGCCCCGCTGCGGATCCCGCGCCCGCGCGGCGGCCCCGGCCACGGGGGCCCCTTCGCCGGCATGAACATCCCGGCGGAGAAGGCGATGAACTTTGGCCCGTCCGCGAAGCGGCTGCTGGGCGAACTCCGCCCCGAGCGGATCTGGCTGACGCTGGTACTGGCTCTCGCCGTCGTAAGCGTGACACTGTCCGTGATCGGGCCGCGGCTGTTGGGCGAGGGCACCAACCTGATCTTCGCCGGCGTCGTGTCCAAGCAGCTGCCCGCCGGGGTGAGCAAGGCCCAGCTGATCGCGCAGCTGCGGGCCGCGGGGGAGAACCAAAAGGCGGACATGCTGGGCGCCATGGCGCTGACGCCCGGGACCGGGATCGACTTCGCCGCGCTGTCCTCCGTGCTGCTGTGGGCGCTGGTGCTGTATGTGCTGGCGTCGTCGTTTATGTGGATGCAGGCATATATCCTCAACGGCGTGGTGCAGCGCACCGTGTACCGGCTGCGCGAGCGGATCGAGGCGAAGATCAACCGGCTTCCGCTGCGCTACTTCGACACCGTTCAGCGCGGCGAGCTGCTCAGCCGGGTCACCAACGACGTGGACAACATCTCCCAGAGCCTGCAGCAGTCCATCAGCCAGGCGGTGACCTCCCTGCTGACCGTGGCCGGGGTGCTGGTGATGATGGTGATCCTCTCGCCGACGCTGGCCATCATCGCCCTGGTCACCATCCCGCTGACCCTGGTGACGACGGCGGTGATAGCCAAGCGCTCGCAGAAGCTGTTCGTGGCGCAGTGGAAGAACACCGGCGAGCTGAACGGCCAGATCGAGGAGACCTACACCGGGCACGCACTGGTGAAGGTGTTCGGCCGGCAGCGCGAGGTGGAGGATACGTTCCGGCAGAAGAACGCCGAGCTGTACCAGGCGAGCTTCGGCGCCCAGTTCATTTCCGGGCTGATCATGCCGGCCATGACGTTCATCGGGAACCTGGTCTATGTGGGAATCGCCGTGGTGGGCGGCCTCCAGGTGGCGTCCGGGGCGATGCAGCTCGGCGACGTGCAGGCGTTCATCCAGTACTCCCGGCAGTTCACCCAGCCGCTGGCCCAGCTGGGCTCGATGGCGAACCTGCTGCAGTCCGGGGTGGCCTCGGCCGAGCGGGTGTTCGAGCTGCTGGACACCGAGGAGCAGTCAGCGGACCCGGTGCCGGCTGAGGCTCCTTCTGGGGGCCGGGGGCGGCTGGTGTTCGAGGACGTGTCCTTTGCCTACTCGCCGGACAAGCCGCTGATTTCCAACTTGAGCCTGGTGGCGGAGCCGGGGCAGACCGTGGCGATCGTGGGACCCACCGGGGCGGGCAAGACCACGCTGGTGAACCTGATGATGCGCTTCTACGAACTCGACGCCGGGCGGATCACGCTGGACGGCGTGGACGTCGCCGCGATGTCCCGGCACGAGCTGCGCTCGCGGATGGGCATGGTGCTGCAGGACACCTGGCTGTTCGGCGGGACCATCCGGGACAACATTGCCTACGGCCGGCCGGATGCTTCCGAGGCGGAGATCCTGGAGGCGGCGAAGGCTACCTACGTGGACCGGTTCGTGAAGTCCCTGCCGCAGGGCTACGACACCGTGCTCGACGATGAGGGTTCCAACGTTTCGGCGGGGGAGAAGCAGCTGCTGACGATTGCCCGGGCGTTCCTGGCGCGGCCGTCGGTGCTGATCCTGGACGAGGCGACTTCTTCTGTCGACACCCGCACCGAGGTGCTGGTGCAGAAGGCGATGAGCGCGCTACGGAGCGACCGGACGTCGTTTGTCATTGCGCACCGGCTCTCCACCATCCGCGACGCCGACCTCATTCTGGTGATGGAAGCCGGCCAGATCGTGGAACAGGGGACGCATGCTTCACTGCTGGAGGCCGGCGGGGCGTATGCGGCGCTGTACGCGGCGCAGTTCGCGGCGCCGGTGGCGGAGGTTTGAGGAAGGGGCTCCCCGCAGCCGCAGAAGGCACACCCCTACAGCCGGTTCGGATCCTCGGCGTACATCTGCAGGCGGATTTCCAAGGCCTCGGTCATATGGCGGGCGGCGATGTCGCAGGCCGTCGTTGCGTCGCCGGCCTCGATCGCGGCAACCAGGGCCTCGTAGTCGGCCAGGACTGCGTCCCAACGGCCCGGGTGGGTGAGGGTGGTCAGGGTATAACGGCGGACCTGCTGGTCCAGGCCTGTCAGCAGCCGCATGAGGGACGGGCTGTGGGCCGCGGCCCAGATCAGGCCGTGGAACTCCCGGTTTGCCTCGGCCAAGGCTGGCCCGTCGGCCGGGTCCAACGCCCGCATGCTCTGGTACTTGGCCCGCAGCAGCCGGACGTCCAGGTCCGTCCGCTTGCGCGCCGCCTTAGCCGCGGCCGCTTCTTCCAGCACGATCCGCGACTCATAAATGTCGACGATTTCCTCGGCCGTGTGGGTGCGGACCGCCAGGACCTTGCCGCGCCGCTCCAGCAGGCCATCCTGCTCCAGCCGCTGCAACGCCTCGCGGACGGGAGTGCGGGACGCGCCGTACCGCTCCGTTAGCTTGACCTCGGTGAGGGTCTCCTCCGGCGTGATCGCCGAACTCAGGATGTCCTCCCGCAGGCGGCTGTAGACCGACTTCTCCAACACCACGCACGCTCCTCATCGGGGCCCGGATCTGACATCCACGGGCAACCATCCGGGTTTTCATCACCCAGCTCGCAGTATACATTTGCATTCAATCGCGGCGCCGGAGCCCCGGCGACCGCGCTCAGCACCACCGAAGGAGCATCCATGCCCGC
Source organism: Arthrobacter sp. KBS0702 (assembly GCF_005937985.2). Classification (NCBI taxonomy): domain Bacteria; kingdom Bacillati; phylum Actinomycetota; class Actinomycetes; order Micrococcales; family Micrococcaceae; genus Arthrobacter; species Arthrobacter sp. KBS0702. The sequence goes on along the minus strand of NZ_CP042172.1, from coordinate 3,277,427 downwards.
CGAGATCCTGCTGGTCCACGGAAGCATGCTCGGCGCATGGTGCTGGGAGGAGACCATCGCCGAGCTCGCCGCCCTGGGCACGGAGGCTGCCGCGTTTGACCTTCCCGGCCACGGAAATGACGAAACCCCGCGCGGCTCGGTGACCGTGGCCGACTACGTTGCCGCCGTCGTCGAGCGCCTGGACGCTGCCCCGGGACCCGTGGTCCTCGCCGGGCACAGCATGGCCGGGTACCCGATCGCGGCCGCGGCCGTGAAGCGCCCGGACAAGGTCCGGCACCTGGTCTATTTCAGCGCCCAGGCCCGCAAACCCGGCCAGTCCTGGGCGGACACCCTGGACCCCGCCATCCGCGAGACCTACGAGCGGGAAGCCGCGGCGCGGGGGGACGGCAGTTACGTAGTTCCCGAAACAGTGGTGGCCTCCCGCTGGCTCTCCTCGCTGGACCGGGAGGACCCCGCGGTCCGGGCCATCCGATCTCGGCTCACCCCGCAGCCCGCCGGGCCGCTCTTCGAACCATGGACCCTGACCGCCGGCGCCCTGGACGGCGTCCCCGTGACCTACCTCTGGCCCGAGGAGGACCGGCAAAACACCGAACGGCGAATGCGCATGTCCCTGTCCAACCTCCCTGCCGCCACCCGGCTGGTCACCATCAGCGGCGACCACTGCGCCATGCTGACCAACCCGAAGGTCGCCGCGGCAGCCCTCCACGACGTCGCCGCCGGGTACCGAAACTAGGCACCCGACGGCGGTGACGGCAACGGCTCAGGCGACTGAGCCGGCCCTCCTGCCGAACACCGCGCCGGCCGCGAGGCCGCTGCCGCCCGGGTAGTTGCCGCTGAACAACCCGCCCAGCGCTTCGCCGCAGGCCAGCAAGCCCGGGACGGGGGCGCCGTCGTTGTTCAAGACGCGCCCGAAGGTGTCCGTCTTCAGCCCGCCGAACGTGAAGGTCACCCCGCACGTGACGGGGAAGGCGTAAAACGGAGCCGTCTCCAGCGCCAACGCCCAGTTGCTCTTGGGCGGCACCACGGCCGCCGCCCTCCTGTCCTTGACGTTGGGGTCGAACGCCCGTCCGGTATCGATGGCGGCGTTGTAGCCGGCAACCGTGCGTTCCAGCCCCGCCGGGTCGATGCCCGCACGCTCGGCCAGGGTGGCCAGGTCATCGGAGACGATGACCGAGACGCCGGGCATCTCGTACTCCTCGGCGCGGAGCATGGGCCGGGTGGTGGCGTCGAACAGCTGGTACGCCACGGCTCCGGGCTGCTGCAGAATGTCCCGGCCGTAACGGGCGTAGGTGTAGTTGCGGAAGTCGGCGCCCTCGTCCACGAAGCGCTCGCCCGCCTGGTTCACCACGATGCCCAGCGGGTATCCGCCGCGGGTGAGCTGGTTGGTCAGCTCATAGTTGCTCTCGTTCTCCGCGAACCCGGCGTCCCAGGCCACGCTGTGGCAGGTGGACCAGTCCCCGCCCTGCGCCGCGCCCGCGTCCAGGGCCGAGCGGATCATCTCGCCGGTGTTCCCCGGGGCGCCGCGGACCTTCGCGTTCTGCCAGCCCTCGCCAAGGTAGCGGCGCCGCATCTCGGGGTTGGCCTCGAAGCCGCCGGAGGCCAGGATGACGGAACCGGCCCGCACCTCTTTCTCCACGCCGTCGCCGTCGCGGAACCTCGCGCCCACAACGCGCTCATCCTCGACGATCAGCCCCGTCGCGGCGTGGCCGTAGCGGACGCCGACGCCGGCGCGTTCGGCCGCCGCCGCGTGGTCCTCCATCAGGCCCTTGCCGCCGCCGACGTTGCCGATGTGCAGGCCGCCCCAGAACAGGAACGATCCGTCCGGCCGGCTGTAGGCCTGGCGTTCGTACATCAGCCGGTACTTCAGCCCCTGCCGCTGCAGCCAGCGCAGGGTCCCGTGGCTCTCCTCCACCAGCACCCGGGAAAGCTCGGGATCGTTACGTCCGCCCGAGACTTTGTCCAGGTCCGCCAGGTAGTCCTCCTGCGTGTACGGCGGGACCTCGGTGACGGTGTGCCGCTCGTCGGGTTCGACGACGTCGGCCAGGTCTTCCAGCCCGCCGTGCGGGATGCGGGTGGCGCCCGCGGTGTAATAGCTGTTGCCGCCGGCGCGGTCCTTCTCCGCCTTCTCCAGCAGCAGCACCGAGCGGCCGTTTTCGGCCGCGGCCAGTGCCGCCGTGAATCCGGCGTTGCCGCCGCCTACCACCAGAACGTCGACGTTCGCGATCATTGTTTTAGCTCCTGTCTATGAATGGATACGAATGTATACAATAGAATGCAAAGTGACAAGAGGGTGCTGGAAGATGACGCGAACGGCGCCTTGAGCGTTCTGTAAACGCAGCAGGGAGCTCGACCGTATCCGGCCGAGCTCCCTGCTGATCCAGTCGCGCCGCCGCTATGGGCGCGCTGTGGTCAGTTGGTTTTGGCGATGAAGACGTCGCACGGTGCGTTGTGGGCGACCGTGTTGGCCACGCTGCCCAGAACCCTTCCCAGACCCTGCATTCGGCGGTTTCCCACGACGATGATCTTCGCTTCGAGGCGTTCGGCCTCGCTGACGAGGACCTCGTGGGGCTTCCCGTGCGCGGCGGTGTACGTGGTGGAGACGCCCGATGCGCCCAGCAGCAATGCCACGCGCTGCGCCACTTTAGTCGCCTGCTCGGAGTCGGAGACGGTCCAGTCCTCGCCCGCGATTTCCACTACTTCGGTCTTGTCGCTCGCGTACGCCGTGACGACATTGAGGGTTGCGCCCATGGCCGAGGCCAGGTCCGCAGCGGTACGCGCGGCCCGCATGGCTGTTTCTGATCCGTCGACGCCGACGATGACGATGCCTGACACTGGTCGAACTCCTTCTTTAGTCACTCATGGCGGTGCTCCCGGATGCCCCGCGGGCACCGGGTGACCTGCAGGGGTTTACGGCGCAGGGATCTCCTGTGCGTCGATGTACATCTCGATCCGGATGTTCTTGGCAACTTCCAGGTGGGCACTGGCGATCTTGCCGGCCCGCTCTGCATCGCGGTCGCGGATGGCGGCCACCAGTTCCTCGTGTTCCTTCAGGACCTGGTTCCAGCGGGCCGGCGTGGCCAGGGTGGTGCCGGGGTAGCGGATGAAGTGGACCAGGATGCGGTCGAGCAGATCCAGCAGCGCGGCGCTGTGGCTCGCTGCCCAGATGCGCTCGTGGAAGGTGCGGTTCACGGCGGCCAGCTGGGCCGCGGTGGCCTCCTCGAACTTCAGGTCCACCATGCTCTGATGGGCGCGCTCGATCAGCATCAGGTCCATGTCCGTGTGCCGGAGGGCTGCCGTCTTGGCGGCGGCTTCCTCCAGGAAAGATCGCACCTCGTAGAGGTCCAGCATCTCCTCGGGCCGGTACTCACGGACCTGCATTCGGGAGCCGATCCGCTCCACGAGGCCCTCGGTTTCCAGGCGGCGCAGGGCTTCCCGGATAGGGGTGCGGGACACGTTGTACTTCTTGGCGAGCGCGGTCTCCACCAGCTGGGCCTTCGGCGGGAGCTCCTGGGCAATGATCGCGTTGCGAATCATCAGGTACGGACTCATGAGTGCCGGATTGCTCATCGCTGGTCTTCTCCTCGTGGCAGCCAAAGTTGTGAACATCAGGCGGTCCTGATTGAACTCACCATACAGTCGATGACCATTTTAACACACGGTATACATTCGCCGCGTTCAGTAAACATCGGTCGAGGGGCGGCGTGGGGCAAATGTCACGGTTCGGTAACGAGTGTGTGCCAGCCCACATCTTTGTTGATCATTTCCAGCAAACGGTATACATTCGAGCAAAAGCGCGGACAATTTCTTGAAACTGTACCGAAAGTCATGCAACGATCGACCGGTACCAATGACGGTACGCAGTCAGTATTGAGGAGACACCATGACCAGCCCTACCGGCACGGTCCAATTGGGGGAACCGGAATCCCCCCTCGCATCGGTAACCCAGGTGCCGGCGGCCCTGGTTCGCGGCGGGACCAGCAAGTGCTGGATCTTCCGCCAGAGCGACCTGCCGGCGGAAACCGCGGACGTTGAACGGCTCCTGATCCGTACCTTCGGCTCACCCGACCTGCGCCAGATCGACGGCGTCGGCGGCGCGTCCTCCACCACCAGCAAGGCGATCATCGTGGACGACCTGGCGGCGGCGGACGGCGTTGTGAACTACCGCTTCGCCCAGGTGGCGATCGACAACCCTTCGGTGGAGTGGGACAGCAACTGCGGCAACTGCGCCACCGGCCTGGGCCTGTACGCGCTGCACGCCCGGTTGGTGGCACCGGCCGACGGCGTCTCCCGGGTCACGATCGTCAATACGGTCACCGGGCTCAGCCTGGTCTGCGAGGTTCCCACCCCCGGACGGGAAGTCCCCACCTACGGCGCGCGGCAGATCCCGGGGCAGTACTACCCGGGAGTGCCGGTGGACATCATCTTCGAGAGCAGCAGCTGGACCAGCTTTGAGGCGGAGATGCCCACCGGCAACCCCATCGACGAGGTCACCGTCCAGGGCCGCACCTTCCACGCCACCCTGATCGACGCCGGAGCGCCGGCGGCGCTTTTCGATCCCCGCGACTTCGGCTTCACCGGCCAGGAAAGCGCGGAAGAACTCGAGCAATTGGTCGATCTGGCCCCGGCACTGCGGGCCGCCGCCGCCAAGGTCATGGGCATCCCCAGCCACCTGACCTCCATCCCGAAGGTGGGCATTGTGGGCCCGCCGCCGGCGGGGGAGAAGGGCGTCTCCGCACGGATGATCTCGATGGGCGCCCTGCACCCGGCCATCGGCCTGACCAGCGCCGTCGCCATCGCCGCCGCCTACGGACGCGCCGGTTCCGTCGTCGCGAACGCTGCGGTGAGTAACACCGAAAGCACAGGCCACGACGGCGGCGACACCTTGGCGATCCATCTCCTGAACGGTGCCACCAGGACGGCACTGGACGCAGCGGTTCCCACCAAAGTCGCATTCCAACGGTCCGCCAGGGTCATCAGCGAAGGAACAGTGCTCGTCCCCGGCGACTGACCGGGCGGCAGGCTTACATTCACAAGGACGTGTCATGAAAATCAGCATCCAGAATTTGCAGCTCAAGTACGGCGACTTCGTCGCCATCGAGAACCTCAACCTAGACATCGGCGACGGCGAGGCCCTGGTTCTCCTAGGCCAGTCCGGCTGCGGCAAGACCAGCACCATGCGCTGCCTTGCCGGCCTGGAAGAACCCAGCTCCGGCCGGATCATCATCGACGACGTCGTGGTGTTCGATTCGGAAAAGGGCATCAACCTGCCGCCGAACAAGCGCAACGTCGGCATGGTCTTCCAGTCCTACGCAGTGTGGCCGCACATGACGGTCTTCCAGAACGTCGCGTACTCCCTGAAGCTGCAGCGGCTCTCCAAGGCCGAAACGCAGGACCGGGTGATGGAAGTGCTCACTATGGTGGGCCTGGAAAAGTTCGCGGACCGCGGCGCCAGCCTCCTCAGCGGCGGCCAGATGCAGCGCGTGGCCCTGGCCCGCAGCCTGGTGATGCGCCCCAGCGTCCTGATGCTCGACGAACCGCTCTCCAACCTGGACGCCCGGCTCCGCGACCGCCTCCGCGTGGAACTCCGTGAAATCCAGCTGCGCCTCGGCCTGACCTGCGTTTACGTCACCCACGACCAGCACGAGGCCTTCGCCCTGGCGGACCGCATCGCCCTGCTCCAGGGCGGAAAGATCGTCCAGATCGGCGGCCCGCGGGAAATGTACGAGACCCCGGCCAGCGCCTCGATCGCCCACTTCCTGGGTGTCTCCAACGTCATGGACTGTGAATCGGTGCCCGCCCCGGACGGCTCAGCCACCGCCAAGGTTGCCGGCCACGGCCTCACCATCCACTCCGCCCAGCGCGCTGCCGCGGCGCCGCAGCAGATGAAGGTCTGCATGCGCGCCGAAGACCTCCAGATCAGCTCCCGGCCCACGACGGCGACCAACGCCTGGCAGGGGAAAGTCATGGTGGCCGGCTTCCAGGGCAACGACGTGCGCTACGCCGTCGAACTGGAGGGCGGCCTGGAACTGGACGCCCTCGGCACCATCAAGCGGGGCGAACAGCACGAGGTCGGGGACTCGGTCTGGGTCAGCATCGACCCGTCGCAGGTCCAGATCCTCCCGGCGGAGGTGCTCGTATGAGTCTCAAGACGCCGCTGGCGGACCCCGTCGTCACGGCCAGCCCCGCCCCCGTCGCCTCACGCGGCACCAAGGCGCTGGGGAACCTGCGCAAGAGCACCCCCGCCATGATCATCATCGCGATCCTGGCCGTCCTGGTGCTCCTGCCGCTGGCCCTGGTGCTGCTGGCGGCGTTCTCCGACGCCGTTCCCCGCCCGGGCAACATCTCCCTGGGCGGGCTGACGCTGGACAACCTGATCCTTCTGGCCAGCCCGGAAGCCCTGGGGGCGCTGGGCAACTCGCTCATGGTGGGCGCCGGGTCGGCCGTGGTGGCACTGGTCATCGGGGCGTTCCTGGCCTTCGTCTGTGCCCGCACCGACGCGCCGCTGCGGAAGTTCATCTTCTTCATCGGCATGGCCCCGATGTTCATCCCGGCGCTCGTCGGTGCCCTGGCCTGGTCGCTGCTGTCCTCCCCGAGCGCCGGCTACCTGAACATCCTGCTCCGTGACCTCGGCATCGACTTCATCATCAACATCTACAGCCTGCCGGGGCTGATCTTCGTACTCGGGATCTTCTACGCCCCTTACGCGTTCCTGCTGATGCACAGCTCGCTGTCCATGATGAACGCGGACCTCGAGGAGGCCGCCACCGTCCACGGGGCCACCCTGAAGACCATGCTGCGCACCGTCACGCTGCCGCTGGCACTTCCGGCCGTCCTCGGGTCCGCGATCCTCGTCTTCGCCCTGACCATGGAGAACTTCCCGGTGGCCCAGGTGATCGGCAACCCGGCCGGCATCGACACCCTTCCCACCTACATTTACCGCCTGATGAGCTCGACGCCGGCCAAGAGCAACCAGGCGGCCAGCATCGCCATCGTCCTGACGGCTGCCCTGCTGATCATCACCGTGGTCCAGCAGCGCATCATCAACAAGCGCAAGTTCACCACGGTGACGGGCAAGGGCAACCGGCCGCGCCAGGTCCCGCTGCGGAAGCTGCGCTGGCCGTTCACCATCATCGCCCTCGCCTACTTCGCAGTCGCCGTCGTCCTCCCGATGCTTGCGCTGCTCGCAGCGTCCATGCAGGCCACCCCGTTCGTGGCCTCCATCTCCCAGCTCTTCGAGACAGGGGCGATGAGCTTCGCCAAGCTCGCCGACGTGCTCGGATCCCACGATTTCCAGCTCGCACTGCGCAACAGCGTGATGGTGGCCCTCCTGGCCGCGATCGCGGGCACCACGCTCAGCTTCATCGCCTCCTACGTCCGCTACCGGACCAAGTCGCGCCTCGGCCAGCTGATCGAGCTGATCGCGATGACGCCGCTGGCGGTTCCCGCGATCGTTATGGGCATCGGCCTGCTGTGGACCTGGCTGCTGCTGCCGGTTCCGGTCTACGGAACGCTGGCGATCCTGGCGATCGCCTGCGTGGCGGTCTTCCTGCCGCAGGGTTACCGGGGCATCTCGGCGTCGATGCTACAGATGGACCAGGACCTGGAGGACAGCGCCGTCATGCTCGGCGCCCGGCGGGCCAAGGCGATCGTCTCGGTCACCCTCCCGCTGATGCGCGTCGGCATCACGTCCTCGTTCCTGCTGTTCCTCATGCTCTCGATGAGGGAGCTCAGCGCCTCGATTTTCCTCTTCACCTCCAACACCCGCATCCTCTCGATCCTGGTGTTCGACAACTTCGACAACGGGCAGAGCCAGGCGGCTGCGGCCGTCAGTGTTCTGTACATCGTCGTGATCGCCGTGCTGGCGGTGATCGCCCAGAAGGTGGGCGCCGACCGCAAGCTCGGCGCCAAGTAACGCTTCCCAAACCACACCATTTGAAAGGGTCTAAACAATGAAGTTAGCGTCCAAAATCCCCCTGCTCGGCCTCGGCGTCGTTCTCTCGCTGAGCATGGCCGCCTGCGGCGGCTCCGCCCAGGGCAACAGCGTGGTCACCGCCACGGCGGAGGTGAAGACCGACGACGGCCTGGTCATCAACGGCGAAAACATCGCGGACAAGGCCACCTATGACAAGGCCAAGACCCAGACCCTGAGCCTGTACTCCGGCTACACCGAATCCTCCGAGAGCGCCCTGGTGGCGGCCTTCACCAAGGACACGGGTATTAAGGTCAACGTGGTGCGCCTGACGCCGAACAAGCTCGCCGAGCGCGTCCAGTCCGAGCAGGGAGCCGGCAAGCTGGGGGCGGACGTCATCCGCACCTCCGACTACCGGATCGCCAAGACCTTGGAGGACGCGAAGGTCTGGAAGGCCTACGACGTGCCGGGCGCCTCGCAGTTCAAGGACGTCTCGATCGACGGCGGCCAGTTCACCCGCATGTTCAACTCCGTCTACACGCTGGGCTACAACACCCAGCTGGTCAAGGAAGCGGACGCCCCGAAGTCGTGGGCCGATGCCGTCAGCGGCAAATGGCAGGGCAAGCTGGGCATCGTCCAGGGCGGCTCCGGCGGCAGCACCGCCTCCTTGAGCCGGTTCATGGAGTCGAAGATGGGCCAGGACTACTTCGCCAAGTACGCGGCGCAGAAGCCCACCATCTATGACTCCCTTGGCGCCGAGGCCACCGCGCTGGCCCGCGGCGAGGTGGCGGTGGGAACCGTGACCATCAGCGGCACCAACATCTCCGCCGTGCAGGACAAGGCCCCGGTGAAGTTCATTGTTCCGGACGAGGGACTCGTGGCCTACGACTACTACCTCGGCATGGCCGGGTCCGCCACGAACGTTGAGGCGGCCAAGGTGTTCATGAACTACAACCTGTCCAAGCAGGGCCAGAAGGTTTTCGCACAGCTGGGCGAATACCCGGCCCGCACCGACGTTGAGCCGCCCACCATCATGGGCATCAAGCTGCCGGCCGCCGACTCCGGCAAGGTCTATCGGATGGCGAACTCCGACGCGACCACGTTCGGCAAGGACGACCTGGCCAAGTGGAACAAGGTCTTCGGCTACAGCAAGTAACCCGCAAGCTGCCCGTGCCCTGAGGGCCCGGGCAACGGACCGCAGTGGGGCGGCGAATGATGGTCACCGGGACCATCGCCTATTCGCAACGTGCGCCGCCCCGCTGCACCAACCCGATCCGCGAGCGTCCGGCTCAAACCCCGTAACTAATCCCCACAAACTCCCGCGCCGGATAAGCTCTACCAAGCCGCTGCAGTCACGCTCCGTCGCCGAGCAAGGGCTTCGGGTCCGCCCCTGCGTGGGCCGGCCGACGATAGCGCAGTAAATGACTGTCTCGCAGTAGCCGTTCTCAAGGAGGAGACCAAGGTGACTAAGACCGCGCAGCGCACTGCTGCTCCTGTGGGCGACGCCTCCGGCAAACGTCCGCAGCGTACTGCCCCCCGCCGTCTTATCCTGCTGATGGCTGCGAGCGCGCTCGCTGTCTTGGCTCTGGTTTTCCTCGTGCTCGGCGGAGGCGACTTCCAGCCTGCGTCCGCCGTGACACCGGAGGGGACCATGACCGCGGTCCAGATCATTCCCCTCGTCATCCTCGTCGTGATGTTTGTCGTCGCTACTAAGTGGCCGTTGAACATCGGCGTCATGGGGCTGGTCGCATCGTTCGGCGTCGGGTACTTCATGCTCGGCATGACCGACAAGGAGATCCTGGCGGAGTTCCCCGCCAGCATTGTCCTGACCATCATCGGGGTGACCTATTTCTTCAGCATGGCCCAGCGGAACGGCACCATCGACATCATCGTGCAATCCTGCGTGCGCCTCGTCCGGGGCAAGACCATGCTCTTGCCGTGGGTGTTTTTTCTTATTGCTGCCGCGTTGACGTCGCTGGGTACTTTTTCTCCCGCCGCTGTCGCGCTACTGGCACCGGCGGCCCTGGGTTTTGCCTACGAATCGCGCGTCCATCCCGTGCTGATGGGCGCGTTCGTCATCAACGGAGCCCATGCTGGCGGCTTTTCCCCGTTGTCCGTGGCCGGTGTGTTGGTACACGACGTCGCGCTGAAGAACGGCTTCCCTATTTCCCAAGGGGCACTCTTCACGGCGAGCTTCGCCCTCAACCTCATTCTCTCCGTCCTCACCATTGCCGTGTTCGCCCTCCTGGGCAGGCTGCGCGACGGTGAGAACGGCCAACATGCGGATCTCGACACAACCCGTACCGGCCGGCCCCACGGCCAGCAGATCCTTACCCTCGTGCTGATCGCCATCATTCTGGTGTGCACCCTTGGGTTCCACTTGCCGATCGGCTTTGTCGCCCTTTCTGCCGGCCTCCTGCTGGCCTTGGTCAACATCAAGGAACACCAGACGTTCATCGGCGGCATCTCCTGGTCCACGGTCCTACTCGTGGCTGGCATGATCACCTATGTCTCCCTGCTCCAGCACGTGGGCGTCATCGACACGCTTGCCAAACAGGCCTTGGCCCTGGGCGCGCCACTGCTCGTGGCACTTGTCCTCTGCTACGTGATCGGTGTCGGCTCGGCCTTCGCCTCCTCCACGGCGCTGCTGACAGCGTTCATCCCCCTCGCCGGTCCCCTCCTGGCCAGCAGTTCGTTGAGTGCTTCCGGAACAGTCGCGGCGCTGGCTATTGCTGCCACAGTTGTGGATGTCTCCCCGTTCTCCACTGACGGTGCGCTCGTGGTGGCCAACGCAAGCGAGAGCGACCGGCAGCGCGTCTACCGCCAGCTCATGGCCTACGCCGGCGCAGTCGTGCTGGTCGGCCCGGCGCTTGCCTGGGGACTGCTGGTACCGACCGGCATTATGTAGTCGTTGCTGTGACGGCTCCCAGATGGCCACGGATGGGCATGGTGCGTGCTGCAGGACACGTGGCTGTTCGGCGGGACCATCCGGGACAACATCGCCTACGGCCGGCCGGATGCTTCCGAGACGGAGATCCTGGACGAGGCAACGTCCTCCGTGGATACCCGGACCGAGGTGCTGGTGCAGAAGGCGGTGAGCGCGCTGCGCTCGGACCGGACGTCCTTCGTGATCGCGCACCGGCTCTCCACCATCCGCGACGCCGACCTCATCCTGGTGATGGAGGCCGGCCAGATCGTGGAGCACCGCTTGCCGGCGGATCACCGACCAAAAAGGCAGCGGCCTGCGGCGAACGTGGCCGTGACATTCCAGTCGGGGTCGAAGAGAGCAAGGTCGGCTTCGTATCCCGGCGACAGTAGACCCAGTTTGTCCTGCAGGTTTAGCATCCGGGCTGGAGTAAGAGTCAACGCCTCAACTACGACATTCGGGTCAATGTCGTTGCCAATCGCTAGCCGCAGCGCCTTATCGAGCGTGAGCATAGAACCGGCCAGCGTGTTTGTTCCTGCCAGCACAGCCCTGCCATCGCCGGCTTCGACCCTCAGATCGCCGAGTTCATAGGATCCATCCGGTGCGCCTGCTGCTGCCATGGCGTCGGAAATGAGCATCACGCGTCCGGGTGCGAGCCGGAACACCATGGCGGCCACTCGGGGATGGACATGGATTCCGTCCAGGATGAGTTCCATATATGCGCTTTGATCCAGGGCAGCGATAATGGGACCCGGTTCTCGGTGGTGGATCCCGGGCATGGCGTTGAAGGTGTGGGTCAGCATCGTCGCGCCGGCCTCGAAAGCCGCCAGGGACGTTTCGTAGCTTGCCTCGGTGTGTCCGATCGAGACGCTGACACCGGCCCGCGAAAACTCTCTGATCGCCTCGAAAGCTCCCGGCTGGTCCGGATCAATGGTGACCTGCCGCAGTGTTCCACGGGCGACCTCGATGAGCTGGCTGATGTTGCTGTCGGCCGGTGCAACCAGATGTTGCGCGTTATGGGCGCCTCTCCGCCCCCTGGCAAGAAACGGCCCTTCCAAGTGGCTGCCCAGAACCAGCGGCGAGGTATCTGCGAGTTCAGCAACCACCTTGAGGTTGGTCATGAGCTCGGGTACGGGGTTGGCCACAAAACTCACGACGGCGCGCGTGGTCCCGTGGGCATGGTGGGCTGCCAAGGCAGCCATGATGGCCTGTGGCCCGTGTTCATTGCTGTGCGTGCCGCCTCCGTGAAAATGGACGTCGATAAAGCCGGGCGTGACGTAGCCGCCCCGCCCATCCACCACGGCCTTCCACGGGACAGAGGCAGCCTGCCATGAAGAGCCCTGACCCATGTCCTGAATTCGGCCTGAGACCACGCTAATCCACGCGTTCTCAATGGTTTTTGTGGCGTCGATGGCCGTGATGTTGTGGATGACGAAGGGTCCGTCGTCGCTGCGGGAAGGTCCATCTTTCATTGACGTGCCTTATTTTCTGCCGGTCGTTCCGGCGGTCGGGGCGTTTTATGGAATATCAGGGGTGCAATAAGGGCCGTCAGAAGGGCAGACGTCACTAGGACCCAGGGGGCTCCGGGGTGCGGGGTGACAGTGAGGAGCGCCGCCGGTATGCCTGCCCCGCCTGCCGCGCCGCAGGCGACCAGCAGCCCCACCGCCTTCTTTGCGTCGTGGACCTCTATCCGGGAGAGCCCGATTCCGAGAACCAGTGAGTACGTAGGGCCGAGCCCTGCGATGGCCACGCCTGTCGCGACCAACGCCACCGCCGGTTGTTCCTGCCTGAGAATTCCCGCTCCAGCAAAACACACGGCAGCCAGGGTGCACGTGAAGGCAAGGAGCGCTGACGGCGTCACTGATGACTTGAGTGTGAACCACGCCGCGTAGCGGCCAGCGGCCATCAGCACCCAAAAAACGGAAGTGCCTGCCGCAGCCGTGCGGGGGTCCAAAGCCAGGGCTTCCGCCGCGATCACTGCTGACCAGCCAGCGAATATTGTTTCGATTCCGACATAAATGAAGAGGGCTGCCGCTACGGGAGCCAGCAGAAGGACCCAGGAAATTGAGGGGGCCGGCGCCGGGGCTCGGGTGCGGATGCCACGGTCCGCATGCTCTCCGAGATGTCGTTTTGGCCCGAGGAACTGAAAGAGGACCGTAGCCACGTGGACAAGCGCAGTCGAGGCCAACAGAGGGGCAGGGCTCGCACCGAGTATGCCGGAGACGATAAACAGCGGTCCGGCGGCGGCGACGAGGGCAACGGTCCCGGTGAGGGCTGACAACAATCGCGCTGCCCTGTCGCCGGCAACGACACGGGCCAGCACGCTGCCACTGGCTTCGCACAAACCGAATCCGACTCCGGCGGCCGACGCCCACATACCGAAGGCAGACCTGTCTGGTGCGAGGGCGATGGCAATGAGAGCGGCGGCTTGAAGGACCGATCCGGCGCAGAGGACGGCTCGCGCGGAAGTTGCCCTCAGCAGTATTGCGGAGAGCAGCACCCCTGCCATCAGCCCGAAGAAGAGTGCAGGAGCGACGCCAAGGTATTCCGATAACGATGCGTTGGAGTTGTGGGCGGTAAGGGGAATGATCGCTGGGATTACGGAGGCAGTGCCGCCCAGGCCCGCGAAGGCAGTGAACAGCCCTACACTGGACGTCCACTGTGGCGGCCTCCCCGAGTTGAGGCTCAGTCCCTTTGCCTTTGGAACGCGCGCCCGAAGTGCGTCGTCGCCAGGTTTACTGTGGACCATTGCAGTAGGGCCTTCCGTTTATGTGCCGGCCTTGACAGCAGGGATCGCGGCGAGGAGTTCCCGGGTGTAGTCAGCTTGGGGGCGGTCGAAGATGTCCGATGGGCTGCCGCTTTCAACGATTTTGCCGTGCTGCATGACGTGGACGGCGTGGGAAATCATCCGGACGACGGCGAGGTCGTGACTGATGAAGAGGTAGCTTACGTTCAGCTCTCTTTGCAGCTCCGCGAGCAGGTCCAGCGTTTGGGCTTGGACGAGAACATCCAAAGCGGAGACAGCCTCATCGAGCACGACGAGTTCGGGGGAGAGCGCCAAGGCGCGGGCGATCGCAACGCGTTGCCTCTGACCTCCGGAGAGCTCGTGGGGCAGTCGCTCCGCATGAGCTGCCGGCAGGGCGACTTGGTCCAGCAGCTCAAGGCACCGCTTACGGCGTGCGCCCTTGGTGCCGACGCGGTGCACGCGAAGGGGCTCGGTAATTGATTCAGCGATGGTGTAGCGAGGGTCAAGGGAAGCGTAGGGGTTTTGAAATACCGGCTGGACCCGGCGGCGGAAAGCGAAGAGCTCCCGTCTGCCCAGGGTTGCTACGTCGGTTCCGTCAAAGAGGATCTGCCCAGCGCTGATGTCCTCAAGGCCGAGCATGAGGTTCGCAGTTGTCGATTTCCCGGATCCTGACTCCCCGACAATCGAGACAGTTTTGCCACGTGGGATGCTGAAGCTGATGTCGTCGACCGCGGTGAACGCTGTGCCCGTCTTGCCACTGGAACCACGGATGGTGAAGGTCTTGCTTAGGTTGCGGACGTCGACAATGGTGTCCTCGGCTTCTTCGGTCGTGCGCACGGCGCCGCCCGCCGGGGTTTCCATGACGAGGCTCCGGGAAGTCAGGCTGGGCGCAGCCTGGAGAAGGCGTTTGGTGTAGTCATCCTGGGGGTTGTTCAGGATGTTGGTTGCGGGGCCCGATTCGACGATCTGTCCCTGCCGCATGACCACGATGGAGTCCGCGCGTTCGGCGGCCAGTGCGAGGTCGTGGGTGATGAGCAATACGGCCGTGTCCATCTGGGCTGTCAGCTCTCCAAGCCGGTCGAGGATGCGTCTCTGCACCGTAACGTCAAGTGCTGAAGTCGGCTCGTCGGCAATCAGGAGCCGAGGACGGCAGGCCAGCCCGATTGCTATCAGGACCCGCTGGCGCATGCCGCCGGAGAATTCGTGCGGGTATTGGCTCAGCCTGCGCTCCGGCTGCGGGATGCCGACCATGTTGAGGAGCTCGATGACTTCCTCCCGCCCGCCGGTGCCCAGGGGGCGGCCGTGGACTTCCAGCGCCTCTGCAATCTGGTCTCCGATTCGCATGAGCGGATTCAGATTGGACATCGGGTCCTGGGGAACGAACCCGATTTTGGCCCCGCGGATCGCCAACATTTCCCGGGGGGAGGCGTCGGCGAGGTTCGCGCCGTCGAAGTAGATGTCGCCCCCGGTTATCTGCCCGTTGGAGGGAAGCAGCCGGTTGACGGCTGCTGCGGTCGTGGACTTTCCCGACCCGGATTCGCCAACGACGGCGACGGTTTGTCCTGGGAAGACGTCCAGGGACACGTCGCGGACCACTGTCTGGCGCCGTGCTCTTGTGCCGAATGCGACCGAAAGATTCTTTATGGAAAGGACCGGGGAAGGGGCAGACATAGCCTGTTTCTCTCTGTTGCTGGGCTGCGGGAAGCTCGGGGCGGAGTTTGACGCTGTGCGGGCCTTCATGGGCTCAGTCGCTCAATCTCTTCGCCTGCCGTTTGGAGGAGTTCTGTCCACAACACGTCTGTCGCGACGGGAGTGTCATTCACGAGGAGGCGGTTACTTGCCAGCGCCAGTGCTATGCCTCGTTCAGGAACAAAGCCGACGGCGCACCCGACGTAACCTGGATGGCCAAGCACCGTGTATGACTCATCGCCGACCTGCATCTGGTATCGGCGGAATCCCAGGGACTGTCCGGCGTCGGGTCCGGGCGCAAAGAACTCTGCGACGACGGATGCGCGCCACAATGTTTCATGGTCCTCGTAGGCGGCCAACGCGGCACCGAAACGGAGCAGGTCCGGGACCGTGGAGAACAAGCCCGCGTGTCCGGATACTCCGCCGAACGCGTGGTGGGCGTTGCCGTCAGCGACCTCGCCGTGTACCGGCCGGAGCCGCCAGCCCGCGAAGTCGGTGCTGTGGAAAGGGACCTCGTAGGGAACGTTCGAATCGATCATGGTCGCTTCGATCCGGTCGTCCCGGGCACCGGTCGCCACGTCCGCGCCAGCCGGTCGCGCGTATTGCGTTGAGGTGAGCCGGAGCGGCCGGTGGATGAGTTCCTCAGCAGCTGACGCGAGATCCAAACCCGCGGCTCTGGCCACGATGCGTCCGAGAAGTATGAAGCCCAGATCGGAGTAGTGGCGGGCGGCGCCCGGTTTGAACCGCAGTGGGAGTGTCTCGACGAGGCGGTGAGCTTCTTCGGGGTCAGTAGTCACCGCGTACAGCGGGTACCACTCCTTCAGCCCGCCCCGATGGAGGAGCAGGTCGCGTATGGTGACAGTCTCCCGGCCGCCGCCGGCGAATCCTGGGAGATAGCGTTTTACCGGGTCCTCGAGGCGAACGAGCCCGTCGGACACCAGCCGGATCAGACAGGCGGTCGTCGCCAGCACCTTGCTGACTGAGGCCATGTCGTGGTGGGTGTCTACGGTCATGGGGTCAACTCCCAGCCGCACGCCATCAATCCACGTGGCTGTTCGAAAGCCTGCCGAAACAATGGTGGAAAATCGGGCGTTCTGCACTCCCAAGGTGACCCCGACAGGGGACTGCGCGCCCGGAGACGCATCAAGCGCCGATGTGACCATGCGGCTTGCAGCCTGCATCATGTCCGTCATGGCGTGGGTCCTTCGTCAGGCTCGGAAACCGCTGCAAGCGGCCCAGCCGCGGGGGAGAGCGTCTTCGTCAGCGTCAACACCGGTTCGCCGAAGTCATAGCGGGTCTCACCGTTCTGGTGAGCGGCCTTCCACCCGTGATGACAGTAGAAGGCAATGGATGGTGCGTTTCGGGCGAACACATATAGGCTCGCCGATTTTGCTCCTTTCCTCGTCAAAGCCTCCTCCGCAGTCCGGAGGAGCCGGGAGCCCAAACCGGCGCCCTGGGCGGATGGGTCGACGTAGAGCGACCAGATGGTCCCCCGGTCCCCGTCGCCGGCGAGACCGTAACGTACAACCCCGCAGGCAGCGCTTTCCTCGCCACCGCTCGCGACCATGATTTCGTCCGGCTCTACCCGGTCTGCAAACGCTTCACTCCACAACCGGAGGGCACGTTCGTCAGTCATCTGCTGGACGGCGCTCGCGGGAAGGACATGCGCGTAGGGGCCGCGCCAGCAGGCGAGGAAGACTCCTACGATCGCTTCAATGTCCTTGGCCGTCGCGCAGCGCATGGTGTGGGTCATGGTGATTTTTCGATTCAGGGGCGCACGAGCGCGAGTGTCCGGGGCGCGGTTCGCTTGGGTGTCGGAAGGTTCAACGGCCCGTGGCCTGGGGTGATTGTGCCGAGAATTCGGCTCTCCCGCGCCCCGGTTCCGGCCGGTACCGTGCCGGGCAGACCGTGGGCGGTACACCACCCGATGAGCGCAAATGCGATTGCTTCCTTGTCGTCAGCCGGGGCGCCGTAGTCGTCGGAAAATTTAATTGCCACGTCCGGGAGGGCTCGTCGCAGCCCGTTCATCAGAACCTGGTTGCGGCATCCGCCGCCGGAAGCGACAAGGAGGTCGACTCCGTGGTTCTGCGCTTCTCTGGCAACCGTTCGGATCGTCAGTTCGGTTAACGTGGCGACCAGATCGGCATCACTGGGCGTCCGCCCCGTCGTCTGCAGCATTTCTTGTACGTAGGCGAGATGAAAATGCTCTTTGCCCGTGGATTTGGGAATGGGCAGGTCGAAATACTCATCGGCCATCAGCGCTTCGAGGAGGATACCGTCGACGGCGCCGGTCGCGGCGATCCGTCCGTCGGCGTCGTAACCGTCGGGGTGGAGATTGCGGTCGGCGATGACGGCATCGATGAGGGCATTGGCGGGTCCGATGTCGTAGGCGAGGAGGTCCGCGCTTCCGAAGACGACCGTCATGTTGGCGATGCCGCCGAGGTTGAGCGCCGCTGCCGTGCCAGCGTGGCCCGCCAGCAGGAGGGCGTCCAGGTACGAGACCAACGGGGCACCGTGACCGCCGGCGGTGATGTCCCGGATCCGGACGTCGGAAAGCACCGGCGCCCCGGTAGCTTCCGCGATCCAGGCGGGCTGGCCGATCTGGAGTGTTCCGCGGGCCCGTCCTTCCTCCACCCAGTGGAAGACTGTCTGGCCATGGGAGACGACTAGGTCAACCGGGCCTGTACCTCTAAGGATGTCGACGGCTGACTCAGCGAAACTTTGTCCCACGAGCGTATCGAGCTCACAAATCTCCGCAAGTGTGGTGGCCGCAGGAGGAAGAGCGCGGAGGATGCGGGCTCTGAGGGATGGTGGGTATGGTGTGCTCGCGGTCTGGAGCACCCTGCCGGTGAGGTGCCCGTCCTGTTCGCTGAATTCCACGACGGCAGCATCGATCCCGTCGTGCGACGTTCCTGAAATCATGCCCAAGATTTTCATGCGTGCTCCCCAAGGGCGGCACGGAGCCGCCCGCCGTTCTGTGTAATTTGAGCAGCGGCGTCCTCCGGTCCGAGATTCAGCCGGATGGCGACAATTGCTTGCTTGACCGAATGGTTGTTCGCGGCCAGGGCCTCGGCTGCCGTGGTTCTCCCGGCTCCCGTGACGGTTTGGATAATCCGGAGGGACCGTTCGCGCAACTTGGCATTCGTGGGCTTCACATCGACCATGAGATTTCCGTAGGTTTTGCCCAGTTGGACCATCACGATGGTGGAAAACATGTTCAGCACGAGTTTTTGGGCTGTGCCGGCCTTCAGGCGGGTGGAGCCTGCGATTACTTCCGGGCCGACGAGAACCTCGATCCGATGTTCCGCCGCGGCCGACAATGGTGTCCCCGCATTGCAGGTCAGAGCGATAGTGAGGGCTCCGTTGGCACGGGCACGCTCCAAAGCAGCGACGACGTACGGTGTCCGGCCACTGGACGCGACGCCAATAACGGTATCCAGCGCCCCTACCCCTGCCGCGTCCATCGCGGTCGTTCCTGCCTCCGTGTCGTCTTCTGCGCCTTCGCTTGGCGAAACGATCGCGCGCGGACCCCCGGCCATGACGGCGAACACCTGTTCCGGGGGGGTGCCGAAAGTCGGCGGACATTCTGATGCGTCGAGGACGCCGATCCGCCCGGGTGTCCCTGCACCCACGTAGATCATTCTCCCTCCTCTCTTCATACGGGACACGGCGGCCTCAATTGCGGACGTTATCTGGGGGAGGGCGCGCCTGACTGCTTCCGGCACGGAAGCGTCGGCGGTGTTCATGGTCGCGGCGAGTTCCCCGACCGACATTTTGTCTATGTCGGCGTAGCGTGAATCAGTGCCCTCCGTTTCGAGACGGGTGAGTCTGGCGATCTCCGTTGGGTTCAATGTCATCGGTTGCCTCGTTTTCGGGGGTCTAGGAGGTCGCGCAGCCCGTCGCCAAGCAAATTCAGGCCGACGACGAGGAGAACGACAACCGCGCCTGGGGCAACCATGGTCCAAGGTGCCGCGTAAACAAGCGTGCGCGCTTCGAAGATCATGGATCCCAGCGACGGCGCGGGCGGGGGAGTGCCAAGTCCGAGGAAGCTAAGGGATGCTTCGGTCAGGACCGCCCATGAAAGGGACAACGCAACCTGCACCACAATGATGGACGTGATGTTTGGCAGGACGTGGCGCAGCATGATCATTAGACGGCTCTGACCCGTGCTGGTCGCGGCCCTGACGTACTCAATCTCCCGCAGGGACAACACGGGTCCGCGAGTGACCCGAACAAAGATCGGCACATAGACGATTGCGATGGCCACGGCGATGGTGAACCAGTTGCGTTCGAACACTGAGGCCAGCGCAAGGGCCAGGAGCAGGGGTGGGAAAGCGAAGAGGACGTTCGTGATGCCGCCGATCACGCCGTCCGGCACTCCACGGTAGAAGCCGGCAAAAAGCCCGCCGAGTGTACCGATGACAGTCGCGAAGGCAACAGCAGTCACGGCGATGACGGCCGAGTTGGAAACTCCAGCGGCTACGCGTGCGAAGACATCGCGTCCGAACTGGTCGGTACCGAACCAGTGCGTCGCCGATGGTGGGAGCAGCCGCGAGGGAGCATTTTGGGCGATGGCATCGTAGGGGAGGGCATGGAACAAGGACAAGGCCGAAAGAAGCACGAGCAATCCGATAATGCTCAGACCTGTCAAGCCAGTAGGGCTCTTCCACAGAGCCGCGCCCATGCGTGCCGGCTTGGGCAGCACAGCCTGCGGCTCAGCGATCACGGTGTTCTCTGTCATGAGGCACGCACCCGGGGATCGATGACCCTGTAAAGGAGGTCGGTAAGCAGATTGACGATGACAAAGCTCAAGGCGATGACCAGGACTGTGCTCTGCACGAGGGCGTATTCCTTCTGCTGGATTCCCAGCAGCACCTGACGCCCGATTCCTGGGATGGAAAAAATTTGCTCAACCACCACCGCTCCCCCGAGCAGGTAGCCGAACTGAAGCCCGGTCATGGTGGTGATCGGGACCAGGGAGTTTCGCAGGACGTGCCTGAACTGCAGCCGCCTTTCCGGAACCCCCTTGGCGCGCGCGGTGCGGATGAAGTCGTTGGAACGGATCTCAAGCACCGCCGTGCGGGTGGTCCTGATGATGGGTGCTGCAATTCCGAATCCGAGGACGATGGACGGCAACAGCATCTGTTGCAGGTTCAGCAGCGGGTCCGCTGTCAGGGCCGCGAATCCCCGACCGTTGGGATTGAAACCGTATGACGCTGCGAAGACCGACAGCAGGGTCGTGGCCAGGAGGAACGCCGGGACGGAAAGCCCGGCCAGGCTGACGGCTTGCGATACAGCGTCACGTGGGGAATCAGGGCGGGAGGCCCCGAGCATGCCCAGAGGAACGCCGATGATCAACGCAAGAATGATGGCGAGAACGGCCAATTCAAAGGTCACCGGCAGGGACCGCACCGTAAGGTCCAGGACGCTCTGCTGCGACCGCGAGGAAAAACCAAGGTTTCCCGTAAAGAGGTTTCCCAGCCAGGAGAAGAACTGAACGATGAGTGGCTGATCCAGTCCGTAGTACCGTTCCAGGGCGGCCTGCTGTGAGGGCGTCAGGGCGGCAGCTTCCGTGCCGAGGCCGGCGGTTATCTGGTCACCCGGGATGGCCCGGAGCATGATGAATACGAAGATCGCCACGCCTAGAAGAGTGCCGGCGGCGCCCCCGACGCGGCGAAGAACGGGGTTGTGAACAAGAGTCTGAAACATATGCCTGGATTTCTCGCCAGTCGCGGGGCCCTGGCGGACCAGGACCCCGCTGACGACGGCTAGTTGATGGTTGTGGTCCGCAGGTATTGCAGCGAGCCGTTGGCCATCGGGACAAAGCCCTGGACCGAGGAAGTGGTGGTGGTGTACGTGAAGCTGGTGAACAGCCACACCCAGGCAGCGTTGTTCTCAAGTTCCTTGGAGACCTTCGCGTAAATGTCCTTCCGCTTCTGCGGGTCGGTGCTGGCTTTGCCCTCGGCGAAGAGTGCATCAAGGGCCGGAGAACTGTAGCCCGCTACCTTGTTGAGGTTGCCCGTGCTGGTGAAGTAGCGCCCGTACATCCCATCGGGATCCGGCCGGCCGCCATTGAGGGCCACGGCTGCGTCGAAGTCGCCAGCCTTCCACCGCGTAACGAAAGCGCCTGACTCCAGTACCTCAACATTGAGGGTGATTTTCGCTTCGGCGAGCTGGGACTTCAGATTCTGGGCCTCATCCACTGAGGTGGCGTACTCTCCCTGGGAGACGATCGTTGAGAGCGTTACGCCATCTTTTTTGCCGGCCTTGCTGAGGTAGTCAGCGGCCTTAGAGAGATCCCGTTTGGGGCACGGGCGGTCGTCCGCGTTCGACTTAAACGCTGGGGAGGTTACAGGCCCGGTGACCTCACCCTCGCCGAGTGCCGCTGTATCGAGCACCTGCTGCCGGTCCACGGCGCACTGGATTGCCAGGCGGACGTTGACGTCCTTTAGGTCCCCGCGTTGCGCGTTCAACTGCAGGGCGTGGTAGCTGAGTTGGGGCGTCTTGGCAACGGACATGTTCGGTCCTGCAGCGGTTTTGGCCACCAGGGGGCTGTTGAACACGGCGAAATTCACGTTTCCGGACTGCATGGCCGAAACGATGGAGTTTTCGTCCGGAATGACGCGCATCTCGACAGTATCGAGTTTGGCCTTATCTCCCCAGTAGGAATCGTTACGGGCCAGCTTCAGCGACTGACTGGCGACTCGTTCCTTCAACGCGAAGGGGCCCGTTCCGTTGGGAGTCTTCATCAGCGACTGCTCCGTGTCGTCCGAGGAAAGAATTGCCATGTTCACGACAGCAAGGTTGGATGGCAGGGCCGCGTCCGGAGCGGACAGCCGCAGGACAACAGTGGCAGGGTCCGGGGCTTCCACAGCCGTCACGGCTGCGAGCGAAGTGCGGGCCACAGCGCCTGTAGCTTCCGCTTTGATCTTGTCCAGGGAGAACTTGACGTCCTTGGAGTCAAAGGCGCTGCCGTCGCTGAACTTGACGCCCTCACGAAGCTTGAAGGTTAGTGTCTTTCCGCCATCGGAAGCCTCCCAGGACTTCGCCAGGCCGGGAACGACTGCCAAATCCTTGTCGAACTCTGTCAGCGTTCCGTAGATGTTCTGCAGAACGGAGACGGCCTGGAACTGGGTGGCCTTCCACGGGAGGAGGGTATCGGGATCGGTGGTAATACCCACGACCAGGTTGCCACCGGCCTTGCCGGCCGTCGCAGCCGGTTGGGCGGACTGGGCTCCGCAGCCAGTAATGGTGACGGACACTGCTGCGGCTATTGCGAATGCCGAAAGCGTGCCACGGATGAATCGGGAACCGCTTTGCATGGTTTGGTCTCCTCAGTGACAAGTGATGCCTCCTGCCCTGCCGCACCGGCTGTCGCAGGTCCCCCAGAGAGCATCGATGATCCGGGTTGGTCATTAACTTACCCATGTGACCTGAATCATGTAAAGATATTCCCTAAAGAGTTTTACGAGGCCGATCACACGGAGACTTTGACGTCCGACGTCGGCGGCGCGGTGGAGAGGGAACAGAATGGCGAAGGGTGCAGTAGAGGCGGCGGAGTCTGAAGCAGTGCTGATCCGCATCCGGGCAGCTTTGCCGTCGCTGCGACCCTCTGAGAGACGCATCGCCCAAGTGTTCGTGGACAGCCCCGCGGAGGGGGCCACGCTGTCAGTGGCCGAACTTGCCGACCGTTGTGAAACATCCACCACATCGGTGGTGCGTTTCTACAAACGGATGGGGTACTCCCATTACAAGGACCTGCTGATGGACCTCACCCGGGAAGCGATGCGCCAAGAAATGGCTACTTCGAGCCTCCCGCCGCTCTCCGGCGACATTGGCCGCAACGATTCCCTGGAGGACATTGTGGCCAAAGTAGCCATCAATGAGACGCTGTCCATCTCAGATACCGCACGGGCACTGGATACCAAGGCCCTGGGACAAGCGGTCCGGCTACTAACCGGATCCCGCCGGATCGACACCTTCGGTATGGGCGCCGGTTCGCTCGTCGGCCTCGACCTGCAACAAAAACTTTCGCGCGTCGGCCGAACGGTGATCAACTGGCCTGACCCTCATTCGGCGTGGACGGCTGCCGCAACGCTGGACTCATCCTGCGTGGCCATCGCCATATCGCATTCCGGCCGCACCCGCGACACTGTGGACTTCCTTGCCGTCGCTCGCCAATCCGGGGCGGCCACCATAGCCATCACCAACTTTGACAGTTCTCCGGTGGCCGCGGCGGCCGACGTTGTTCTAACCACTTCGGCCAGAGAGAGCGCGTTCCGTTCAGGCGCGCTCGGCAGCCGCATCGCCCAGCTCATGGTCGTCGACTGCCTCTTCACCGCGGTGGCCCAGGCCTCCTACGACGCATCCATGGAGGCGCTGCGCAACACCTATCGGGTCGTCCATGACCGGAGCCAAGGCGGGGCGCGGTAGCGCCGGAACACCGCCGGGGGCGTCTACGAATTGGAGAACAATGGAAGTCATCATTGCTGAAACGCCGGACGCAGTCGGGCGCATCGCCGCACGAATCATCGCCGAGACGGTTCGCATAAAACCGGATGCCGTCCTTGGCCTCGCCACGGGGAGTTCGCCCATGGTTGTCTATGCAGAACTCGCCAGGATGCGTCACGCCACCGAAATTGACCTGGCTGCGACACGGGGCTTCGCCCTCGACGAGTACGTCGGTCTCGCCCCCGGGCACCCGGCCAGCTACGCTGCCGTCGTGCAACGCGAAATCGCGGAGCCGCTCGGCATGATGTTCGAGAACGTGACAGTTCCCGACGGCGGGAGACCCGATCACGAGCAGGCCTGCAGAGAATTCGAGGCTGCAATCAGTGACTCAGGCGGAATTGATGTCCAGCTCCTCGGTATCGGCACCAACGGCCACATCGGCTTCAACGAACCCACGTCGTCGCTGACGTCTCGCACCCGGATCAAGACGCTGACCGAGCAAACCAGGGCGGACAATGCGCGATTCTTCAACACCGCCGCTGAAGTCCCGAGGCACTGCATCACCCAGGGACTGGGCACAATTCTTGAGGCTGGGCAGCTTATTCTTGTCGCGCAGGGAAAGGGCAAAGCACGCGCCCTCGCTGCGGCAATTGAAGGTCCGCTATCAAGCATGTGCCCCGCGTCCTTGCTGCAACTGCACCCGAGGGCGACCGTTGTCGTCGACGAGGAAGCCGCGAGCCAGCTTTCTCTCGCGGATTACTACCGCTATGCGTTCAGCAGTAAACCTGTGTGAGGTCTCCGGCTCGGGTATGACAGGTAGCTTGCCTCTGTTGTGGCAGGTCGATACACAGCATTCGCCCATCCTTCGAGGGTCCGCAATTTTTCGTCCCAGTAGACCGCCTAGCTAGTCACCCTTATAGGCTCCCCTCATACGACTCAACCAGCCGGCTTTCGAGCCTCGGTATGATCTGCCCGATGCCGATGGTTTTGAAATGCTCCTGGTCACGATGAGCGGCGAATCCTTCCGCATCCCGATAGCGCTCGAGAATGACGAAATGCGCTTTGTCGTGGACTCCTTGGAAGTAGTCGTAGGAGATATTGGCTTCCTCTGCACGGCTGGCCGCCGAAAGGTCTTCGAGGAGGTAGGCGACCGCTTCCACCTCGTCTGCCTTCGCGCGGTAGTGGGCGATCACCTGAAGATACTTCTCTGCCACTAGCGGTTCTCCTTCGTGGATAGTCGATTAACTTGGCTAACGGCCAGCTTGATCCCACAGCTCCTTGGCGCTGGTGGAGACGCCCTTTGCGCCCGCTCTCAGCGCCGTGGCCACGTCGGCCCCGGTACGGACGAAGCCGGCAGCGACGAAGGGTGAGAGGCTGCGCTTCTCACCCTCTGTCAGGTGTGAGATCACGGGCCAGGGCATGACCTGCACCAGGTGAGGTTTGCTTTGCTCCAGCGCGGCCGCGCTGCGGGGCAGGTTGGACCGGTCCGTTACGAAGACCTTTTGCATGGTCACCATGCTCAGGCTGTTGGCACGCTGGATCATGGCCGTCTTAGTGCTGACAATGCCTTGGGTCCCTATCTTTTTCAGGTACTCGACTGCGCCACGGTCCTGTCCCAGCCCGGAGCAGGCATCCATGTTGACGAAGGTGAATTTTCCGGCTCGGTCCAGCAGCTGCAGCAGTCCCTCCAACTCGTGGAGGGAAACGTTGGCCAGGATGCAGAGTTGGCAGTCGGAGTTCAGGAACCCGGCAACGGACTCCGCACCGAAGACGGAGGCAATCACCGGGTTCCTGGTCAGCTTTGCGTCCAGATCTTCGGGAAAATCAATCATTCTTGAGGTCTCATCTCGTGATCAAGGGACGCAAGCGGACAATGGATCAACCGTAGTGAAATTACAGTCCCAGCTTGCCCGGGTTGAGCAGGTTCTTGGGATCCAGCGCGGTCTTGACGGCGCGGAGTACTTCAAATCCGCTACCCAGCGACTCCGCCATATACGGCGCGCGCAGGAGGCCGACGCCGTGATGATGGCTGAGGGTGGCTCCATACCGGAGAATCACCTCGTTGGCCGCGTCCCATGCCGCACGATACCAGCCCGCCCTGTCGCCGACCGGTACCTCTCCGCGCAGCGAGAAGTACAGGCAGGCGCCGTCAACATAAGCGTGCGACTGGTGAGCGGAACCAGCCAAGGTACCGGGCACGGCGTTGATTGCCGCCACGACCTCGTCGTAAATGGCCGGCAGGTCCCTCCAGTTTCCGATCATCTCCAAGGTGTCCGCCACGAGACCTGGGCTGGGTTTGAACCCCTCCGCGCTCTTGCCTGTCAGGTAACGGGTGTCCAACCACCGTTCGAAGATGGCATCGCCGTCGAGTTTCACGGCATTTCCAGCGCAGACCGATTCGCTCACGGTCAGACCGGCCTCAACTACCTCCTTCTCGCCCTCATCCGCGACGAGCAGAACGTTCGTGTCGGGAAGACCGAACTGCAGGCCGCTTTCAAGCTCGTCATATAGCCGCAGGGCTGCAGGCGTGGCACCCTGCTGCATGATCTGCCGGCACGCCTCCAGGCCCTCAGCGAAAGTATTGAACCCGTAGGCGATCGCCCGCCCGTGCTCCGGCAACCGATGCAACTTGAAACGGATTCTCGTGATGACGCCGAGCGTGCCCTCGGAACCGATGAAAAGCTGCAAAAGATCGGGCCCGACGGCAGCCCGAGTGCCGTTACCGAGGCTAACGAGGTCACCGTTGGCCAGGACGACGTCGAGTCCGTGGACCATGTCCTCGATCTTGCCGTACCGGGTGGAGAGCTGACCAGCGCCTCGGCACGCGACCCAGCCGCCCACGGTGCTGATGGCGTAGGAGGAGGGCCAGTGCCCCAGCGTCATGCCATACTCCGACTGGATCTGCTCCTCGAAGATGTCGCCGAAAACACCGGCCTCCACCTCAACGAGCTGGCTTTCCTCGTCATAGGCGGTGAACTTGTTAAGACCGCAGACATCCAGAACGATACCGCCGCTGACTGGCAAAGCTGATCCGGTGACGTTGCTCCGACCGGCGGACACAGTGACCGGGAGGTTATCCGCGTACGCGATCCGCATGACCTCTTGCACCTGTTCGGTACTGGACACGCGCACAATCACCGCTTCGGGGGTTGTCGGGCGGCCGCCCGTTTCGGCGATCATGGTCCCGGCCCACCAGTCTCGGGTGCCCTCCCTTACGAGGGCGGGGTCGGTAATGACCTGGTCTGCTGCGGCCCGGAGGCGTTCGACAGTCTCCTTCGGAACGGTTACGGGGTTGATTGAGAAGGCCGGTTCGCCGGCTACGTCGCCGACGCTCTGGGCGAAGCGAGGCTGGGTTGGTGCGCCCACGGTGTAGTTCCCGCGGTTGTAGCCACGCTTAACCGCTTCTTTGCTAATCATTTCTGGTTCTCTCCCATCAGGACTGCACGTTCGTGCGCAATTTGGCTTCGGTAGGAGGCCACCTGGGCCTCGACTTCGGTTGCTGGCAGGTCGAGTTCTTTCATCAGCAGTTCGCCCACGCGTGCCGCAGAAGCGGCGGAGGCATCCCGGGACATGATGCGCGAACGGGTGCGCCGCGAGAGTATGTCATCCACGTTGCGGGCCATTTCGTAGCGCGCGGAGTAGATCACCTCCGCCTCAAGGTAGGGCAGGCCCTCGACCAACGGGACGTTCAGCGCTGGGTCTTCCGAGAGAATATCTGTCACGAATCGGGCCTCCGTGCCATACCGCTCTCCTAGGTGTGAGGCCAGCCCTCCTGTGGCTGTGATCGCTTCGGCGTCGTAGCCCGCCGCTCCCAAAAGGTAGCTGTTCTTGGTCCTGCAGGGGCGCCGCAGACCGAGGACTGCTTGAGCGGCGTCGACAGTCTGTTCCGCCATGTGGCGGGACGTCGTCAGTTTCCCTCCGACCACCGTGACCAGACCGTCCGGGTCCGTTCGGATCTCGTGGTTGCGTTTGACCTCAAGGGTTTTCCCTCCCGGCGGGGCCACCAGCGGGCGGCAGCCGCCGATGCTGCCTAGGACGTCCTCCGGTTCGATATCGATGTTCAGGGCGGTGCGGGCGCCATCCAGCAGGAAGTCCAGTTCCTCGCGGGTGCAGTTGACGTCGTCCAAGTCGCCGTCATAGTCGTCGTCTGTGGTGCCGAGGTAGGACGTGTCTCCCCAACGCGTGATCGTGGCGCGGCGGTTACGTCCGGGAATCGGGATGGTGACGGTGCAGTCGTTGCGGACTTTCAGCCAGGGCACGGCGACGTGAACGCCCTTTGCCGGGCGGATGTTGGGTGCATCAACGCCTGAGCCCGCGCCCGTCCAGTCGCGGAGCCACACGCCGGTAGCAACCACGACGACGCCGGCTTCAGCACGGATCTCCCGGCCATCGACTTCGACCACGACGCCGTTCACCTTCCCCCCCTGACGCGTCACGTCGCTGACTTTGGCGCCATTGAGAACGGTGGCGCCGTGGAAGGCAGCCGTCCGGGCGAGGGCCAGCGTGAGTCGGGCGTCGTCCGCCCGCGCATCGTAATACATGAGGCCGGACTCTAAGTGATCCGCCTTGAAGGTGGGGCAGTGGGAGAGCACCTCGTTCTTTGTCAGCTTCTGGTGCATTACACCTTCGCGCCAGCCCCCGGCCAGATCGTACGTCCACAACAGGCTTTCGAAACCGGCCGCCAGTCTTCGGTCGAAAACGCCGTCCTTGGACAGGATGGGAAACAGGAACGGCAAGCGTTGTACGAGGTGTTGGGCGTTCTTGCGCAGCCGTTGACGCTCCAGTAGTGAGTGACGCACGAGCGGCAGATTGCCTTGTTCGATGTAGCGCAGGCCGCCGTGGATCATCTTGGATGACTTGGAGGAAGTACCGGAGGCAAAATCGTTTTTCTCTAACAGGGCCACCCGGTAGCCGCGTTGAGCCGCGTCCATCGCTGTGTAGGCACCGGTCACGCCGCCGCCCACGACGACGATGTCGAATCGTCCACTGTCAAGGCTGCCGATCTGTTCCGCACGGTCTATTCTGAGCGGCGTATCGGAGACCATCCGGGCGCGGTCCACCCGAGGTTTACGTGAAGGCATGGAAATCATGGATTATGTCTCTCTATGTGCGCCTGCTGATCTGTCTGATCTGTGGCTTTACGTTTGGTGGCGCGGGCTGAGGCGGGCGTACCGCCCTAAATGCGCGCCAGTTCGAGTTCGGCCGAAATACGGGCCGCCCATCTCAGGCGTCGTTCGGCTCGTTGCGTCTCAGAAAGTCGGGGAAGGAAAATTTCGCCGTCGCCCAGCACTGAAACGGCTTCGTACAGCGTGTCCCACAGCAGGCCATTCGCTCCGGCCAGGAAGGCGGCCCCCCGCAGCGTTGCCGCTTCTGAGGCGGGCAGACGCCGCATTGGGATGCCTACCAGGTCGGCCTGCATCTGGATAAGCGGATTGCTGCCGGACAGGCCGCCGCCGACGACGATCTCGTCTGCGTCCATTCCGGCGACTTCGGCGTTGGCTTCCGTGCTGGTGGCGACGGAGTGGGCGATGCCTTCCAGTACGGCATAAGCCACTTCGGCTTTGGTCGACGCGAGGGAGAACCCGGTGAGGGAGGCGCGCGCCTTTGGTTCCACCACGGGTGTCCTGAGCCCGGTCAGGGCCGGAACGAACATGACCCCGCCGGACCCGTCAACTGTCCCGGCGAGCTCGCTGACCTTCTGGGCGGAGCTGAACCATCCCAGGGTGTTGCAGACCCAGTCGATGGCTGATCCGGTAGTGGCGGTGAAAGTTTCAACCGCGTACACCGATTGGTGCTCCCGCCGCCAGCCCGTGAGGGTCAGGGTCCCGGGATACAAGCCGGGCTTCTGCGGCAGGGTGTCGCCTGTGACGAGGTCAACGAAGCTGCCCGTGCCGTGGACGCACATCGCCTGGCCAGGTCTGATGCACCCCAGCCCCACGGTCCCGGCGTGCTGGTCTCCCAAAGCGGCGAGCACCGGCACTGAAATGCCGATCTTGGACGCGTCCGTATGGCCGAACACGTCCACGTCTTGACGCAACTCCGGGAGCAGGTCCAAGGGAAAGCCCAGCGCCTGAATCCAAGCCGTTTCATACGCATGCTCCGCCAGCACGTAGGCCCCGGCCGAGGTGGCGTTGGTGGCGGTGGCGACGTAGCTCCGCTCGACGGTCAGGTTCCAGAGCAGCCAGGTTTCGACGGTGCCGAAGCCTAACCGCCCTTCCCCGTGGGCCGCAGCCACTTCCGGGCTCTCCCGGAGGTGGTGTGCGGCCCACAGGTAGGGTGAACGCACTCCGGTGGGACGTCCCACGGCGGCGACGAGGCGTTCGTTCCAGCTGCCGCCGAGCTCGGCCAGTTCCTCGGCATAGCGGCTGTCCTGCCAGACCATTGCAGGGACCAGAGCGCGGCCGCTGCGGGTATCCCACAACACCGCCGTTGATCGCTGCGTGGCGATGGCCAAGGCCTGCAGCTGGACACCGGCCGCAGCGGCGGCTGCAACCACGGAGCGGCAGGCATCGATAGTCTTGGCCAGGATTTCGTTTGCGTCCTGTTCCACTACCCCGGCTCGTGGACTGTTCACGGTGAGGTGGCGGTACTCGAGAGAGTGCACGCCGCCGTCGGCCGTGACCCAGGCAGCGCGCGTGCCTGTAGTCCCTTCGTCTATGGACAAGATGGCCGGCACTTTCATTGATCGCTCCGTCGGGCTAGCTGGTGGGGACCGCGATGCGGGCGAGGTCGCTCTTGAACTGCGGGGCGTCCAGTTCCTCGTCCGGGCTGAGGAGTGCTCGCGTCGGCTCCCACTTGATAACCGAGCACACGATGCAGGCGATGAGTGGAACGACGGAGAGGATCAGGAAGGTCGGTCCGAGGCCCAGCCCTTCCTTGAGAAGTGGGAACACCAGCAGACCGAGGGCCGCGCCGGCGCTTCCGATGGCCCCAATGATGCCATTTGCCCCTGCGCGAAGCTCGCTCCGGAACGAAAGTGTCGACAGGCTCTTGCCGTTCGCGCCGGGGCCGCCTGAGTGGAACAGGATGAACAACGAAGGCACCAAGAATGCCAGGAAGATCGGCATACTTTGGTAGAAGAGGCCCATCACCACCAGCATGATGAAGACGGCGCCAAATCCAAGGGCTGAGGCCTTTCGGAGGCCCAGACGATTGCCGATCTTCGGGGAGAGGAACCCTCCCACAATGCCGAACAGGTTGAAGACGAGGGCGCCAAATGTGGCCACCACGAAGTCTTGGCCGAAGAGCGTCAAGCTGATGATCGGCAGGTACCACCCGACTGCGAAGTACTGAATGGACTGCGCCATCTGAACCGTTCCGGCCAGAATGGTGCGCGGCAGGTAGCTTCCCCTGAAGATGAGTGCCACATTCGCCACGCCTCGCGTGGCCTGGTTCAAGATGGGAAGCCGGTCGGCTTCTGGGGCTGCAGTGAACGTTTGGCCATAGATCTTGGTCATGGATGTTGCGGCGCGCTCTAGGAGTCCCTTGCGGGCAGCCCAAGTGGGGCTTTCGACCAGGTAGCGCAGCTGGGCAACCAGCAGAATCAGCGCAACGACGCCGGCTGAGCCTACTGCGTAGCGCCAGATGGCTGCGCCGGTGCCCATGTTGTAGAACAGGATGGCGAGCACGAGGTTGGTGCTCACCGCCACGTACCAGATGCCCTGCCAGGTATTCAGGCGACTCCGAAACTTTGCCGGAGTAAATTCAGCCAGAAGAGCCATGGCGATCGCGAAGTCGATGCCGTAGGCGGCTCCAACGAAGAAACGGCCCGTCAGCACTAGCTCGAAGTTCGGGGCGAACGCGGCTGCAGCTGCGCCGATGAGGGCAAGGGCTTTAGCGAGAATAAGCGGTGCGATCCGGCCCCAGCGGTCCGCCATCCAGCCGCCGATGGGATTGAAGGCGATTGCGACCCAGGACGCGAGCGAAGTGAGGAGTGCAACCTGGGCTGCGCTCAGATGAAGATCTTTTGTCATTGGGCCAAGCCCGGCGCTCAAGGCCGAGTTGGAAAAAGCATCCAGGAACAGGCCGCCAAGGGCCAGCCACCAGATCAAGCCGGCTCTGCCGGAAATTTTGGGACGATCATCGATGTAGGCGACCACGTCCTGCACGCCGCGAATTACCAAGTTACTCAACTGCCCGACCTCTCTGTCGGGAAACCCTTCTGTCAGAGGTCTTTTCTGGGTACAAAAAAGGGCAGAATGGAGCCTCCAACAGGAGGTCTCCAATTCTTACCCTGACCCACGTGACTCTAGTCACATCTGATGAGGATTGCAACAGTCGTTTTTTTGAATTTTCCTAGTGGGCGACGACTAGGAACTGTTCTCCCTCAGCAATCGCTCCGTCCGTGACCGGCGTGGGTCTCGACGGCAGACCGTGGCGATCGTTGGCCCGACCGGGGCCGGCAAGACCACGCTGGTGAACCTGATGATGCGCTTCTACGAGCTCGACGCCGGGCGGATCACGCTGGACGGCGTGGACGTGGCCGCGATGTCCCGGCACGAGCTGCGCTCGCGGATGGGCATGGTGCTGCAGGACACCTGGCTGTTCGGCGGGACCATCCGGGACAACATCGCCTACGGCTGGCTCGGTGCCACCGAGGCGAGGCGGCGAAGGCGACGTACGTGGACCGGTTCGTGAAGTCCCTGCCGCAGGGCTACGACACAGTACTCGACGACGAGGGCGCCAACGTCTCGGCGGGGGAGAAGCAGCTGCTAACCGGCGTTCCTGGCCCGTCCGTCGGTACTGATCCTGGACGAGGCGACATCGTCCGTGGATACGCGGACCGAGGTGCTGGTGCAGAAGGCCATGAGCGCGCTGCGGTCAGGCCGGACGTCGTTTGTCATCGCGCATGGATCGTGTGCGCGAACTCGAGACGCTTCCGTTCCTTTCCTCTTGGACGTGCACGCATTCTTCTCCTCGAAAGACGCAGTGGGCATCGAAACCATGCTCCGCCAGCACTTCGTCGGCCAGCGGGTCAACCTGGTGAACTCGCGACGCGAGTACTTCTACGCGACGTCGAATACCAGGAAATCGCGCCGGCCGACGAGTTCACCGCTTCTAAAGACTTGCGCTGTGCCAGGGAGCTCGCAGAAGCCAGTGTTTAGGAAATGGCGGCGGCCCGGCTGCGCGCCGCGGAGAGTTGTTCGGCCCTACTGCCAGCCATTGCGACGGCGAAGTCGGGGTTCCGTCACGTCCAGCCGACGCAGAGGTGGAGAAGCAAAGGGCGATGGAGGAAGAGACCCTCCATCGTTCTTGTCGGTGTCGCTCTGCCGGCACGGCATTCGGGTAGTTCTACGAGCTCGACGCCAGGCGGAACGGCGAGGACGTCGCCGAGATGTCCCGGCCCGAGCCGCGCTCGCGGGTGAGCAGCGCTGCAGGATAGGTGGCTGTTCGACGGGACCATGCGGGACAAAATCGTCTGCGGCCGCCGCTCTGCAACCGAGAGGAAATGCTCGGGGCTGCGAAGGCCACGCACGTGGACCGGTTCGTGCAGCCCCTGCCGCAGGGTCCCCCGGCCCTCCACCATCCGCGCGACGCCGACCTCATCCTGGTGATGGACGCATGCTTCATTACTGGCGGCTGGCGGGGCGTATGCGGCGCCGCTGCGGCTCAGTTTGCGCGGCCGGCGGCGGGCGTTTAGAGGTGTGCAGGGTGACCGATCCGTCGTGGATCTTCCATGTTCTGCGTATCGTCGGCTATCAGTGATTTGGGTTAGGCGGAGAATCGGCTTGACGCATCGACCGACTATACGGTCGGGAATCGAACTGACTAACTGCGGGCCGTCCACAAACGAAGCGGATGCATACAGATTTAGTGCTTCATTCCAACCAGGTGAGGGTTTATAGTGGCGTCATGCGCGGTCTTTAGGCCTCGTCAACCAACCGGCAGGTCGTGAATGCGAGAGGACGGCTATGAGCCCCACTGACGGTGACCTGAGAAGGAATGCGCAGGGCAAGGCTGAGATTTATCGTGATCCCCCGGGTAAGTGGGAGCCTTACGCCCCATATAAACGACCTGATGTGGAGCGTGCTCCGCGACCCGAAGATAAATTTCGGGAATGAAAGCGTATCTGACCTCCTTTGAGCGGCCGAGGTGAGGGGCGAGTCAATAATGGGCAGTCTTTCCGGCATATCTATCGCGTGGATTAGGAAGAGATTCGACCAGCTTCGGGGGAGCCCGGGAGGGCAAGCCGGTGTTGGCGGTCAGAAGGCTGAGCCGACAGAGCACGGGTGGCAGTTAATAGTGAAGCCTTCGGTTGCGAGGGCAACCGAGGGCCAAGCGGAGCCTTCAGATGAACCAGCTGTCGAGCCTCCCGCTTGGCGAGATGCCGCTGAAGCGGTACGTACAACCGTCAAATGGCTGGTGGCTGCGTTCGCTGTGGTTGGAGCGTTGATGTTCGCAAAGGGTTTTGTTGCCACCCCCAAGTTAAGTTGGCAAGAAGACGGCGTGCAGTTGCTGTGTGCCGGCGTCTTAGGTGTGCTTGGGCTTTTGGGTATCGGGTACTTCCTGTATAAGGCTGTACGCATCCTCCGCCCCGCAGTCTATGATCTGCACGATCTCAGCACCAGCCTCCCCGAGTTTTTGGAGCTGGTAAACAAGGACCCCAACACATATCTCCCCAAAGGTATTGCCAATTTCGAGGAATTTAAGGCCGCGAATGGTACTGCCCGCCGTAGTGTCGTCAGCGCTACGGATAGTCGAGACAAGGCCAGTAGAGCGCTCCAAAAGGCGAAAGAGATTAGCCCGACTAACGCAAAGCTCATAAAAAATGCAGAAGAAGAGCTGGAGTGGTGGGAGGATATTGTTGTCAAAACCCGCCGAAGTTTTAATGCGATGAATGCGGTGCGCTCCGGTCTGCTCAACAAGGCTGAATATTGGCACACCAGCACCGCTTTAGATCGAGATGGGGGTCTGATGGTCGCGGCGGCACTTGTTGCGGCCGTTGGCGGGATTGGATATCAGCTTGCCCTCGCCACACCTGACAAACCGGCAAATGAGAAAGCAGCTGAGCCCACGGCCGTCGTTGTTGGTGAGTTGATTGGCAATGACTCTGCTCCCAGTAGGGCGCTGTGGGAAGAGCTTGGCTTAGGCCGGTGCCAGGCGGACGTGAACATCTCGAGGATCGCCGTCATCGTTGCGTCAGGAAAAGGATCAACCGTAGACCCATACGTCGTCTCGACAATTCCGAGCCGAGCATGCCCGTCACAGACATTCACGGTAATTGATGCGGTCGCCCGGCTTAGCATTCCCGGTAAGAGGGAAATCCTTTACACGCCGTCGCCTACTTCGACGCCCTCTTCCTGATTGTTGAGTCGGCCCCGTTCACGCAAGCACCTCTTCCGGCCCGCTCTCAAGGGTAGCTCTAACCCTACCGGCAGCCTCTATGGGAGGCCGACGGTCTTGCGCCGTTAGACCAGCGGCCAGGGATACCGCATACCCGTCCGGTCCACCGGCAGCGCTCCCGCGACCAGCATCCGCTGGACTCGGCGCTGGAAGGCGGTGACCTCGTCGTCGTCGAGCAGCTCCGCCAGCTCGGCGGGGACGGCCTCGGCGAGCGGGGCGATGTCCTCGAGCAAGGCAGTCGGGATGGGGTCGCCCGCGAAGTCCCAGATCACGGTGCGTAGCTTGAACGCTGCCGAGAAGCAGAGCCCGTGGTCGATGCCCCAGATGCGGCCGTCGTCGCCGCGCAGGACGTGGCCGCTCTTGCGGTCGGTGTTGTTGGCGACGAAGTCGAACAGGGCGATCCGGGCCAGCTCGCGGTGGGTTTCCGGGGCGTCCTCGTACAGGGTGAAGTAGTGCTCCCGGAAGTCGCACTCGATGAACCACTGCAGCGAGCCGACGCCCAGAGGCGCGTCCTCCCGAATGACGGTCAAGGGCACGAAGCCCCAGCCCAGCGATTCGCTGAGCAGGTAGGCGGCGCGTTCGCGCTTGTAGAGCCCGGGTTCGAAATCGGACAGTGGCCGTTCGCCGGACTCCGGCTTGTAGACCGCGTATCCGATGTCCTCGCCACAGGTCACCTGGACGAGGAACGTCTGGTTGCTGCTGCGCGGGATGAGGCCCAGCAGCTCGATGCTGCCCTCCGTCAGCAGGGTCAGCTCCCGGCCGTACACCAGCAACTCCGGTTCACGATGCCCTCAGCCCACTCAGCGGTTCCGCGGTCGAATTCACCATGTGCACCGCGGGATCCTGGCCCTCCACGAACGAAATGGCCGACACCGAGCCCGGGCTAATCACAATCCGCTGGAACAGGTCCAGCGGCGTGCCGAGGGCATGGGCCACCGCGGCCTTGATGGGGTCGGCGTGCGAGAAGCACACCACCACGCCCCCGGCATGCGCGGAGCACAGTGCCTCCATCGCCCCGACGATCCGCGCCTGCATTTCCGGGAAGCTCTCACCATTCGGGAAGCGGAACGCGGACGGGCTGTGCTGTACGGTCTGCCACTCCGGCAGGGCCGCCAGGTCCGCGATCGCGGAACCGGTCCACTCGCCGAAATCACACTCGAGCAGCCCGTCGTCGTGCTTCACTGCCAGTCCGGTGCGCGCCGCCGTCGGCTCCGCCGTCTCGCAGGCGCGCTCCAGCGGGGAGGAATAGAGGGCATCCACCGGCAGGCAAGAGAGCCGTTCGGAAACCCGCTCCGCCTGGGCCCGGCCCCTGTCGGACAGGTGCAGTCCGGGTGCCCGGCCCGGCAGGACCATGCCCGTCGTCGGGGTCTCTCCGTGGCGCACCAGAAGCAGGAGCGTGCCCTGCCGAGAGGGCTCCGCCGGAGGTCCGGACGTTGCTGCAGTCATCAGAATCCAGCGTAGGCCGCCCAGACGCCCAGTGCGCATGAATCTCAAGAAATCCCTCGATTCCCCCACAGCCGAGGTCTACGGTGGAGGAGTGAGTGATCGCCCCGAAATCTTCACTGTTGGTGAACTGCGTGCCTCCGGCCACGTTCACAAGGACCTGCGCGGCGAAATCCGCGACAATCTGCTCGCCGCGCTCGCCGCCGGCCGCGACCCCTGGCCCGGGATGTTCGGCTTCAGCCGCACCGTTCTGCCCCAGCTCGAACGCGCCCTGCTTGCCGGGCACGACGTCGTCCTGCTCGGCGAACGCGGCCAAGGCAAGACCCGGCTGCTGCGGACCCTGGCCGGGCTGCTGGACGAGTGGTCGCCGGTGATCGAGGACTCGGAACTGAACGAACACCCCTACGAACCCCTCACCGAGCACTCCCGCGCCCGCGCCCTCACCGAGGGGGACCGGCTGCGGGTGGCGTGGCGGCACCGCTCCGAACGCTACGTCGAAAAGCTCGCGACGCCGGACACCTCCGTCGCGGACTTGATCGGCGACGTCGACCCGATGCGGGTGGCCGAGGGCCGCCGTCTGGGTGATCCGGAAACCATCCACTACGGCCTGGTCCCGCGCTCCAACCGCGGCATCATCGCCATCAATGAACTCCCCGACCTCGCCGAGCGGATCCAGGTCTCCATGCTCAACGTGATGGAGGAACGCGACATCCAGATCCGCGGCTACGTGCTGCGGCTGCCGCTGGACGTCCTGGTGGTCGCGTCCGCCAACCCGGAGGACTACACGAACCGGGGCCGGATCATCACGCCGCTGAGGGACCGCTTCGGCGCCGAGATCCGCACCCATTACCCGATCGAGCTCGACGACGAGGTGGCGGTCATCCGGCAGGAAGGCCACCTGGTGGCCGGCGTCCCGCCCGTCATCCTCGAGATCCTGGCCCGCTACACCCGGGCGCTGCGGCAGTCCCCGGCGATCAACCAGACCTCCGGGGTGTCCGCGCGGTTCGCGATCGCCGGCGCCGAAACGGTCGCCGCGGCGGCCCTGCGCCGGGCCAGCGTGCGCGGCGAGGATGAGGCCGTCGCCCGCATCATCGACCTGGACGCCGCCGTGGAAGTACTTGCCGGGAAGATCGAGTTCGAATCCGGCGAGGAAGGCCGGGAACAGGACATCCTGGACCACCTGCTGCGGATGGCCACCGCCGAAGCCGTCAGGGCGCACTTCCACGGCCTCGACATGGGCGACCTCGTCGCCGCCCTCGACGGCCACACCACTGTCACCACCGGGGAACTGGTCACGGCGCGGGAGTTCCTCGACAACCTCCCGTCGCTTAACGGGTCCAGCCTCTACGACGACATCGGGGAGCGCCTCGGCGCGGAAAACGACGGGCAGCTCGCCGCCGCCGTCGAACTGGCCCTGGAAGGCCTCTACCTCGCCCGGCGGATCTCCAAGGATTCCGACGACGAGGCGACCGTCTACGGGTAACGCAGCCAAGGAGGGCCCATGACCGCTCACCACCGGTCCCGCTACAGCCGCTACGCGGGCGGGCCGGATCCGCTCGCGCCGCCGGTGGACCTGGCGGAGGCGCTGGACGCCGTCGCCGAGGACGTGATGGCCGGCTACTCGCCCCGGCATGCCCTGCAGGAGTACCTGCGCCGCGGCGGCCGGAACCGGGAAGGACTCGACGACCTCGCCGGCCGGGTCCAGCAGCGGCGCAAGGACCTGCTGGGCCAGCACAAGCTGGACGGCACCCTCAACGAGGTGCAGAAACTGCTGGAGACCGCGGTGCTGGAGGAGCGCAAACAGCTGGCCCGCGACGTCCGGATGGACGACACGGACCGCGCCTTCCGGGAGATGCAGCTGCAGAACCTGCCCAAATCCACGGCGGCCGCGGTCAAGGAGCTCGCCTCCTACGACTGGCAGTCCAGCACCGCCCGCGAGGCCTACGAGCAGATCAAGGACCTGCTGGGCCGCGAAATCCTGGACCAGCGGTTCGCCGGGATGAAGGAGGCGCTCGAGGGCGCCACGGAAGAGGACCGCGCCGCCGTGGCCGAGATGCTGGCCGACCTCAACGAGCTGCTCGACAAGCACCGCCGCGGCGAGGACACGGATGCGGACTTCCATGAGTTCATGGCCAAGCACGGCCAGTTCTTCCCGGAGAACCCGCAGTCGGTCGAGGAGCTGATCGACGCGCTCGCCCAGCGCGCGGCTGCCGCCCAGCGGCTCATGCAGTCCATGTCCGCCGAGCAGCGCGAGGAACTGATGCGCCTCTCCGCCCAGGCGTTCGGCTCGCCGGAGCTTATGGCACAGCTGGGCCAACTCGATGCCAACCTGCAGGCGCTGCGCCCGGGGGAGGACTGGTCCGGCTCCGAACGCTTCGAGGGCGAGGAGGGGCTGGGGCTCGGCGACGGCACCGGCGTGCTGCAGGACCTCGCCGAACTGGACGAACTCGCCGAACAGCTCTCGCAGTCCTACAACGGCTCCCGCCTGGACGACCTGGACCTGGACGCCCTCGCCCGCCAGCTGGGGCAGGACGCGGCGGTGTCCGCCCGCACCCTGGCGGAGATTGAGCGGGCCATGCACGACGGCGGCTTCCTGCAGCGCGGCGCCGACGGCGACCTGAAGCTCTCCCCGCAGGCCATGCGCCGGCTGGGCCGGTCGCTGCTGCGCGACACCGCCAAGCAGCTCTCCGGCCGTCAGGGTCGCCGGGACACGCGCGTTGCCGGGGCGGCGGGGGAGCAGACCGGCTCCAGCCGGCCGTGGGAGTTCGGCGACGCCGAACCGTGGGACGTCACCCGCACCATCACCAACGCGATCCGCCGCACCATCGCCGACGGCGGGGACCCGCGCCACGGCCTGCGCCTGGCCGTGGACGACATCGAGGTCACGGAAACCGAGGCGCGCACTCAGGCCGCCGTCGCGCTGTTGGTGGACGTGTCCTTCTCGATGGCCGCGGAGGGGCGCTGGGTGCCGATGAAACGCACCGCGCTCGCCCTGCACCACCTCGTGTCCACCAAGTTCCGCGGCGACCGGCTGCAGCTGATCACGTTCGGCCGCTACGCACAGACCATGGACATCGGCGAGCTCACCGCCCTGCCCGCGCTGCGGGAACAGGGCACCAACCTGCACCACGGGCTCCTGCTGGCGGGCAGGTTCTTCCGCCAGCACCCGTCGATGCAGCCGGTCCTGCTGGTGGTGACCGACGGCGAACCCACCGCGCACCTGGAGGCCGACGGCGAGTCCTGGTTCTCGTATCCGCCGGACCCGGAGACCATCCGCGTGACCGTCGCCGAGCTGGACCGGCTGGGCCGCGCCGGCGTCCAAGCCACGTTCTTCCGGCTCGGCAACGACCCGGGCCTGGAACGGTTCGTCGCCCGGATGGCCCGCCGGATTGACGGCCGGGTGGTGGCGCCCGACGCCGGAGACCTGGGTGCCGCCGTCGTCGGGGAGTACCTCCGTGCGCACTTCCGCGGACGGGCGTACGGCGACGACGACTGGGCGAAATAGGGCAGGAGCTCCGGAAGCTCCGCAATAAGTCTTGTCGGTGCGGGCTGGTACCGTTCGAGAACTGTCATTTGACCATTGGGGGAACCTTGCTTGACCTATCACCCGGCCCTGCTCCGTCTGTCGCCTTGGCGAGGACGCTGTTCTTCGTCCTTGTCGCGGTACGCGGAAGATAGGGGACAGTCCGTGAGAGAAATGAGCTTCACTGCCATCGACTTTGAGACGGCCAACAGTCAACGGGGTTCAGTTTGCTCCGTCGGTTTGGCGAAGGTCGAAAACGGGGAGATAGTCGAGCGGGCGTCATGGCTGATCAAACCCCCAAGGGGTCTGGATCACTTTGACGCCCGTAATGTCGGCATTCACGGCATCCGGCCACACGACGTTGCGACTGCGCGGAGTTGGGAGGAGTCGCTCGCCCTCATCTTCAGATTCGCCGCTGGCGGCAACTTCGTTGCATACAACGCGAGTTTCGATGCGAGCGTCATGAGGGCTGCCTCTGAAGCGACCGGAGTTGACCTGCCCCGGCATGATTTCTATTGTGCGCTGGAGCTCGCCCGTGGGCACTTAGAGCTTCCGCGCCACAAATTGAATGACGTTACTGAACATTTGGAACTTCCGCGCTTTCAGCATCACGAGGCCGGGGCGGACGCGCTCGCCTGCGCCAGTGTTGTGCTTGCCATTGCCCGTATGCGGCGGCATCAGTCTCTGGGCGAGATGTGGGCTGCGCCTATCGGTGCGAAGAGCAACAAAGCGTCGCGGGCAGCTCAAGCGCGACCTCTGTCAGGCGCGCAGACTGACAATAATCCGCAGCCCCTTCGCCTAGCTGACTTGCCTCAGCCCAATCCAGCCGCCGATCCAACCCATCCCTTTTTTGGTCACACTTTTTGTTTCACGGGCGAGCTGCAGAATTTCTCGCGGCTTGGTGCGATGACCGCGGTTGCAGAATGCGGTGCCGTCAACCGGCAGGGAGTGACCAAGAAGACGACATACATCGTCATCGGGCGATCAGATTCGACGCACTCGGCATCGGCCAGGGATTTAGGCAATACCGGCAAGGAGCGCAAAGCCCTTGATTACATGGCACTTGGCCAGCAAATAACCGTCCTGGGAGAACGAGAATTCCTTCAGCTGCTGCGAGGCGCGAATGCCAGCGAAAGGGTCTTGCCAGTGACACCTTCAACTGATGCGTCTGCCCCTTGGTGGCTGGGGCTGCTGAAGCGCGTAATTGGCCTGAAGTAACTGACAACTGGTCGACACCCACGTCGCTGCAGACGACGGCGGCAGCCCGCACCCCCAAGGGTGCGGGCCGCTGCGTTTGCCGGCCTCCGCTTAGTCCCGGACGGCGGCCATAAGCTCGGCGACAGACGACGCGTCCGCAAGGCCTAGGGCGAACGCCGCGACCCGGTCCGCGTCCTCGGCAGGCCGACGGTCGCCAACGTTGAGGCGGAACTTCTCGGCCAGTTCGTCATCGCTCAGGGGGTTAGTCGGGCCGCCGCGGTTGAACTCCACCCGGGCCTCGTGCCATTCCCCATCCTTGGTGTTGACGCGCAGCACGGCGGGGAACTGATGCGGGTAGATCTTTCCGCTGCGCTCGTCGGCAGAGCACCGGACGAGTGCGGCCAGCCGCAGCGTCTCCGGGTCCTTTGCCATGGCATCGGTGAAGTCGTGGTGCCCGACGCCGAGGCCGGAACCCCCGAGGAGCGCCCGGGCCACAGTGAACGGTCCGGAGAAGGCGGCGTGGTACCCGGATTCGGGCCGCGCCTTGGATTCCCTGGGTTCGGCGATGGTGCGCAGCACTGGGGCGGGAACACCCAACTCAATATCGATAATGTCATCCGGGTTGATGCCGCGGGCACGGACCTCACGAGCGGCGTCGATGCCCGCCTGGGTGAAGTGGTTGCAGGGATACGGCTTGAAGAAGATCCCCGGCAGCTCCCATTGCTCACCGAGTCCTTCGACCACCTTGGCGGCGTCTGCCCGGTCGCCGCAGAAGGCGTGCAGGAAGCCGAAACGGCCCTCGATCACCGTCGGTGGCCCTGTCAGTCCGTGGCGGGCCAGCTCCGCGGCCGTAATTCCGGAATGAGCCGCCCACCCGCAGTGGGCCCGCTTGACGGTGCCACCGGTCCGGTTCGCCTCGAGAAGTCCGGCACCGAAACTGGCCGCGATGCCCATGGCGTCCGCGATGCCCTCGGCGTCGAGCCCGTAGAGCGTCGCGGCCGCGGCCGCGGAGCCAACCGCGCCGCAGATCGAGGTGGCGTGCTGGCCCCGCTCGAAAAACTCCGAGTTCCCCAGGTCCTCGTCGTAGCCGCCCATGCCGAGCCGCACCGTGATCTCGATTCCGACGCCGGCGGCGTCCAGCAACGCGGCGCCACTGGCTCCGGTGGCCTCTGCGACCGCCAGGGCTGCAGGAATGACGGAGGCAGAGGGGTGCAGGACCGAAGGGAGGTGGGTGTCGTCCGAGTCCATGGAGTGGGCCAACGTGCCGTTGACCAGGCCGGCGGTCGCGGCGGGAAAACGGCGGCCGGTCCCGATCGCGGTGGCATCCGGGTTGCCGCCCCAACCGTTGGCGACGCCGATGACGGCGGCGGCGGAAGGCTGGTCGTGGGCCGCGAGCGAGTTGCCCAGGAGGTCCAAAACCCGGCGGGCGACATCTTTGCGCAGTTCCGGGCCCAGCCCGTCCTGCCGGGTATGGTCCGCCAGTGCGGCCAGCCGGCCGACGACGGTGCCGGTGAGGTCGTGGCGGCTCATCGGGAAACCACCGCGACCGGGCGGATCGGCGAACCCGTTCCGCCGGTGAT
This sequence comes from Arthrobacter sp. KBS0702, assembly GCF_005937985.2. Lineage (NCBI taxonomy): Bacteria > Bacillati > Actinomycetota > Actinomycetes > Micrococcales > Micrococcaceae > Arthrobacter > Arthrobacter sp. KBS0702. Next base: position 3,234,620 of record NZ_CP042172.1, on the reverse strand, counting down.
CCGCAGCGGCGCCATGACGAAGGTGAACTCAGTCAGGCCGTACCGGGAGGCGTCCTCAAGATTGAGGTGTTCGATGATGTGGATGCCATTCTCCACCAGCATCACCCGGTGTACGGGAAGCACGCTGTGGCCTTGACCGGCGGGGATGTGCTCGAAGGCGGTGGTGTCGGCGCCGGCGGCGACGATCCCGGCCGAGGCCAGCCAGCGGCCGGCTTCGACATCGGGCCCCGGCACGCCGTCCGTTTGTCCCAGATAGCGTGCGGGGTCGTCGAAGTGCCGTGCCCATCCGGTCCGGATCAGCACCACGTCACCCTCCCCGGGGGTGACTCCGGCGGCGGCCGCGGCATCCTTGAGATCATCCACGGTCACTGCCTGGCCGGCATCGAGGGCGTCCACGCCGTGAAGTTTGGCGATGTCCAGGAGCAGGCCGCGCCGGAGCAGGAAGGGGATCTTGTCGGCCCCGAGCTGGGAGAACTTTCCGCCGCGCTGCGCTTCCTCTGCGTCGACCCCGCCGTGGAGCATTCCCTCGTGGCTGACGTGGGAGAGGGCATCGACGTGGGTGCCGACGTGGCCACCGGTGACGATGATTTCGTTGGAGGCTGACCCGCCGTCGGGCCGGACCATGTCGCCGTGCCTGCGGATCAGCGTCATCCGGAACCCTGGGTGGTTGGGGGAGCTGGGCATCCCGGTGAAGTGCGGGTGACCTAGTTCGATAACGTCCTGGGTGCTTCCGGTGACGGCGTTCAGCAGGGCGTCGGTGGTGGAAGTGGTGAGGTTTTGCATGGGTCTCCTCAAAAGGGATTAGTCGCGGATGGCGAGGTCGAGGATGAGCCGGGCGTTCTCCACAACGGCGGGATCTATGAAGCGCCCGTCGGGGTCGAGAACGGCCGTCTCCCCGGCCTCTGCGGACGTTTGGGCCAAGGCCACAACGCCCTCGGCGCGCGACACTTCCTCCGGAGTGGGAGTGAACGCGTGATTGACGACGTCGATCTGGCGGGGGTGGATCACGGTGCGTCCGAAGAAGCCCTGCCGCCGTCCCTGGAGGCTGCTGCGGCGCAGGCCGTCAAGATCGGCGACGTCCGTGTAGACGCTTTGGACCGGAGAGGCGAGGCCGTGGGAGCGGGCAGCGGTGACAATCCAGCCGCGCGCCCAGTCCAGTCCTTCGGGCGACACCCGGAGGTCGGCGGCCAGATCCGCTTCGCCCAGGGCCAATCCTGTGACTCGGTGGTGGGCTCCGGCAAGCTGCGTGGCATCCCGCAGGGCGGACGCTGATTCGATCAAGAGGTGCATGTCGCAGTCCAGGATGTCGGCAGCCCGGGCGATGGCTTCGGGGTCCTCTGCCTTGGCGATGCGGACCCCGTCGGGCTTCCGGCCCTGCCACCCCAGGCTTTCCAGCTCCTGCGCTGACCACACGGAGTCCAGCGGGTTCAGGCGGACCCATACCTCCCGGTCCGCCGCGGAAGCCTCCAGGGCCCGAAGCGTGTTCTGCAGGGCGGTCGCCTTGGCCGGAGAGGGCACCGCGTCCTCCAGATCAATGATGACCGCGTCGGCGTCCGACCGCAGGGCCTTGGCAATCCGGTCCTCCCGATGGCCCGGAACGTACAGCCAGCTGCGCGGGATCATGAGGCCGCCTCGCGGCCGGCGCCCGGGGCGTTATAGCCGAGATTGCGGGAAACCCGGGACGCTGCTTCGAGGAGTGCTTCCTCGTAGCGGGCGCGTTTTTCTTCCGTCATCCGGTAGCTCGGTCCGCAGACGGAGACGGAGCCGACGACGTCGCCGTCTGCCGAGAACACTGGGGCGGCCAACGACGCCGCGCCCTCCTGACGCTCTCCTTCCGAATGGCACATGCCCAAGGCGCGTGCTTCGCGCAGCGCCGCGCGCAGGGCGTCCGGATCCGTCACGGTGGCGGCCGTCTGGCGGGGAAGCGGCCGGGCGAGGATGTCTTCCTGCTCCTCCTCGGACAGGAACGCCAGGATGGCGCGGCCGGAACTGCCGCTGTGCAGGTCGAAACAGCGGCCGATCTCGACCGTCATCTTGATTTCCTGCGTACTCTCAACCTGGTCGAGGTAGACCCGGCCTCCCGGGACCCGGGCCGACACCGTGGCGGTTTCGCCGGTCTGGCGCTGGAGTTCGACTAGCGCCTCCCGGGCGGCCCGCCGCAGCGGCGACGTGTCCAGCGCCCGGGCGCCGAGGGTGACTGCGGCCGGCCCGAGCCGGTACCGGCGCGTCGAGGCTTCGTACGTGAGGAGGCCACGCTCCACAAACGTTGACACGATGCGGTGCACCACGGCCTTGGACAGTCCCGTCGAGCGGGCAATCTCCGAAATGCCCAAGGCGCTGTTCCTTCGGCCAAAGGCCATCAGAACGTCTGCAGCCCGGGCCGCGGAGGTGGTCCCGCTGGACGTGGTTTGCATTGTTGGCTCCCTGCTGACGGAGTGTATGTCCTGACTGATTGCTTCCACTATTTGTACCGTCTACCGGAACGCTTGTCGAGGCCATGAGCAATAAGTTTCGCTGGCTATCGGCTGGGTTGATCCAAAAAACCCTTGCGTCCGGCAAATTGATGGGGCAGAGTGTTCCACGACACAAACCAAAGATGTTCCGTCAGGCGGAACGGAGAGCGAGGTGAGATGTCCGAGTTTGATTTCGATCTGGCCGTGGCCGGCGCCGGCGGCGGCTTGATCGCCGCCCTGCGCGCCGCCGAGCTAGGCCACAACGTCGTCGTCATCGACGCCGACGAACAATTCCTGCGCGGCAACAACACCTCGATGTGCACCGCCATGATCCCGGCCGCCGGGACCAGATGGCAGGAAGAGGCCGCTGTGGAGGACACTCCCGGGCGCTTCCTCGAAGACATTGAACGCAAGACGGAAGGTAGCGCCGACCAACGGCTGGCTGACGCTCTGACCCGGGCGAGTGCGCCAATGGTCACGTGGATGGCGGATACGCTGGAGCTGCCACTGGAGCTGGTGACCGACTTCCGCTATCCGGGCCACAGCGCGGACCGTTGCCACACGATCACGGGCCGCCACGGGTCAACCCTGCTGGCCCACCTCGTCGAGCGCGTCCGGCGGCATGACCGCATCGAACTCATCACGCCAATGACGCTCCAAGAAGTCGAAGTCACCGGGGGAGCCGTGTCCGGCCTTGTCGCCTCCACCCCGGACGGTGCCCGCGACCGCCTGGCAGTGCCGGCGGTGCTACTGGCCACCAATGGTTACGGCGGCGCCCCTGAGCTGGTGAAGCAGTGGATTCCGGAGATGGCGGGCGTCCACTACCACGGCGGTTTTTACAGCCGCGGAGACGCCCTGCGCATCGGGACGGCCCTGGGAGCCGGCACGGCGTACCTCGACGCCTATCAGGGCCACGCAGCCTTATCGGCCTCCAGCCAGACCTTGGTCGGCTGGGCCACCGTCCTCCACGGAGGCCTCATCGTAAATGCGGACGGACGCCGTTTCGCGGACGAGACCACCGGCTACTCCGAATTCGCAGCCCTCCTCGCCGCACAGCCGGACCAGACCGGCTGGATCATCATCGACGAGCGCATCGAACAGCAGTGCCTTGCCTTCACGGACTTCCGCCAGGTTGCCGAGAGCGGCGCACTGCTCCGGGCTGACGATCTGGCAGCCCTGGCCGAGCGCATCAGGGTGCCTGTGGACACGCTCATCGACGAGGTCGAAGCCGCAGGGCGGGCCGCGCGGGGCGAAGAGGAGGACCGGCAGGGACGCAGCGATGAACGCCGTCCGTTGAACGGCCCCTTCGCAGCGGTCCGTATTGTTCCCGCCCTCTTCCACACCCAGGGCGGCCTGGTGGTTGACGAGCACGCCCGGGTGCTCACACAGAAAGACCAAACACCAATCCCGGGTCTCTACGCCTCCGGCGGCGCCGCATCCGGCATCTCCGGGCACGGAGCCGCCGGGTACCTGGCCGGCAACGGTCTACTCACCGCGTTCGGCCTGGCCTGGCTGACCGCGGAGCATCTCGGGCCCCGAGCCTGACCGCCGCACCGGCGCCCCACACCTTTCCAACAACACATCATCAGGAGTTCCTCGTGAGTACTTTCCTCATCAAAAACGGCACCGTTGTGCGGCCCGAGGAGAACGCCCCCGCCGACGGCGAATATTTGGACATTCTCGTCACCCACGGCACCATCACCAAGATCGGGCCGGACCTCTCCGCCGACGACGCGGAGGTCATCGATGCCGCCGGCAAACTGGTGTTCCCCGGCGTGGTCGACGCCCACCAGCACTGGGGCATCTACAACCCGCTGGGTGAAGACACGGTCACCGAATCCCGGGCGAGTGCCCAGGGCGGCGTAACCTCGGCAATCACCTACATGCGTACCGGCCAGTACTACCTCAACAAGGGCGGCCCCTACTCCGAGTTCTACCCCGAGGTGCTCGCCACCTCCGAGGGCAAGGCCTACATCGACTACGCCTTCCACCTCGCCCCGATGTCCAAGCAGCACATCGAGGAGATCCCGTCCCTCGTCGAAGACCACGGGGTGACCTCCTTCAAGATCTTCATGTTCTACGGCAGCCACGGCCTCCACGGACGCTCCACCTCGCAGAGCGAATTCCTCATGATTCCCGAGGACGAGAACTACAACCTGGCCCACTTCGAGTTCGTGATGCGCGGCATCCAGGCGGCCCGGGAAAAGTATCCCGAGCTGGCGCCGCACATTTCGCTGTCGCTGCACTGCGAGACCGCCGAGATCATGAGCGCCTACACCAAGCTGGTGGAGGAGGAAGGCACCCTCACCGGGCTCGCCGCCTACAGCGCGTCCCGGCCGCAGCACTCCGAGGGCCTCGCAGTGACCATCGCGTCCTTCCTGGCCGACGAAACCGGCCTGCCCAATATCAACCTCCTGCACCTGAGCTCGGCCAAGGCGCTGAAGGCCGCCATGAAGATGGCCGAAGCGTTCCCGCATGTGGACTTCCGCCGCGAGGTGACGATCGGGCACCTGCTGGCTGACATCGACACCGCCCACGGCCTGGGCGGCAAGGTCAACCCGCCGCTGCGTCCCCGCGACGACGTCGAGGCCCTGTGGGAGCACATGCTTGCCGGCAACATCGACTGGGTGGTCTCCGACCACGCCTGCTGCAAGGACGAGCAGAAGTTCGGTGACGACCGCGACGACATCTTCGCCGCGAAGTCAGGATTCGGCGGTACCGAGTACCTGCTGCCCGGACTGATCACCGAGGGACGCAAGCGCGGGCTGTCTCTCCGGCGGATCGCCGAACTGACGTCCGCGAACCCGGCGGCCCGCTACGGCCTGCCGGGCAAGGGCCGGCTGGTGGAAGGCGCCGACGCCGACATCGCGATCGTGGACCCCGACGTCGTCTGGACCGTCCGAGCGGAAGACTCCGAATCCACCCAGGAATACACGCCGTTCGAGGGCTTCGAGCTTGGTGCCAAGGTCACGGACACCTTCGTCCGCGGCCACCGAGTGCTGACCGACGGCGTCATCACCGGCGAACCAGTCGGCCGCTACCTGCAGCGCCCGTACCTGTGAGCGGCAACGTGTACGGCGACGTCACCGAGACTAATCACGGACCGCTTCGCGGGCTCAAAGTCCTTGATGCATCGACCATCCTCGCCGGCCCTCTAGCCGCGCAGATCCTGGGCGACTTCGGCGCCAACGTCATCAAGATCGAGCACCCCGCAAAGCCGGACGGCATGCGTGGCCACGGGCTGGACAAGGACGGAATCCCGTTGTGGTGGAAGATGGTCAGCCGCAACAAGCGGACCGTTACCCTGCACCTCGGGACCGAGGCCGGGCAGGAAATCTTTCGCGAGCTGGCCGCCACGGCCGACGTCGTCGTCGAAAACTTCCGGCCGGGCACCTTCGAGCGCTGGGGGCTGGGGTACGACGTCCTGTCGAAGGACAACCCCGGTCTGGTGATGCTGCGGGTCAGCGGCTTCGGCCAGCACGGACCGTACTCTTCCCGGCCCGCGTTCGGAACCCTGGTCGAATCGATGAGCGGCTTCGCGCACCTCACCGGCGAACCGGACGGCCCGCCCACGCTCCCGGCCTTCGGGCTGGCCGACTCGATCGCCGGGGTGGCCGGCTCCTCCGCCGTCGCCATGGCCCTGCTGGAGCGGGACCGCAACGGGGGCGAGGGGCAGGTCATCGACCTGGACCTGCTCAGCCCGATCATGACCGCCGTCGGGCCGGCCGTGATCTACGCCGACCAGCTCGGGATCGACCAGGACCGCACCGGCAACCGCTCGCAGAACAACTCGCCCCGCAATCTCTACCGGACCAAGGACGATCACTGGGTGGCGATTTCGACCAGCGCCCAGGCCATCGCCGAACGGGTCCTGCGCCTGGTGGGGCACCCCGAAGTGCTCGACGAGCCCTGGTTTGCGACCGGCCGGCAGAGGGCCCAGCACGCTGAGTTGCTGGACGAATACGTCGGTACCTGGGTCGAACAGCGCACCCGCGACGAAGTGATCCAGGAATTTGAAGCGGCCGGGGCGGCAGTGGCGCCTGTCTACCGGCCCAGCGAACTGCTGGAAGACGAACAAATTGTTGCCACGGAGATGATCACCCGAGTCCCCGACCCAGACCTTGGATCGGTCCGCATGCAAAACGTCATGTGGCGGATGACCAAATCCCCGGGCTCCATTCGGCACACCGGACGAGCGCTCGGTGCCGACACTGACGAGGTCCTGACCGCCCTCGGACACGATCCCTCCGAACTCCGCGATCTTCGTGAGCGCGGCGTCATCTAACCCCTAGGAATCCTATGAAAACGCGTTGGTTTACGATCTGCATTGTCCTTGGGCTGGTGCTGGTCAATTACATTGACCGCAGTGCCATCTCGTTCGCAGCGACGCCGATCCGGGAGCAATTCGGCATCTCCGCCGCCGAATACGGCATCATCAGTTCGGCGTTCTCCGTCGGTTATATGATCTTCGCACTGCTCTCCGGCCCCCTGGTGGACCGGTTCGGCTCCCGCAAGGTCCTGATCTGGGGCATGCTCGTCTGGGCGGTGTCCTCCGCATTGACCCCGGCGGCCGGCGGATTCATGGGGCTGATCCTGGTCCGGATCGTGCTCGGTGCCGGCGAGGCACCGTGCTTCCCCGCGGCCACCCGCATCGCCAGCCGGTGGCTCCCCGCCCAGGAACGCGGCAAGGCTCTCGCCCTGGTGGGCGGCGTGGCCGTCTCCGGCAGCCTCCTGATCGGCGGTCCCATCCTGACCCAGCTGGTATCCCTGACCGGGTGGATGGGCATGTTCTGGATCCTCGCCGCCGCCGGCGTGCTGTGGGTGCTCATCGCCGTCCCGTACCTGAAGAATTCGCCCAGTGAGGCGGCTTTCTGCTCGGAGGAGGAGCGCGCCTTCATCAAGAGCGGCCAGACCGAAGGCGAGGACACCGGCCGGGAAGAAAAGATGGAGTGGGGCCCGATCCTGCGCAACCGGAACCTGTGGATCGTAGGCCTGGGCTACTTCGCCTGGGGCTTCATGTTCTGGGCGTTCATGTATTGGCTCCCGCAGTACCTACAGGCCGGGTTCGGGCTGTCCCTCAAGGCCGTGGGCGCGTTTTCCGTGGCGCCCTGGGCGGCCGGCGTCGTGGGCGCCCTGGTCGGCGGTGTGCTGGTCGACCGCATCTACAAGCGTACCCAGCAGGTCCGCTCCCGCTTCACCATCATCGGCGTCGCCCTGCTGCTCGCGGGAGCCTCACTGGTCCCGCTGCTGATCATGCCCGTCACCTTGACGCTCGCCCTGGTCTGCATCTCCCTGGGCGTGGGCTTCGGGTTCATCACCGGGGGCATCTGGTGGGTGGCATCCATCGACGCCGCGCCCAAGCAACCGGGCACCGCCGCCGGCTTTGCTGACGCCTGCTTCGCGCTCTCCGGCATCATCGCCCCGAGCGTCATGGGCTTCATCGTTTCCGCATCCGGGAGCTACACGGGCGGGTTCATCATCATGGCCGTCCTCTGCGTTATCGCCGCAGCGGCGCTGCTCTTCTTCACCAAGGAGCCGGTGCGCGTTACGGCCGACGAGGAGCTAAGCGTACCTACGCACGGCTAACCCCTCCGAAAGGCGCAGATGTGGAGGTGTGGGACCGTTAGCGGTCCCATGCCTCCACGTTGCTTTTCAAATATCCGCGCGTTTCCCGTCGAACCGGGGCAGAGTTGTTCGTAGTAAAGGTGAGCGGCCGCCCAGGAGGGGCGCCCCAAACCGCAGGAGATGACCCGAAATGCAGTATTTGCTGTCCGTGATTCACGACCAGCTTGAGCTCGCGCCGTCGGACGAGATGGCGGCCATCGACGAGTTCAACGACCGGCTCCGGGCCGACGGCCACTGGGTTTTCGCCGGCGGCCTCGGATTCCCGGATACGGCAACCGTCATCGACAACCGGGGTGAGTCCGCCGTGGTCACCGACGGGCCCTTCGTGGAGTCCAAGGAGTACCTCGCCGGCTTCTGGATCATCGAGGCGCCCGACCTCGACGTGGCGCTGAAGCTCGCCGCCGAGGGATCGAAGGCCTGCAACCGGAAGGTCGAGGTGCGGCCGTTCCTGTGAACGCACCCGACGTCGGCGGCGCCGTCAGCCAGGCCTACCGGGAGAACTGGGCCCGGGTGGTCGCCGCCCTGGCCCGCCGTTTCGGGGACCTCGACCTCGCGGAGGAAGCGGCGGCCGAGGCGTTCACCACCGCCGTCGAACGCTGGCCGTCCGACGGTGTCCCGCCCGACCCCGGCGCCTGGCTGACCACCACGGCCAAGCGAAAAGCCATCGACCGGCTCCGGCGCGAAAACAAACGCAACACCAAACACCAGGAGGCCCAGTTGGTCTTCGACGACGACCCTCCCGAACCGCTCGGCACCATCGACGACGACCGGCTCCGGCTGATCTTCACCTGCTGCCACCCGGCCCTCGCGCTGCCAACCCGTGTGGCCCTGACCCTGCGCATGGTCGGCGGCCTGACCGTGCCCGAGATCGCCCGGGCCTTCCTCGTACAGGAAACCACCATGGGGCAGCGGATCACCCGCGCGAAGGCCAAGATCAAGGCCGCCCGGATCCCCTATCGGGTGCCGGCCGCGGAGGATCTCCCGGCGCGCATCTCCGGCGTGCTCGCCGTGCTCTACCTGGTCTTCAACGAGGGCTATCTGGCCACGGGCCCGGACACCGGCCCCGTCCGTACCGACCTGACCGCCGAGGCCATCCGGCTCACCCGCCAGCTCCGGGCCCTCTTGCCGGACGACGGCGAGGTGGCCGGCCTGCTGGCCCTGATGCTCCTCACCGAGGCCCGCAGCGCCGCCCGGATCTCGGCAGGCGGCGAACTCGTCACCCTAGATGAGCAGGACCGGAGTGCCTGGGACAGGACGCTGATCGCCGAGGGCCACCGCCTGGTGCGGGAGCGGCTGGCCTCCGGGAAGGCGCCGGGGCCGTACCAGCTCCTCGCGGCCATCAATGCCGTGCACACCTCTGCCCGCGATATCCACGAGACCGACTGGTCGCAGATCGTCGCGCTCTACGACCAACTGGTGGCCCTCGACCCATCGCCGATCGTCGCGCTCAACCGGGCCATCGCGGTAGCCGAGCTTGACGGGCCGCACGTGGCCCTGGCCGCCGTCGAGCGGCTGGGGCCGGACCTGGCCGGCTACCACGCCTACTACGCCACCCGCGCCGAGCTGTTGCGGCGGGCCGCACAGCGGACGCGGATGCGGCGTATGAGACGGCCATCGAGCTGGCGGGCAACTCCGCCGAGGCCGCCACCCTAAAACGCCGCCGGGACCAGCTGGGTAGTTGAGCCGGATTTACCCCGAGGCTGTTACCGTTTGGGTGGCCCACTGCGGGTCATATTCAGCGTGCTCGGAAGGCAACTCCCATGGCAATTGACCTCGATTGTTCCACCTGCCTTACCGACGAATACGTCGTGCGCGTCGAGATGCTGTCGGGGACGCAGCGGAGGCTCAAGTGCGAGCACTGCGGATTTGAGTGGCTCCGCGGCGAGCCGGAGCGGCAAAAGATCCCCTTGCCAACACTTGAGGACATCAAGAAGCGGTTCCCGAAGCCCGGGGACGTCGATCCCGTGAAGCTCGCACGGGCCAACGAACTCAAGTCTGAGTTTCTCAAGCGGGAGCCCGAGCCTGAGCCGAACGTCGCCCCGTACTGGGCCAAGTACCAGCAGGTGTTCAGCGCCGAGGGCTTACCGAACGCGGACCCTCTGGATCTCAAGGCCTTCGCCAACTCTAACGTTGGCGCCAACCCAGGTAACATGTCCGTCTTTAATGAGGCTTGGAATGAAATGGGGGCCGAAACCGGCGCGGCGCAGGTCCGCAAGGCAGTCGAGTATCTGCTTCGGGGCACGTCGCCGGCCGATTTGGAGGACCGTCTCACCGCCCTCATCAAGGACACCACACCCTTCTCGATGAAGGGGTTCAAGGAGTCGCTGCTGACTAAGGTTCTGTGCATCGTCGACCCCGAGAGGTACCTGACGATCCTCATGTACACCGGCGTGGCCGGTAAGCGGGAGATTGCACGCTCACTCTGGGGTCTCGAATTGCCCGATCCCGAGCGGGTCGACTGGACGATCGGACGTCTCATACTCTGGAGCAACGACCTGCTGCTTGCACTTCTCGGCGACGGATTCCGGCACCAGCAGCACGCTTCCGAATTCCTGTGGTGGGCCAAGGACAAGGCCTAGGTTCTGACTAGGCCGGGATGAATTCCATCCGCCAATTCGTCTCCCAGGTGTTTCCGCCGTCGTTGGAGAACGCTTGTTCCCACCTCGGATTCTCGGTCGTTGAATTCCAGGTAAACCGCACCCGAATAGGGGTGCCGTCCAGATTGTCGTCCGCGAAGAAGGTCCCAACGCCGGAATCGAATTTGCCGACGACGGGCGTGTCAAGGGTGCCGGGACTGCGGCCATCCAACCACCAGATAGACCACGTCCCGAGGTCTGGCGAGTACGACCTGATGGCGATCGCACGTGCATCGCCGCTGGGGAATCTCAGGAGGTTATCTTCAAGGTTTCCGTATCCGCCGAGCGTCTTGGAAGTCGACGACAGGCCTGTGAACTCGGTCCATTCGGTGCATGCCGCGAAGAGCTGGTTGAGTCGTTCGTGCCGCACGGCCCAGGTTCCGATGATGAAGTCGAAGTCGGTCGGGCTGTCCTCTAAGGCTTCCAGTGGCACTGATGCTCCTTTGTGGGCGAATATACGTTCGACATACTCCCACCACGGGATGATTCTGTCCCCCTATTTGAGGGCCGGACACGGCGGTTATTTCAAGCTGTGGGCCCAGCCAGGACCTTGCGCGGCACTGTGCGGTCCGCGAGGATGAACGCCATCCGCCATCCTGCGAAGAAGGAGCCCGCCCGATGACCAAGTATCTGATCTCGTTTCCGAGTGCCGCCATGGTCTTCCCCGAGGAAGAGCTGCAGGCCGTTGCTGACGCGGCGCACGCCGTCGTGCAGGAGGCCAAGGACGCCGGCGTCTGGGTCTTCGGCGGCGGCATCGACGAGAGCGTTCCGCCCGTCATGGTCGACGCCGACGGGACGGTCCGCGAGGGGACCTACGCCCAGACGGCGCGGCTTGAAGGGGGCTATTCGGTGCTTGAGTTGCCCTCGTATGAGGCGGCCTTGGAGTGGGCCGCGAAGATCGCGGCCTCCTGCCGTTGCGCGCAGGAGGTGCGCGCGTTCCAGTACGACCCGGCCAGCTGATGGTGACGCCGGCGCCGGCGTCACAGGGTGGCCCGTGCCAGACTTTCAGCCATGGAACCCATGGATTGTTTGGTCATCTATGTCCCCACTGAAGCTGCGGACGCGGTCCGGCGGGCCATCGGCGACGCCGGGGCGGGCAGGCTGGGCAACTATTCGCACTGCTCGTTCAGTCTTGACGGCACCGGGCGGTTCACGCCTCTGCCGGGCGCGACCCCGACCATCGGTGCCGTCGGTTCCCCCGAAGAAGTCCCTGAGACCCGGATCGAGGCCATCTACCCGCGCGCCCGGCGCAACGCCGTCGTCAGCGCCGCGCTGTCCGCGCACCCGTACGAGACGCCGGCGTTCATGACCTTCCCCATCGACGCAAGCCTGCCGGACGAGACTGGGTGAGCAGGTATGTCGAGCTGCCTCAGCGAAAGGGCTAGTAGTTGCTCTAGGCGCTGGCTGTCCTGTCTACGAGTGCCAACACGCGAGTCGGGCTTCCGCTCCCGCCGACGATAGGCAGGGGGCATACGACCAAGACAGCGCCGACGGCAGGCAGCCTGTCCAGGTTCTGCAGCGATGTGATGCCGTACTTGTCGTTGCCGAGAAGGAAGTGGTGGGCAGGGAAGGGCGGGTCGAGGGCTACGCCGTTACCGGCGTCGATCCCAACGGTTTCGACACCGAACCCGGTGATATTGGTTTCCTCGGCGAGCCACTTCGCGCACTCTGCGGAGACTCCGGGCGTGTGTGATCCTGACTCATCCAGGTTCAAGAACTGCTCTTCGTTCCGTGAGTATTTGTCCCATCCGGTCTTAAACAGCACCCAGGCGTGGTCGGGAATGGCGCCATGCCGGGATTCCCAGTTCTTGACGTGGGAGATTTCCAGCAGGAAATCCGCATCGTCGGCCGCTTCCGCAGTGAAATCCAGGACGACGGCGGGCCCAATGAGCCGCTGCACCGGAATTTCGGAGACGTCATAGCCATCTTTGCCGGTCACCCAGTGGATGGGGGCGTCGAGGTGGGTGCCAATATGTTCGCCGGTGTGGATGTTGTTGTGGCGCCAAAATGGGCCGGGCTCGTTGTACGCACTGACTTCGTCGAGGCTGAAGTCAATGAGGTTCGCAAACGGTGCCGGAAGGCGCAGCGCGGGCGTGCTGCTGCTCAGTGGAGCCGTGAGATCAATGATTTCGATGTCTCCACGCACCATTGCCTGCAGGGCCTCATCCAGCCGAGTCGTACCTGTCGTAGTCACGAGAACCGCCTTCTGTCGTACAAATTTTTGACGATCGTCACCGAACTGCCATGCGGCGATTTGGACCACAGTACCCAGCGACACCCACCCCGTCAATGGGCGCGCCACTTCCGCGGCGGGATGGTCCCGCCGGCCGGCCGCCCTCGACTGCTAGTAGCTTGGCGGCGTTACCGCGGTTATGAAAACCGTGGGCTCGTTGCTGATGTTGAGCAGCCTGTGGGGCAGTGTGGAATCAAAATGGCAACTATCGCCTGGTTCCAACGAAATGTTTTCGCCCTGGATTTCGACTTCAAGAAGCCCTGAGATGACGACGACACATTCTTCGGCGGGGTGACTCCAGGGCTCAAGGCTCGACGCGCCACCCGGGGCAAGAGTTCCCCGCAGGACTTCAAGCTGACCGTGACCCGCCGACTGCCGGAGATAGGTGATGTTCGTGGCGGGGGACGTTATTTGCACCTGGTGCCCCTTTCGGAGCACCGTCACCCTGCTCCGGTCGGCGTCATCTTGATGGAACAGCTGGAAAAGGGGCAGGTTGAGGACCCGGGAGATCTTTCGCAGGGTCTCGAGGCTCGGGTCGGTCAGTCCACGTTCAACCTGGCTGATCATCCCCTCGGAAAGGCCGGACTGGCTGGCCAGTTGGGAGAGTGTCATCCCTTGTTCCGTCCGAAGCTCGCGTATGCGCAGACCATCCATTGTGTTCCCTTCCGAACCTGAGATATTCAGTGACACTAAATAACTATTGACCACACTAAAGTTCGTGCATATTGTCAGCTCATGACGACGAAAAAATTTGCGGCACATGACGGCGGCTCCTTCGACCCCGCCGATTTCCGGCGGGAGTTCCCCCCGCTGACCAACATGACGCATCTGGCAAGCTGCAGCCAAGGCGCCCTGTCGGCCCAACTAACTTACAGCCTGCTCGACATCGCCGGCTCACTGCAGAACGCCGGAGCCCCGTGGGAACTGTGGATGAACAAGGTGGAAGAAGCTCGGGCGCGCTTTGCGCGATTCATCAATGCTGAACCCAGTGAGATCGCCATTGTCAGTTCGGCGTCCGAGGGAGCGTACCAAGTCGCTTCTAGCCTCGATTGGAACAACCGGACGGGCATCGTCACGTCCGCACTAGAATTCCCCTCCGTGGGCCACGTGCTTCGGGCGCAACAGGCGCAGGGTGCAAAAATCAAGTCGGTCTCCGACCGATTTGAGGCTTTGGAGGTTGGCGCCTGGACGAACGCCATCGACGAGTCAACTGCCCTGGTTTCAGCTCCCCTTGTTAGCTACCACGACGGAGCCCGGCCGCCGCTTGCCGAGATCACTGCGCTCGCCCATGGGAGCGGAGCCCGGATGTTTGTCGACGCTTACCAAGGTGCAGGCGTTGTCCCAATCGATGTCAAGGCAATGAATTGCGACTACCTTGTGACCGGCTCACTCAAATACATGCTGGGCCTGGCCGGCATTGCCTTCCTGTATGTCAAGGACGGCATTCGTTCGGAGCGGGACGCGGAACTCACGGGCTGGTTCGGCCGTGTGAATCCCTTCGCGTTTGACCCGGAAATGGTGGACTATCCCACGGATGCGCGCCGATTCGAAGCTGGCACCCCTGCCATTCCGGCCGCCTACGCCGCCGTCGCAGGCCTTGGGCTGCTGGAGCAAGTCGACCAGGTTGCCGGATTTGCCCACGTCATGCGGCTTGCCGACAAGCTGGCTGCCGGAGCCGAGGCCGCAGGCTTTGCGGTGAGCCGATCGGCAAACAGCGATCGCCACGGCCCGCAGGTGGCCATCGTTGACGATGACCCAGTCTCACTCGGCGCATGGTTGCATGAACGCCGCATCATGACGGCCCCCAGAGGCGAGCTTCTGCGCATGTCCCTTCACTACTACACCTCGGACGCCGACATCGATGCAGCTATTGAGGCTTTGACGGAATACCGCTCGTTATAAGAGCACCGACCCGGGCTGTGGCAGAGTCCGTTACCGCCGTCGGGCCCTCAAACGGGAGTAACCGATTTTTGAGCCCAGCTTCACCGACGGCGCTTGAAACAATGCATTTCCCCAGATTTCCCGAGAAAACAAGGAGGAATACGTCATGACGGTACGCGAAACATCTGCCCCCCTGGAAGCGAACACCCATGGCCTGCAGCGCCGGCTAACAGGCCGCCAGCTCGGCATGATCGGGTTGGGCGGAGCCATCGGCACCGGGCTATTTCTGGGATCCGGGCTTGCCATCTCGCAAGCTGGGCCATCGACGATCATTGCGTACGTGGTGTGCGGGCTCGTCGCCCTCGTGATTGCATGGGCACTTGCCGAGATGGTGGTCGTTCACCCAACTGCGGGGGCATTTGGCGTTCTGGCTCACTCTTACATTGGCCGGTGGGCCGGGTTCGTCGTGCGGTGGACGTACTGGGCTATTCAGTGCATTGCCATCGGGGGCGAAGTGATCGCCGCCGGAATCTTCGTCAGGTTCTGGTGGCCGGAAATCCCCCTCTGGCTCACAACGGTTGTCTTCTCCATCGCCATCCTGGGTGTGAATGCATCGGCCGTTAAGTTGTTCGGCAAAGTCGAGTACTGGTTCTCCATGATCAAGGTCAGCGCCATTGTTGCCTTCATCCTCTTGGGTGTGGCCTTGATGGTCTTCGGACTTCCAGGGCGCCCGTCCGTCGGCGTCGAAAACTTGGTTTCCAACGGTGGCTTCATGCCTAACGGCGTCCAAGGACTGTTGCTCGCCATGGTCTTTGTGATTTTCAGCTTCATTGGCACCGAAGTCGTTTCCGTTACCGCTGCGGAATCTGAAAACCCGGCGCGCGACGTGGTGAGAGCCACGAGGTCGATGGCACTCCGTCTTGCACTGTTCTACGTCGTTGCGATAACGATCGTCCTGGCGGTCGTGCCGTGGACTGCAACGGCCCAGGTGGGCAGCAACATCCATGCCAGCCCCTTCGTGTTGGTCTTTGAAGCCGCCGGCGTTCCGGCTGCCGCCACGATCATGAACTTTGTCGTCCTGACCGCGGCGCTATCTTCCGCCAACGCCAACCTCTACCTCACGTCCCGCATGCTCCATTCGCTGGCGGCACATAGGTACGCGCCGCAGTGGACCGGGAAATTGACCAAGGGCGGCGCCCCGGCTTTGGCGTTGATCCTGAGCTCGGCAGGAATGCTGCTGGCAGCCATAATCTCGGTGGTCGCGGCCGACAGTGCGTACTTGGCTCTCTTCGGGATCTCGGTCTTCGGCGCGCTCGTCGTCTGGATTCTGATTCTGATCACCCACATGCGATTCCGTATCGTTCGAGCTCGTCATAATCTCCCCAAGTCGCCCGCAAGGCTAAAGGGCGCGCCAGTGACCACCGTGCTGGCGGCCCTGTTCCTCACCGCCGTTCTGGTCTCCACGACTTTCATCGACGGCCTGACGTGGACGTGGATGGCGGGAGTCCCGTTCTTCGCCCTGCTCCTGGTCGCGTTCTACTTCGTCGATAAGCGGACACATGCTGGTGGTGATCGCTACGACCCCCTGCGGGAGGAAGTGGCTCGGGCTAACGGCGTTTCGCCTGATTCCAGCCTCGCGCCCGCCATAACAGGCACGGATTAGAAGCAGGCATTCTTAGCCGGCATCTAGTGAAGAAGGCTCCCGGTGGACAGCCGATATGCACTAACGCTGTTCGCCGGGAGCCTTTCTCACGGAGTTCCCTGGTGCTGTCTCCCGCGGACGATGCGCAGCCTCGGACCTAGCGGCTGCTCACTTTCCCGAACAGCTTCGCAATCGGCGCGAGCACGATGGGACGCGCGGCGTACCAGCCGGCAGTGGTGATGGCGATGGCGGCCGCGAAGAGCCAGAACCCCGCCCAGTTCACCTGGTCGGTGCCCGCGAACATGTGGTTCAGATTGCGCAGCGCACCGGTCGCGAACACCAGGAACACGTGGATGAGGATGAACAGCACGAAGAACAGCATCGTGGGGAAGTGGATCGCGCGCGCCACCTCCACGGGGTAGGTCTTGTTCAGCGTCTTCGCGTTCTTTGGCCAGAACTCGCTCATGCGCACGCCCGTGATGGCCGCGAGCGGGGCGGCGATGAACACCACCAGGAAATACATCAGCTGCTGCAGGCTGTTGTAGTTCACCCAGCCGTTCTCCACGGGCCAGTCGAGGGTCATGTACTGCAGCAGCGCGGAGAGCGCGTTCGGGAACACCTCCCAGCTGGTCGGGACGATCCGCATCCAGTGGCCCGTGGCAAACAGAAGCGCCGAAAAGATGAGACCGTTGGCCAGCCACAAGATGTCGAGCGACTGGTGCAGCCACAGGGTGATGCTGATCTTCTTGCCGCCGCGCTTCGGCGTCCAGTACGCCGGCGGCTTCTGCTGGGTGCGCACCTGGTAGCCGGAGCGGATGATGAGCACCATCAGGAAGATGTTGAAGAAGTGCGCCCACTGCGCCCACCAGGGGAAGCCTGGCTCCGCCGTCGGGGGCAGCTCGTATTCGCCGGGGTACCTTTCGAGGAATTCCGGCACGCCCGGTAGCGTCGTCACACCGCGCGCGGCCAGCACCAGAATCCCGGCGGCGGCCACTGCGCCGACGGCGAGGAGCACGACGCGCGTGATCCACTGGGCCAGGGTGCGCGAACCGTAGAGCTTGGCCTCGGCCTTGGGAGCCACGGGCTTTGCGGGCTTTTCGACGACGGCGGGAGGCGCGGCCGCGGCCGCGGCGGCTGCTGCGGGAGCGGGTTCACGCGGCGCCGCTGGCGGCGTCTTGTCGGTAGCGGTCTCCGCGACGACGACGGCGGCCGGAGCGGCAGCTGGTGAAGGAGCCAGGGCAACGGGTTGCGGCACGGCCTCTGCCGCGGGAACAGGTGGGGCAGAGGCTGCCGGGGCAAGGCCTGCCGGCGGCCACGGTTCACCGCCGGGAACCCGGGGGAGTCCGCGTCGAAGCTGAGCGGCACCCGCCGTCGACGTGGCCGGTGCAGCGGCGGGCCCAGTGGCCGGCGCCGCCGTAGCCGGCGCTGCCTTCTCGAGCGGAGCAAGCGGCGCAAGCGGAGCAACCGGGGCGGTCGGTGCCGGAACGGCAACCGGAACCGTAGTGGGCTCGGCGACGGCGGCCGGAGCCGCGGACCGATTCGCAGCCGACGCCAACACCTCGCCCGCCGGCGGCCAGGGCTCGCCGCCCGGCACACGTGGCAGGCCACGGCGGAGCCGCGCGGCCACCCGGGTCACCGGGGCTGACGCCGCCCCTCCGCCGTCGTTCACGACAGCGACCGGAACGGACTGCGCCGCCGCCGGCACCGTGTCCTGAACAGCGGCCGTCGCCGCGCCCGCCGTGATGAGGTGTGCGGGGGCTTCGCCCGCAGGCGGCCAAGGCTCGCCGCCCGGCACGCGCGGCAGGCCCCGCCGAACGGACCCAGACTGAGTTGCCATCGCTATTTCTTCCGGGCCTCAAGGGCGCTGATGAGCTGGGGCACAACCTTGAAGAGGTCGCCCACCACACCAAAGTCGGCGATCTCGAAGATTGGGGCGTCCGCATCCTTGTTGATGGCGACGATCGTCTTGGCGGTCTGCATGCCGGCCCGGTGCTGGATTGCCCCCGAAATGCCGAGCGCGATGTAGAGCTGGGAGGACACGGAAACCCCTGTCTGGCCCACCTGCTGCGACTGCGGAACGTAGCCTGCGTCCACCGCGGCACGCGAGGCACCAATCGCGGCGCCGAGGGTATCGGCGAGCTGCTCGACGAGTGCGAACTGTTCCGCCGACCCAAGACCTCGGCCGCCCGCGACGACCTTCGCCGCACCGCGCAATTCCGGCCGGGTGGTGGCCGCGACGGCCTCCTCGAACGAATCGATCCGGGCGGCCTTCCTCCCGGAGGGCGTGACTGCCAGGGTCTCCGACGCCGGCGGCTGGGCCGCAGCACGGGCCTCGATGGAGCCCTGGCGGACCGTGATGACCGGCGGCCCGAACGTGGCCGTTGACGTCACGTCGTAGGCGCCGCCGTAGACCGAGTGGTGTGCCACCACGCCCTCGTCATCGCGGGAGACGCCGACGGCGTCAACGGACACCGCCGCGCGCGCACGGGCAGCGTAGCGGCCGGCCAGGTCCCGCCCGTTCAGGGAATGCGAGACCAGGATCGCATCCGGGCGCACCCGCTCGACGGCGGCGGCCAGCGCGTCCACGCCCGGCACGCCCAGCGCGGACGGATCCGGCGTCTCGGCAATCAGTACGTGCGCGGCACCAAGCGCCGCGGCCTCGGCGGCGGCGGCGCTCCCGGCGTCGGGGGCGGCCAACACCAAGGCAACCGGCGTGCCGGCGCCGGCGGCGGCGCCGAAGAGACCGGCCGCGGCCTTCTCGAGGTCACCGGAGGCCCGGGTTTCCACGACCACCAGGATTGCGTCAGGAGGGAAATCAGTCATGTCGTTGCTCCCTAAGCCAGTCGGTTTTCGATCAGGAACTCGGCCAGCTTCTCGCCGGCATCGCCCTCGTCGACGATCTTGACGCCCGCCGCGCGCGGGGGCTTCTCGGCGATGGTCAGCATGATCGAACGCGCCGCGTCCGGGTTGTCGGCCGTGATTCCGAGGTCTGCGAGCGTCAGCACCTCCAAGGGCTTCTTCTTCGCGGCCATGATGCCCTTGAAGTTGGGGAAACGCGGCCCGGGAAGCGCCTCGGTGATGGAAATGACCGCGGGCAGGTCCGCCGATACCTGCTGCACGCCGGATTCAACGCCGCGGGTCCCGGACACCCCGCCGTCGCGGATCTCCACGGAGCTGAGGCCGCTGGCCAGCGGCACGTCCAGCAATTCCGCAAGCATCGCGGGGATCATGCCGCCGGATCCGTCGGTGGAGACGTTGCCGGCAATGACCAGGTCGAAGCCGGTGCGGCGGATTGCTGCCGCGAGGGTTTCAGCGGTCAGTCCAAGATCCGCACCCCGGAGCGCCTCGTCGCAGATGTGGATGGCGCTGCCGGCGCCCATCGCGAGCCCCTTGCGGATCGTCGCTGTCGCACCTTCGGGGGCGAGGGAGAGGACGGCGACGTCGGTGCCCTCGTTCGCGTCGGCGTACGTCAAGGCGAGCTCCAGTGCCCGCTCGCCGATCTCATCGATGACTGTTTCGCTGGCCTCCCGCTCGGCGAGGCCTGTTTCAAGGTTCAGTTTTCGGTCCCCGTAGGTGTCGGGGACCTCCTTGACTAGGACGATAATCTTCATCGATGGCTCTTCCTGTGGCGGGCATGTCTCCAGAGGCGACACGTCGGATCTCCATAGAGTCTACGAAAGTGGCGCCCGGCTTGGTTCATGGGGGTCGTGTCGTGCATTGTTCGGCCCTGGCGGCTTTTGGTTTAGAGGCGGTCGGGGCGGACCCGCACCGGCGCGAGCCAGGCGGTAAGTCCGACTGCGACGAGTGCACCGGCGCCGACGATAGCGGCGAGCACCACGATTTGGAACCGTCCTGCCTCCAGCGGCGAAACGCCGCCGAAGATCGCACCCACGAATGCGCCGGGAAGTGTGACGAGCCCCGTGGTCTTGGTTTGATCTACCGTGGGAACGAGCGCAGCTGAAATGGCTCGACGAACTTGGTCCGCGGTCGCCTGGCGTGGGCGTGCGCCGAGGGCGAGCCACCCTTCGACCTCTTCCCAGCGGTCGTTGACCAGCTCAACGAATCGGCGACCGGACAGAGTAGCGATGGTCATTGCGTTCCCGATCACAATTCCGCCGATCGCCAGAATGTACCTGGGCGTGAACGCGATCGCCCCGGTGGCGAACACCACGATGCCAGCGGCGAGGACCCCGGCGCCCATGCAGGCCGCCACGGGGATGAACCGTGCGCGGAGCGAACCTAGCCTATGTGCCGAGGTGCTTGCCGCAACGGTGAACATGACCGTTAGCGCAGCGGCGACCAGCCAGGGCGACTGGATGACACCTGACAGGATGAAGCTGATTACCGCGAGTTGCACTACCCCCCGGGCGACGGCGAACGCGGCCGACCAAGGGGCTGGCACCCGTGCGCTCACCAACACGATTGTCGCCACCCCGACGAGGATGACCACGCCAAAGGCGGTCCGGAACGACTCGTCGAACGTCACGCCGGTTTACGCCGCATCTGGGACTTGGTCATAGGGCGATTTTTGCACGCGTTGCACATGGGTCCTGGTGTCCAGTTCGGCGTCGAGACCATGGACGTTGGCCGGCCCCGGGCTAAGGCAACCGCGATGGGCGCAGCAGAGCCGCCTCGCCGGCGCGGTCCGGGTCAAGCGGCACGGGGCTGATCAGCACCGCCGGCCCGCGGTGCAGGGCGCCGTCCGAAAGCACCTGGCACCGCACGCCGCCCCGGCCCCGCATGGCCTTATGGGCGCCCGGGGCGAGCATCTCATCCATCCACGCGCACGGGTGCGCCGGCCGCCCGGCCCTGAACTGCACCAGCTCGCCGCGGGACTCAATGGCGAAGTCGTGGCCCAGAAGGGGCGGCAGCTGGGCGCCCCTGAGGTGCACGTTCCGGCGCGTCAGCAACGGGTCAAACGGGGCGGTCCCGAGCTCGGCGGCGATCGCCTCGAGGGCCTCGACGGCGAAAACGGTGACGGCGGCATCCATGTGCGCTGCCTTCCCGAAGAACCGGTCGCCGACGATGCCCTTGCCAGCCACGAACTCGGCCCGTTCGGCGTCCGTGGTGGGGACATCGGCTGCCCCCTCGCGTGCGCGGCCGAAGTAGGCGTGGGCCGGTGACACGAGCAGGTGCAGGACCTCGACGTCGTACCGGTAACTAGCCGTCATCCCACCAAAATACCGCCTCACGGAGACGGATCGGGACGAAATCCTCATGTGGTGGCCCCGGCAACAGGGCCACCATGAGCGTATGAATGCTGAAACGCCGAAAGCGGCGGAGCTGAGCCTTCCGCAGGCCTTCCTGCTGCTGGCGACGAAGGACCACGACGGGACACCCGAAATCCCGGTGTTCGCCCTCAGGACCACGCTGGCCGGGGCCATCCTGGCCGAGCTGGAACTGACCGGTGCCATCGAGCTGCAGGGAAAGCATGTCCGCGCCACCCGCAACACCCCGGCCACTGACTTCCAGCACGAG
Source organism: Arthrobacter sp. KBS0702 (assembly GCF_005937985.2). Lineage (NCBI taxonomy): Bacteria > Bacillati > Actinomycetota > Actinomycetes > Micrococcales > Micrococcaceae > Arthrobacter > Arthrobacter sp. KBS0702. Next base: position 3,212,672 of record NZ_CP042172.1, on the reverse strand, counting down.
CTGGAGCTCATCCGCGGCAAGTCGCGGCCGCACACTCCCAAACGATGGGTCTCCATGCTGGAGGGCCGCGCCGAAGTGCAGCGTGTCTACGAGACGATGGCGTCACGCGGGATCGTGGAGCATGTCGGCGAGAAGCATCTGGCTCGGTTCCGCCCCGCGAGGTACCCGGAAAAGGACCATGCTCCGGAGGCGGCGCTGCTGGAACAGCTTGAGGCCGCCCTCAGCGGTCCGCCGTCGGCCCAGACGAAGCCAGATGTCGCGGCGCCCGAGGTCGCACAGGCCGCTGCGACGGCTTCGGCGTCGGGCACCGGCGAGGCGGAGCCGGGGAAGCCGGAAACCTCGGCGAGCGAAGCGGCGGGATCTGATGACAGGATCCTGGCGCTGATCGCCCTGCTGCACGCTGCCGGGCTCTTGGCCAAGCTCTTTCCGGCGGCAGATCGAGTCCGCGCGGACGAGCTGGCCAAGGACTACTGGCCTGCCCGGGCCGTGGAGGACGAACTTCGGCTCATCAGGCTGGCGCAGGAAGAAGCCGCCACCCTCTGATGGCCCCAGGCCAACCGATTAGAGTATCGACTCCGGCAGGCGAACGAATCGATCGGAGGAGAACGTGTTCAAGGCCCTGCTCTGCAAACTGAACATCCGGCACGATTGGCACGTCGAACACGCCGACGACGGCGCCTTGTACAGGCGTTGCAAACGTTGCGGCAAAGACGATGACGGCCGAGACGGCACGAGAGGCAACTTCGGCGCCTGGGCCGGGGGCTAGGGGGCGAGGGCGAGCCCCGTCGTCATAGTGTCAAGGAACCGGACGGCGCTCAGCCTTTGGGTACGTCAGGGCCGTCCTCCAGCAGGCCCCCGCTGGCCCAGCGGCGCAGGGCCAGCTTCTCGGCATCGTCGAACTCCATCAGCGCTACCCGGCACAGTTCCTCGACGTTCCTCGTCCATGCCGCCGCTAGCTCCCGGGCCGGGAGCTCGTCAGTGAGCGGAACCCCTGCGTACCCCAGGCCCTGGAGAACGAAGTTCACGGCCGCGCGGGAGACCGGTTGCCCTGCCGCGACGCAGTCGTCCCTCACGGCCTTGGCCAGCTCAGCCCGGGTGGCAAGGTGCTCGCGCAGTTTGGCCTCCAGCGACAAAAAGACCTGCCGGTACTGGCCGGACGACAACGCCGGCACATCGGTCACCCGGATGATCTGTTCCTCGATCGCAGGCCGGGTTTCCGCGGCCCCGGGCAGCAGGTCCGGTGAGAACCGCTCGGCATCCCAGACCCAGCCCGGCGAGGGGGTTGATGCGTAGGCGATACCCGGGCCGGCCTGGGCGATCCAGGCGCTGAACTTCCCGTGGCCGCCCCAGTCCGTCTTGAGGGAAGGATCTGCGGCCAGCGCGCGGTGCGCCGCCACGGAACCCGTGACCGGTCCCGGCGCAGCCCGCACGAGGGCGAGGACTTCCGCGGCGGCCGTCGTTGTGGGTCCGGCGGCGAGCGGGGCCGCCGGCTGGCTCGTGGCAGGTTTAGCTGAACGGACCAGCCGCGGGGCATCGGCCGCGGTCCCGTTGAGGATGGCCACGAAGTCGTGGGACTCCACTACGCTGTCCGCCATCTCCCGGTAAGCGAACGCCACCGCGCCGGCGGCGATCACCGTCGTCATCCGGTCCGCGGCGCGGAAGCGCTGGACCAGCGAGGTGAAATCCGCATCCGCCGAGGCGACAAAGAACTCTTCAATATGCGCCGCGCCGGACAGGGCGTCCATCGCGTCCAGCACCAGGTTGATGTCCGTGCTGCTCTTGCCCCGCTGCGTGAGGGACGGGCAATCGATCACCCGGAAACCCGCCCGGGTCCAGTACGGCCGGTACTTCGAGTAGATGACGGGGTTCAGGTAGCAGTTACGGATCAGGAAGCGCCGGGAGTCGTCGCCCGCGACACCGTCGGCCAGCGCCTCGGTCCAGTGCTTGGGATCCTCGGCGAACCTCTTGGCAGCCGCCGGGTCCAGTGCCTGCAGCCCGGTATAGACGTTGTCGAAGTCCACGAACATCGCGGCGCGGATCCCGGGCCGCCGGGACTGATGGAGAGGTTCGGTCATCGGCTTAGTCTGCCAGCACGACGGCGGAGCGGACCAGAAGTGAATCCGCGCGTTGCGCGGCCCGGCGTGCTCACGCGGCCGCAGGGACTTTCAAGGGCTCGACCCTGCCCAGCACGAAGAGGTAATTCGCGGCGCCAAGCAGCGAGATGCAGCCGATGACTGCCAGCGGCGCCACAAAGGATCCCGTCTGGTCAACTAGGACGCCGATCAGGATGGGCGTGAAAATGCCCGCCAGGTTGGATGCGAAATTCTGGAGTCCGCCGATGGATCCGACGTGCCGGGAGCTCGGGGCGACGTCGGCGGGCAACGACCATATCCCGGTGGCGGCCACCGTGAGGCTGGAGTAGGCCACGGACAGCAACGTCAGGGCCATCCATGCCTCGGGAACTATCGCGGCGAACATGATGACCGAGCCGCCGATCAGTCCGCCGGCGATGGCGGTCTTGCGTACCCCGGTGAGCGGGACGCCGCGCCGAACGGCGCGGTCGGCGACATAGCCGGCCAGCCAGCCGAAGGCTACTGCGCAGATGCCGGGAATGGCGCCGAAGATACCAAGCTTGAGCAGGTCGAAGCCGCGCTCCTTGACGAGGTAGCCCGGGAAGAAGGTGATGAAGAAGTAAATGGCGCTGTTCAGGCAGAAGAAACCGAACATCATGCTGAGGATGGTGCGGTATCTGAACAGTGACCGCCACGGCAGCTGGGCGGCGCCGTCGTCGTCGTTTGCTTCGCTCCGGGCACCGCCTTCCTGGATATAGGCGCGTTCCTCGGCATTGGCGCCCGGGTGTTCCTCGGGGTTGCGGTAGGTCTTCCACCACACTGCCGCCCAGATGACGCCGGCCAGCCCGATGATGATGAAGACGGCGTGCCACGAGGTGAACGCGACGATCAGCGTGACGATCGGAAGGGCAATGACTGCCCCCACTCGGGAACCGGAGTCCCAGATGCTGGTCGCGAAAGCCCGTTCGCGGACCGGAAACCAGGTGGCCACCACCTTGGCCGCGGTGCTGGGCGCCGGGCTCTCACCCACGCCGAGCAGGAATCGGGCAGCGAAGAGCGACCAGAAGTTCTGCGACAAGGCCGTCACGATTGTAAAGATGGACCACCACAGAGCCGCCAGGGAGAAGGATCTCCGCGGCCCTACCTTGTCGACGTACCACCCGGCGGCAAGCTGGCAGAAGTCGTAGGCCCAGAAGAAGGCTGCGAAAATCATCCCCTGCTGGGTCGCCGAAAGTTCAAAGTCCTTGCCCATGAACGGCAGCGCCACACTCAGGCTGGAGCGGTCCAGATAGTTGATGCTCAGCCCCAGGAACGCGAGCCAGATGATCACCCAGCGCTTGCGCGATCTGGCTCGGGGAGCCGCGGGCGGCAAGAGCGTAGCGTGCCTGCTGCCCACGGCAGTCATACGGTCTCCTTCGACATGGCAGAGGTTTCGGATGTGCGGGCACCTGGGCGCCTGGGCAGGAAGCCACGGACCAACCGTCGCCAAATCCATACCGAAATCTGGCTAATCATATAGAGGGTGCGGTCCAAAGGCAGATCCGCACGAGCAACCCTGCGACACATCCGACCAGGGGCCGTGGCTTATGATTCCCACAGCGACTCAGTTCAACCAGCCCAAAGAGGTAACCGCGTGCCCCCTCGTCTTCCGTCCGATTCGTCCAAAAGCAAGGCGGGCGTCGGCGATGTCTATGCCTCCATGCGGGCTTCCATCCTCAGGGGCGAAATTGAGCCCGGTGCCCGCATCAACATTGATGCGGTTTCCCGCAGCCTAGGCGTTTCGCAGACCCCGGTTCGGGAAGTTCTGCAGCGGCTCGAGGGCGACAACCTGGTGATTTACAGCCCCGGACGGGGCTACAGCACCACGCCGCTGCTGGATCTTGCGGAGTTGCGTGCCCTCTTCGAATTCCGGTTGCTGGTGGAGCCGTGGGCGGCCCGCTCGGCCGCCGTGGACCGGCTCGCCAACCCGGCAGCAGCGCTGGAAAAAGAACTGTCCGCGTTTCGCGCCACGATGGAAGCCGGGGGTGAGCTGCGGCAGGATCTCGTGGCCCACGACACCCGCTTCCACGACACCATCCTCGCTGCGGCCGGAAACCCGGTGGTGCGCCACGCCTTCGCCCAGACCCATTGCCACCTGCATACGTTCCGGCTGTACCCGGCAGACATCGACGGCGCGATCACCGCGGCCGAGCACTCCGCCGTGCGGGATGCCATTTCGGCCTGCCTGCCGGACCGGGCGGAACAGGCCATGGCCGAGCACATCAGGAACTCTTTCCACCGCTTCGCGCAGGCTTTTGAGGGCGCGGACGAGCTCCCGCCGCTTGAGGACAGCGGGCCTCCCAGAAGGCGCATCGTCGAGTGAAAGAAGCCCTGGCCAGTCGGCCGGGGCTTCTTTGTTTCCCGGGGCCCTTGATCTGGATCACTGTTCCTATATGATTAACTCAATTCATATAGGAATTGCGTCCGCTCATTGAATTGACCAGAGAGAAGATAACTGTGCCTTCCATCATTTCCATCCACACCCAGGACGTACGTTTCCCCACGTCCCTCGAGCTTGATGGCTCTGACGCCGTCAACGTCGACCCGGACTACTCGGCCGCCTACGTCGTCATCCGCACCGATGCGGGCGAGGAAGGCCACGGCTTCGTCTTCAGCTGCGGCCGCGGCAACGAGATCCTCACCCACGCGATCGACGCCTACGCCAAGCTGCTCCTCGGCCGCGATATCGACGAACTCATCTTCGACCTCGGCGGGGCGTCCAAGCGCCTCGTCCATGATTCCCAGCTGCGCTGGCTGGGTCCGGAAAAGGGCGTCACCCAGATGGCCTGCGGGGCGCTGGTCAGCGCCCTCTGGGACATCCGCGCTCGTCGGGAAAACAAGCCCCTGTGGCTGCTGCTCAGTGAGATGCCCGCCGAGGAGATTGTCGACGTCGTCGACTTCACCCACATCCGCGATGCCCTGAGCCCGCAGCAGGCACTGGACATCCTGCGCGCCGGCGAGGACGGCAAGGCCGCCCGCATCGCGTCGCTCAAGGTCGATGGCTTCCCGGCGTACACGACGTCGCCCGGCTGGCTCGGCTACAGCGACGAGAAGCTGGTCCGGCTCAGCAAGGAAGCGGCCGCGGACGGGTTCTCCATGATCAAGCTCAAGGTGGGCGGCGACATCAACGACGACCGCCGCCGCATGGCCCTGGCGCGCCAGGCCGTCGGCGACCTGCCCATCGCCATCGACGCCAATCAGCGCTGGGAGGTCTCCGAAGCCATCGAATGGGTCAACCAGCTCGCCGAGTTCAACCCCTACTGGATCGAGGAGCCCACCAGCACCGATGACATCCTGGGCCACGCCGAGATCCGCAAGGGCGTTTCCCCCATCCGCGTCGCCACCGGCGAGGCCGTCGCGAGCCGCATTGTCTTCAAGCAGCTGCTGCAGGCCGGCGCCATCGACGTGCTCCAGCTGGACTCCACCCGTGTGGGCGGCGTGAACGAAAACATCGCCAACCTCCTGCTCGCCGCCCGCTTTGACGTCCCCGTCTGCCCGCACGCCGGCGGCGTGGGGCTTTGCGAGCTCGTCCAGCACTTCTCCTTCTTCGACTACGCGGCCGTGAGCGGCAGCCAGGACGGGCGCATGATCGAATACGTGGACCACCTCCACGAGCACTTCGCCGAGCCGGTCCGGATAATCAACGGCCGTTACGCGGCCCCGCAGCTTCCGGGCACCGGCGCCGAAATGATCACCGCTTCCCGCTCCCGGTGGGAATTCCCGGGCGGCGCAGGCTGGCTGGAGGTCGGGAACCGGGCCGCCGTGACCGGCGCCTCGCTGACTCCGACCGGCGCGGTCCGATGACGACCACAGCTGCCGAGCTCAACGCGAAAGTTGAGGCGGCCCACACGGCGTTCGAGAAGGGCCGCGCCGCGGACCCCCGGACCCGCGGGGGCTGGCTCGAGGCAGTGGCCGACGGTCTCGAGACCGACGCGGAAGCCCTGGTGGAAATCGCCGGCGAGGAAACGCACCTCGGCGAGGCGCGGCTACGCGGCGAACTGAAGCGCACGGTCTTCCAGCTCCGCCTCTTCGCCGCCGAAATCCGCGCCGGCGAGCACTTCGACGCCACCATCGACCACGCGGACGCGGAGTGGGGCATGGGCCCGCGGCCGGACCTGCGCCGGCTCAACGTGCCAATCGGCGTCGTCGGCGTGTTCGGGGCATCCAACTTCCCCTTCGCCTTCAGCGTGATCGGCGGGGACAGCGCCTCGGCGCTCGCCGCGGGCTGCGCCGTCGTGCACAAGGCACACGACGGACACCCGAAGCTGGCCCTGCGCACGGCCGAGACGGTGGCCGCGGCCCTCGACGCCGCAGGGGCGCCTTCAGGGCTCTTCTCGCTGGTCACCGGAAGGGCCGCTGCGGAGGCTTTGGTCGACCATCCCCTGGTGAAAGCCATTGGATTCACGGGTTCCACGGCGGGTGGCCGGGCACTCTTCGACCGCGCCAACGCCCGCCCGGAGCCGATCCCGTTCTACGGCGAACTCGGCGGCATCAACGCGGTGTTCGTAACCGAAAAGGCGTGGGCCGCCCGGCGTGACGAGATCCTCGGCGGCTATGCCGGCTCCTTCACGATGGGCATGGGGCAGTTCTGCACCAAGCCGGGACTGCTCTTTGTGCCCGGCGGCCAGACCGACAGGGTGCGGGAGGTCCTCGGGGAGGCCCTGGCGGACTTTGTGCCGGCACGGCTGCTCAGCAGCCGGCTGCACGAGGGTTTCTCCGAGGCAGTCCGGACGCTGCAAAGCGGGGACGGAGTCGACGTGCTGGTCGAGGGCGACTTCGCCGCGACCCCGGCGCCCACCCTGCTCCACACGACGGCCGCCGCCGTGCGCCGTGACCCGTCGGTCCTCCGCCAGGAGATGTTCGGACCCGCCAGCGTGCTGGTCGAATACGGCGATGAATCCGAACTCCCGGCGCTTGCGGAGCTCCTGGAAGGCCAGCTCACCACCACGCTGCAGGCGGAGCCGGACGACGACGTCGCCGAACTCGCGGCACGGCTGACGGACATCAGCGGCCGGGTGCTCTGGAACGGCTGGCCCACCGGCGTGACCGTCAGCTACGCCCAGCACCACGGTGGGCCCTACCCGGCAACGACGTCGGCCACCACCTCGGTGGGTACGGCCGCCATCCGCCGATTCCTGCGTCCGGTGGCCTACCAGTCCTTCTCCGAGGGGAGGCTGCCCGAACCCCTGAGGGATGCCAACCCGTGGAACGTGCCGCAGCGCATCGACGGTACCTGGCGGCTGCCCGCGGCTGGACCCGCGGTCCAGGGCGAGGGGCAGCGGTGAACGCGCCGCTGGCAGCGGCCTCGGTCCTGCCCGATGATGCGGCGCGGGCCCTGCTGGTCGGCCGGCTCTGGGACCCGGCAACGGGAGGCCCGCGGGTGGTCGCGGTCCAGGAAGGGGTTGTCTTCGACCTGACCGGCTTGGCGGGAACCGTCTCCGAACTGCTGGAGCTTCCCGACCTGGCCGCGGCGGTCCGTGCCGCCCTGACGGAGCCGCGGTGGAACACCGCCGACGTCGTCAGCGCATCGCTGGCGCGGGACGCGGACCGTCCGCACTTCCTGGCGCCGGTGGACCTGCAGGTCATCAAGGCCTGCGGCGTGACCTTCGTGGACAGCATGATCGAGCGTGTCATCGAGGAGCGCTGCGGCGGAGACGCCAGCCGCGCCCTGGAGGTGCGCGAGCTCGTGGGCCGCGCACTCGGCGGCAGCATCGCCTCCATCCGCCCCGGTTCGGCGGAAGCGGCCGAGGCCAAGAAGGTACTCATCGCCGAGGGGCTGTGGTCACAGTACCTGGAGGTCGGCATCGGGCCGGACCCCGAGGTCTTCACCAAGGCACCGGTGCTCTCCTCGGTGGGGCTGGGGGCCGGAATCGGCATTCCCGCCTTCTCCTCGTGGAACAACCCGGAGCCGGAACTGGTGCTCATCGCCACCTCGACGGGCGCCGTTGTGGGCGCAACGCTGGGCAACGACGTGAATCTCCGGGACGTGGAAGGACGCAGCGCCCTGCTGCTGGGCAAGGCGAAGGACAACAACGCGTCCAGCGCACTGGGTCCCCTGATCCGCTTGTTCGACGGCAGTTTCACCCTCGAGACGTTGCGCCAGGAGGAAATCCTGCTGCGGGTGGAAGGGGAGGATGGCTACGAGCTGGAGGGCCGCAACTCCGTGGCGCGGATCAGCCGGCCGTTCGAGGAGCTGGTCGCGGCAACATACGGCAGCCATCACCAATACCCGGATGGGTTCGCTCTGTTCACGGGGACCCTCTTCGCGCCGACCCAGGACCGGGCGGAGCCCGGACAGGGCTTCACCCACCGGCCGGGCGACCTCGTGACCATCCGCAGCCGTCACCTCGGTGCCCTGATCAACCGGGTCGGGGCAGCGGAAGAGCTGCCGCGATGGTCCTTCGGCCTGCGGGAACTCTTCGGCTACCTGCGGGACCAGCGCACAGCCCAGGAGTCCAGCCTCAGCGCCAGCTAAGCCACACAGCCCGGCCCGCCGGGCTGTGTGCTGGCGGACCGAATCGGGAGGACGGCGGCCGGGAGCTTCCCGCCGTCGTCCTTCTGCGTACCGATGAACGACCGAAAGGAACTCTCCATGAAGTTTGCCCAGATCGGCGCCCCCGGCGCCGAACAGCCCGTCCTCGTCCACGAGGGGAGGCACTACGCGCTCAGTAGCCTTACCGCCGCGATCGACGGAAACTTCCTGTCCCAGGGCGGTCCTGCGGCCGCCGCTGCCGCGCTGACCGCGGGCACCCTCCCGGAAATCAATGCCACGGGCGTGCGCTACGGCGCTCCGATCGCGCGGCCGTCGGCGGTTATCTGCGTCGGCTTGAACTACGCCGCACACGCCGCCGAATCCGGCGCGGAGCCGCCCACCCACCCGGTCATTTTCCTCAAGACCCCCAATACTGTCGGCGGCCCGGATGACGCCGTCGGCATCCCCCGCGGATCGACCAGGACCGACTGGGAAGTTGAGCTCGGTGTGGTCATCGGGAGCCGCGTCTCCTATCTGGAGTCGCCCGAAGCGGCCCGGGACCACATTGCAGGCTTCGTCGTGGTCGATGATCTCTCCGAGCGTGATTTCCAGCTGAACGTTTCCGGCGGCCAGTGGTCCAAGGGCAAGAGCTCGCCGGGGTTCTGCCCCACCGGGCCGTACCTGGTCACTCCGGATGAGGTGGGTACCGGCGAGCTGCGCCTCCGCAGCTGGGTCAATGGCGAACTCCGCCAGGACTCCTCCACGGCGGACATGATCTTCGACGTCGAGACCATCGTCTGGAACCTCAGCCAGTACATGGTCCTCGAACCCGGCGATCTGATCTGCACCGGCACGCCGGAGGGGGTCGCGTTGTCCGGGCGCTTCCCGTACTTGAAGGCTGGCGATGTGGTGGAAATCGAGATCCAGGGCCTGGGGCGCCAGCGCCATGAATTCGTAGCATGAACGGGGACCACGGCATGGAGTTTGCCGGTATCCGGGTCATCGTCACCGGCGGAGCCTCCGGCATCGGGGCCGCCACAACGGCCCATCTGCTCGGCAGGGGAGCCAAGGTGGCGGTGCTGGACCTGAATCCGGAGGCCGTGGCCGCGCCCGCGCTCGCGATCCTGTGCGACGTCGCCAACGACGCCTCCGTCCGCGCCGCCGTCGAGCAGGCAGCCCGGGAGCTCGGAGGAATCGACGTCGTCGTCAACAACGCCGGGATAGGGGCGCAAGGCACCGTGGCGGACAACGACGACGCCGAATGGCACCACGTCTTCGACGTCAACGTGGTCGGAGCAGTCCGCGTGAGCCGGGCCGCGCTGCCCTACCTCCGCCAGTCGGCAGCCGCCGCCATCGTCAACACCTCATCCATCGCCGCCACCGCCGGGCTGCCGGGGCGGGCGCTCTACGCGGCCAGCAAGGGCGCTGTCCGCGCCCTGACGATGAGCATGGCGGCGGACCACATCCGTGAGGGCATCCGGGTCAACTGCGTCAATCCCGGCACCGCGGACACGCCATGGGTCAGCCGCCTGCTGGGCCAGGCTGACGATCCCGTGGCGGAACGCGCCGCGCTGGAGGCCCGCCAGCCGCACGGCCGGCTGGTCGCCCCGGAAGAGATCGCCGCGGCCATTGCCTATCTTGCGAGCCCCCTCGCCGGCTCGACCACGGGGACCGAACTGGCCGTCGACGGCGGGATGCAGGCGTTGCGCCTGCGTCCCGCCGGTTAGGAGGCCGCCGGCCGGTCCGGGGCCATCCGCACCAGGGTGGCTTCGGCGAGGGGTGCCGGCTCCTCGTCGAACGCCCGCGCGAAGCGGTAGAAGGAGCTGCGGATGTGCTCGCTCATGGCGTTCTCGGCCGCCCCCGGGTCCCGGTCCGCAATGGCCGCGTGGATGCCCTGGTGCTCCACCAGGGTGATCCGGCCGTCCCAGTCGGCGGGGTAGAGGCGGAACATGTGGAGGTGGCAGTGGGTCTGGACGTAAGCCTGCTGGACCACGTGGTTTCCTGCGGCTGCCAGGATCAGGTCATGGAAGCGCGCATCATGGGCCACCAGGTCCTGGCGCAGGTTGGCCGTGTCATCGACGTGGCGTTCAAGTGCCGCGAGCTCGGACCGGAGGGCGCCCGAGGGGTTTGACAGCCGCTCCACTGCCGCCGAGCGCGCCGCCCAAGGTTCCACCAGGAGCCGGAACTCAAACAGGGAACGGAGCTCCGCCAGGCTCAACAGCGGCGTGGTGCTGTAGCCCCGGCTTGGGTAGTACCTCAGCAGGTTGTCGCCCTCGAGCCGCTGCAGCGCTTCCCGGACCGGTGTGTGGGAGACTCCCAGCCGCCGGGATACGGCGTCGATGTTGATGCGCGTGCCCGGAGTGATCTCGCCGTCCAGGATCGACTGGCGCAGCGCCGCGTAGACCCCGCCGGCTGCGACCTTGGTCATCGATGTGTCGCCTGCGGTTGGTGCCGTCATTTCTTTCCTCTCGGTGGCCGACGAGGCGCCCGCGGCGCCTTGTCGGCAGTTGTGCGACAGTCCAAAGTTCACAAAGCTTGACCTGGATCACATTGCATATATGATACAACATATTCCTATACGATCCTCGACGCACACAGCGGCCGGGGAGACCCGGGACGCCGTCAGCGCCCGCTTCCGATACGCAGTAACGATCACAGGAGAGTTCCCATGTTCAGAGCAACACCGAAGTTGCTTCTTGTTCCGGCAGTCGCTTTGGCCCTGACGTTGGGGGGGTGCTCCTCGGGCGGCGCCGCGAACGCCGGCGCTTCGGCAGGAGCCGTGGCGGACAGCCATCTCACCAAGATTCTCAAGTCGAAGACGATCAAGATCGCCGTCAGCGCCGACTCCCCGGGATACGGCGTCATGAATGCGAACGGAGACCGCGAGGGCTTCGACATTGACGTCGCCAACGCGCTGGGTGCCTCGCTGGGCGCGAAGATTGAATTCGTCACCGCCACGAACGAAAGCCGCATCCCGCTGCTGCAGACCGATAAGGCGGATGCCGTCATCGCCACCTTCACCGCTTCCGATGCGCGTGCCCAAGTGGTCGAGATGTCTGACCCGTACGCGGCCAGCTCCACGGTCTTTATGGTGCCGGCCGGAAGCAAGATCGCCAGCTACGCCGATCTGGACGGCAAATCGGTCGCTACCTCACGGGGCAGCGTGGGCGAGCAGATCCTCAAGGCCAGCTTCCCCAACGCCAAAGTGACCGGGTTCAACACCACGGCTGACTCCATCCAGGCGCTGAAGAGCGGCAAGGTGGACGCCCTGATCGAAAACAACGCCATCGTCGGCGGTCTCGTGAAGAAGGAACCTACCGCGTTCCAGGTCGTCAAGGGCGACCCGATCAAGCCGGCACTGTTCTCGATCGGCGTGAAGCCGGGCGACCAGACGTGGCTGAACTACCTCAACAACTTCATCCGGAACTACAACATCTCCGGACAAAACGAGGCGTCGCTGCAGAAGTGGTTCGGGCTGAGCCTGCCTCCCTTCCTCGCCCACTAACAGATAGTCGAACGCGCCTCCAGCGTGGGTGGGGGATAGCAAGACCTCCACCCACGCTGCCGTTCACGGACAGGACCCTTTGCACATGGCTTTATATTTTGGAGACCTTCTCCCGTACAGCTCGCTTCTCCTGGAGGGGCTCTGGACGGCTTTGTACATCACCCTCGTGGCCATGCTGGCGGGCAGCGTGCTCGGTGTACTCGTGTACCTGGGGAAGGCCGGACCCGGAAAAGCAATCAGTATCCTCTGCACCTGCTACATCGAGGCCATCCGCAACACGCCTCTGCTCGTACAGCTGTACTTGATCTACTTTGCCCTTCCCGCCTTGGGCATCAATCTCGAGCCCGTCTGGGCGGCCGTTATCGGCCTGACCTTGAACAACGCCGCCTACACGGCCGAGATCTACCGTGCAGGGTTCGAATCCGTGCCCCGCGGACTGCGTGAGGCCGGAAAGGCGCTGGGCATGAAACCCGCCCAGATCGTTCGCTACATCGTGCTGTTGCCGGCCACCCGCAACGTCTTTCCCGCATTGACCAACCAGCTCATTCTGCTGTTCCTGGCTTCGTCGATTGGATCCATCATCTCGCTCCCAGAATTGACCAACGCGATCATGAGCGTCAGCAACACCACGTACCGGACCATTGAGGTACTGGCCGTCGGCGGGCTCCTCTACCTCGGAGTGTCAGCGCTGATGTCCCTGGTCTCAAAGCGGGCCGAAACGACGCTGTTCCGTTGGGCGGTGGGTACGCATGTTTAGGCCCTTTGATTGGCAGGACCTCGTGCCCCTGGCCGAGGGTGCCTGGCTGACTATCCAACTCTGTGCAGTCTCCGGAGTGCTTGGTGTCATCTTCGGCCTGATCCTCGGCATCGCCCGGACCTCTCCGAGCAGGATTGCCCGGTGGATCAGCACGATCTACATCAGCTGCGTCCGCGGGATTCCCGTCCTGGTCATCATCTTCTTCGTCTTCTTCGGAATCCCGCTGCTGTTTCCGGGCCTGGAGCCGGATAAGTTCTCCTCGGCCGTGATAGCCCTGACCTGCTTCGCTGCCGCCTACGTGGCCGAGATCGTCCGCGGCAGCATCGAGGCCGTCGAGAAGGGCCAAAGCGAAGCGGCCGACGCGCTTGGCCTGGACTACTGGCGGAAGCTCCGGTACGTGATCCTGCCGCAGGCGGTCAGGATCATGGTCCCGCCCGGCATCGGCTTCCTCATCGGGTTGGTCAAGGACTCGTCCCTGGTCACCGTCACCGGCCTGCTCGAGCTCACCCACGCGGGCAATGTCGTCACCAACCTGACCGGTGATCCCATCAAGACATTCCTGGTTGTCGCCGGCATGTATTTCGTCATCTGCTACGGCATCTCGCTGTTGGGGCGGCTGTACGAGAAACGAACCGGGATCCACGTGGACCCCCTCAAACTCCCAGAGCCCGCGGGCCTCTAGAACGGAACATGAAAAGTGATTGTTGTTGAGAACCTGAACAAGAAGTTCGGACAAAACCATGTGCTGAAAGGGGTGGATTGCCACATCCGGGAGCGTGAGGTCGTGTGCGTCATTGGCCCTTCCGGGTCCGGTAAAAGCACCTTCCTGCGGTGCATGAACGGCCTGGAATCGATCACCTCCGGCAGCATCGTTATCAACAAGCACAGGCTGGACGACGCCAAAACGAACATCAACCTGGTTCGCCAGGAGGCCGGGATGGTCTTCCAGCACTTCAACCTCTTCCCGCATTTGAAAGTCATCGACAACGTCATGCTGGCCCCGCTCAAGGTCGGCAAGGTATCGAAGGAAGAGGCCCGGGCCAAGGCGGAAATGCTCCTGGCCAAGGTCGGTCTCGCCGCAAAGACGGAAACTTACCCCGGGAGCCTGTCCGGCGGCCAGATGCAGAGGGTGGCCATCGCCCGGGCCCTGGCCATGGATCCGAAAATCATGCTCTTCGACGAACCGACGTCCGCCCTGGACCCGGAGATCGTCGGCGAAGTGCTGACCGTCATGAAGGACCTGGCAAACGAGGGCATGACCATGGTGGTCGTCACCCACGAAATGGGATTCGCCAGGGAAGTGGCGGACCGCGTGATCTTCATGGACCAGGGGCTGATCGTCGAGGAAGGCACCCCCGAACAGATCTTCTCCACTCCACAGCACGCGCGAACTCAAGGATTCCTCAGCAAGGTCCTCTAGCCCGCCACGCCCAAACCATTGCAAGGAGCACTTCCATGACCGCTGCCACGTATATCGGATCCCGAACGTTCAGCACCACTCCTACGGCCCAGACCCCGCCGGCAGCAGGAGAAGTGCAGATCGCGGTGTCCTACACCGGGCTTTGCGGAACCGATCTGCACATCTTCCACGGCGACATGGACGCCCGGGTCGGTGTTCCGGCGATCATTGGCCACGAGATGTCCGGTGTCATTGCCAGCCTGGGTGAGGGTGTGACCGGGTGGGCCGTCGGCCAAGCTGTGACCGTGATGCCCACCCTGTCCTGCGGTTCCTGCGCAGCCTGCACCCGCGGCCACGGGCACATCTGTCACAAGCTGGACTTCATCGGCATCGACTCGGACGGCTCGATGCAAAGCTCCTGGAACGTGCCGGCGGACGTTGTGGTCGCCCTCCCTGAAGGGCTGGCGCTCGACGAGGCTGCGCTCATTGAGCCCACGGCGGTGGCCGTCCACGACGTGCGCCGCGCCAGGCTGGTCGCCGGCGAATTCGTCGTCGTTATCGGCGGAGGCCCGGTTGGCCAGCTCATCGCGTCCGTCGCGCTGCGGCGGGGAGCCCGCGTAGTCCTGGTCGAACTGGACCCGGCCCGGCGGGCTCTCGCGAAGGAATCCGGGATCAACGCCATCGATCCGCGTGAACAGAACCTGCTCGACCTCGTGATGCAGGAAACGGACGGAGCCGGCGCCGATGTGGCCTTCGAAGTCTCCGGCGCGGCGGCCGGCGTGAACTCCGCCGTCGATGTCCTCACCACGCGGGGGCGGCTCGTGATGGTGGCGATTCATCCCAAGCCCAAGGAGATCGACCTGCACCGGTTCTTCTGGCGGGAGCTGGAAATGTTCGGTGCACGGCTGTACCAGCGCGAGGACTTCGAGGAGGCAGTGAAGCTCGTGGCGATCGGCGCGATCCCTGCGCGGCGGCTGATTTCGCGAGTCGTGGGCCTGCACGACGTCGAACAGGGCTTCCTGGCCCTCGAGTCCGGCGGCGCCATGAAAGTCCTCGTTGACTGCCGTCCCGTGGCAGGGGCCATGTCATGAGCGGCGGCCTCTTCGACCTCACCGGACAAACCGCCGTCGTCACCGGCGCGCGGCGGGGCATCGGACTGGCTATGGCCGTGGCCCTGGCCGAGGCGGGCGCGGACATCATCGGGGTATCGGCGTATCTTGAACCTGTCGGCAGCGCAGTCGAGCAGCGGGTGACGGCTCTGGGCCGCCGCTTCACCGGCATCCGCGCGGACTTTGGCGACCGCGAAGCCGTCCGCGGCCTGACCGACGAACTGGCCGCAGCGGGCCCGATCGACATCCTGGTCAACAACGGCGGCACGATCGCCAGGAAACCGGCGGCCGAGCACCCGGATGACATGTGGGACCAGGTCATCGAAGTGAACCTCTCCAGCCAGTTCATGCTGAGCCGGGAAATCGGGAAAACCATGCTCGAGCGGGGGAGCGGGAAGATCATCTTCACAGCCTCACTGCTTAGCTTCCAGGGCGGCATCAACGTCCCGGGCTACACCGCGTCCAAGGCAGGCATCGCCGGTCTCACCAAGGCGCTCGCCAACGAGTGGGCGCCGAGGGGCGTGAACGTCAACGCCGTGGCACCCGGCTACATTGCCACCGACAACACCCAGGCGCTGCAGGATGATCCGGTCCGGGAAAAGGGCATCATCGAGCGAATTCCCGCTGGCAGGTGGGGACGCCCCGACGACCTCGCAGGCGCAACGGTGTTCCTTGCCTCCCGGGCCTCGGATTACGTCAACGGTGTAATTCTTCCTGTCGACGGTGGATGGCTGGGCCGCTGAGATGCCGTCCCTGCAGCTCCCGGCCGTCGCCAGCCGGCCCGCGCCGTCGCAGATCCTGCGCGACACCCGCGTGATCGCGGTCCTGCGGGCCACCCGCGCCGCCGCCTACGCCCCGGTCATCGAGGCCCTCCTGGCGGGTGGTGTCTTCAGTATCGAACTGACTTTGAGCACCCCCGGCGTGTTCGCGGAACTTCCGCGGCTGCAAGAACGCTTCGGCGCCGGCGCCGAATTCGGGGTGGGGACCATAACGACGGCGGCCGAGGCACTACGGGCGATCGAGGCCGGGGCCAAGTACCTCGTCACGCCGCTGACAGATCCGTCCGTCATCGCGGCTGCCGTAGAGCACGACGTCGCCGTCTACCCCGGTGGCCTGACGCCCACCGAGTTGTTCGCCGGCTGGTCGGCGGGGGCCACCGCCGTCAAGGTCTTCCCGGCATCGGTGGTCGGGCCGGGCTACGTTTCCATGCTCCGCGGGCCGTTTCCCGACATCGAAGTGGTTCCGTCGGGCGGGGTGGGAATCAACGACGCCGCGGCCTGGATCCGCGCCGGGGCACTGGCCGTCAGCCTGGGCGGACCCTTGATTGGCGATGCCTTCCACGGCGGAGATATGAAACAGCTCACCGAACGTGCTGTGCGGCTGCGCGGCCTTGTCGACGAGGCGGGGGAGTGAGCCCCATTCCGCCAGCCCCGTATCTTGTGACCCTCGGGGAGACGATGGCGCTCCTGACTGCGGAGCAGCCGGGGCCGCTGGCCCACGTCTCGGCCATGGGCCTTGGCATCGGCGGCTCCGAATCGAACGTAGCCATCGGGGTGCAGCGGCTCGGGGGAAACGCCGTGTGGTGCGGCCGGGTGGGCGCCGACTCGCTGGGGCAACTCGTCCAGCGCGAGATCCGGGCGGAGGGGGTTGCGGTGCGGATAACGGAAGATCAGGCCGCGCCGACGGGACTCATGCTGAAAGAACGCCGCACGGTGGCCACGCAGAAGGTGAGCTACTACCGGGCCGGCAGCGCCGGCTCGCGCCTCTCATCCGTTGACCTTGATCCGCTGCTGATCGCGGGCGCCTCGATCCTGCACGTCAGTGGCATTACCCCTGCATTGTCCGGCTCGGCTGCGGCAGCCGTCCGGCAGGCCATGGAGTTGGCGAGGGAACAGGGCGTAACGGTCTCGTTCGACCTCAACTACCGGGCCAATCTCTGGAGCGCTGCCGCTGCCGGGCAGTCGTACCGGGCACTGATTCCGCTGGCCGACGTGGTGTTCGCCGGCGACGAGGAAGCAGCCCTGGCCGTGGGAAGTGCGGAGGACCCGGTTGAACTGGCCAAGCGTCTAGCCAACCTTGGCCCCGCCCAAGCCGTCATCAAGCTCGGCAGCGAGGGCGCCGTCGCCAGTATCGACGGGGAGATCTTCCACCAGGCCGCCGTGCCGGTCCAGCCGGTGGACACCGTTGGCGCCGGCGACGCATTCGTCGCCGGCTACCTGACGGAACTCATGGCCGGCAGCGCGCCGGCCCAGCGGCTTGGGCTGGCCGCGAAGACCGGAGCATTCGCCTGCCTTGCCTACGGCGACTGGGAAGGGCTCCCGCGGCGGGAGGAACTTGGACTCCTGCACCAACGTGAAGCGGTGACGCGCTAGTCATCAGGGCCTGAGCCTCGTCCACAGACGCAACGACGACGGCGGGAAGGTCCCGCCGTCGTCGTCGTCGTTTAATGCTGGGGTATGTTCTTACGCGGAGGCCGAATCCAGGTTGGCTGCACCGTTGTCCAGGCTGAGCGTGAAGGTGTTGGGGCCGCTGGCGTGGACCGCAATGTTGGACTTCGCGGTGTTGTGGCGGACCGAGAGGTCGTGGACCAGGGCGTCCAGCTCGTGGTGCATCGTGGAGCGGTCCCAGAGCTTGTGGGTGACAGAGTTGGCAGTTTCAAACGTCATTGTTCAGTGCTTCCATTCATGATTCCGGGTGTCCGGCTGCCGCGCCGATGCGGAGCCGCCGTATCCATACCAGGAACACCTGAGACCAAGGGGCAGCTCTGCGAGCTCACCGGTTTGGCCTCATTGCGTCCACCAGGATGGTGCCCTGGCCCGCTGGGGACGCGTGGCGTCAAGCGAAGGCCGGGGCTGAACAGGCGGGGGAGTTGACCCCCTGCCTGCCTTTTCATGATGCACAGCGGCCGGTTGCCGGCTCAAGCCAGATGGCGATTATTGCGGGTGAGACTCATCACAGCCACCCCGGGCAGGCTCCAACGGGCCGCCCCGTCCTGGCAGTCAGGCGTCCAGGGTGTGGGCCGTGGCGGCGGAATTCCCTGACGCGATCTGCCGCTTGACCTGCGCAAGCTCTTCTTTGAGCTCATCCACGGTGGCACGGTATTTGTCGAAGTCCGCCGCCCGGCGCCTGGCCGCGGCGAAACTGACGACGGCGGCGAGAACGGCCAGCGGGAACGACACCAGCAGCGCCCAGCCGGACGTGCCAAGGAAATCCAACGCCACGGGCAGTGCGTGCTTGAAGGCCAGGAAATCGTTCACCCCGCCCACCACGCCATTCAAGGCAGAGTCCAGGGGGCCCAGAAATTGCCCCACCACGGGCGTTCCGGAAAACGACGGCGCGCTCAGCGGTGGTTCACTCCCGGTAGACCAGCGCGAATCACCGAAATGGTTCAGGACATAGATCCCTGCGCCCGCGTTCAGGGCCGCGAAGAGCAGCACGGAACCCAGCACAGTCCAATGAAGCCTGCGCGGACGCCAGGCGCCGGCCACCAAGGCGAATACGGCGGCCGCGACCCACGCATAGATCCGGAGTTCGTCGCGGCTCATGGCTGCCAGAAGATCCAAGGAATTCCCCGCCCTTACGGTTGACGTCGATGCTTGTTCAGGTCCCGAGTGAGCCTATCCCAGTGACCCCGGGCCTGCAGTCGTGTTTACCGGTCCGTCGCGGCACTGGCCGCGGCGCTTACCGCAGTCAGCTGGACGGCCAGAGACGCCGCATTGACCGGCGCGGAGGTATCGACCCTGAAGGTCCGGCCCACGCCGAGGGGTACCGCGTTTGCCGCCCATTCAGCCAAGTCCTGTTCTGCAGCGTTCCCGGTGGGATGAATCTCGTGGCGACTGCGGCCCAGGTATCGTTCCCACGCCAGCCCGGATGGGAGTTCGCACCAGAGCTCGATGATCTGCGGCTTGCCGGATCGGGCTAAGCCTTCACGGACAAAGCCACGATCCCGGGGCCGGTACCACCACGATTCGGCGATGGCCGTACCCGGAATCGCGGCCACCACCTGCCACATGGTTTCCGAAGCAATCTGGCCCAGCCTGCCGCTGCCGACCTGGCCGAGGCATACGTCCGCGAGGGCTTCCTTGATGCTGTCCTTGGCGACAACCGGCACGCCCAATTCGTCCCCAAGCTGCGCAGCGAGGGTGCTTTTGCCCGCGCCGGGGAGTCCGTTGATCAGGATTACAGATTCAGCCATTGGTTCATTGTGGCCTGTCGGAGTCGTTCCTTGCATTCTTACTTTATTCACCGTATAAAGTAAGAATGTTATCCGAATCACATCCGGCCGCCCCGACGGGACGGGATGCCCTGCGCAGAATCCGGACCAGCGCCATCTTCGGCACGCTCCTCGCTGCCGGCCCGATGGCCCGGACGGATTTGGCCCAGCGGACCGGGTACAGCCCTTCGACCGTGACCGGGATTGTTCAGGAACTCAGCGACGCGGGATACCTCCGGGTAGTGGGCCAGCAGGAATCGACCGGGGGCCGGCGGCGGACGCTGATCGAGCTCAACCGGTCCTCTGTGACCATCGCCGTCGTAGGGCTCCGTGGCACACAGATCTGGTGCGCGCTGATCGACCTCGAGGGCAACCGGCTTGATACGGCCGAACAGGATTTCGACCCGCAAGACCCGGTCGGCAGCACGGCAGGGATCGTTATGGCCTTGCATCGGCGGGCAGAAACACCTCCCGTGCACGTTGTGGTTGCGCTGCCCGGCGTCGTGGCCTCGGATGGATCGCTCGCCCTGGCGCCGGCCTTCGGCCCGGTGGCGCACCTCCGACTCGCGGATGAGCTGGAAGCAGCAACCGGATTGCGGACCACCGTGGAGAACGACGTCAACCTCATCGCCTTGGGGGAGCGGGTTGCCGGCGCGGGCAACGGCGTCGACGACCTCGTGCTGATCCATGTCGCCGAAGGAATCGGCGCCACCATCATCGCGAATGGAGAGGTGCTGGACGGGGCATCCCGCTCCGCCGGCGAGATCGGCTTCTTGCCGGAAGGGCTGGAAGCCAGCCCGCATGGCGAGCGCGGCGACTTCGAGCGGCGCTGGACCGTCTCCGGCATCCAGGATTCGGCCGTCCGGAACGCCCTGGCGCTGCCGGACGACGCCGTGGTTGAAGCGCTCTGCAGCACCGAGTCCGCGGCTGCACGCCAGCTCCTGGCCGACGTCGTCCGGGCTTGGGCCTTTGCCGCCATCGTCTGCGTCTGCGTGGTGAACCCCGCCCGGGTGATCTTCTCCGGCGACGCTGTCTCACTCACCGAGGAAGCGCGCCAGCGGCTCCGCGACCGGGTACAAGGCGCTGCGCCGTCGCTGACCGAAGTCGTGTTCGCCGAGCTTGGACACGCGGCCATCCTCCATGGCGCCATTGCCAAAGTCATGAAGTCCCCGGCCACGCTCTTTACCGAGGCCGCCGGATGACCAGCCCACAAAGTTGCTCCCCACCATCAGCCACGAAAATCACTAGGAGAAATCAATGACGTCACGACCGTTGCGATTCGCGCTGCTAGCCGGCGGACTCGCGCTCACCCTTGGAATGACGGCCTGCGGGCTTGACGCGCCCAAGGACTCAGGATCTTCGCCCGGTGCCACCGGGTCCGGAACCCTCACCATCTACACGGCGCGGGACAAGGGCCTGGCAACGGACGTGGTGGCTGACTTCGAAAAGGCCAACCCCGCCTACGCCGGCAAGGTCCAGGTTCTGACCCTCGGCGCCCAGGAAGCACTGGAACGCATCAAGGCCGAGAAGGCGAACCCCCAGGGCGACATCTGGTGGGGCGGTACGCAGCAGCAGATGCAGCAGGGGGCCTCCGAACAGGTCCTCGCGCCCGCCCCGAAGGCGGTCATCGACGCCGTCCCGGCAGCCCAGCGCGACCCGGAGGGCCTCTGGGTCGGTGAAATGAAGCTGGCCGAGGTCATCTTCTACAACAAGGACATGCTCTCCGCTGACCAAGCCCCCAAAGACTGGGACGACCTGATCAATCCCGCACTGAAGGGCAAGATCGCCATCCGCGACGTCCTGGCCTCGGGCACCATGCGGAGCATCTTCGCCTCCATGATCGACCGTAAGTTCGACGCGGCCGGCAGCCCTGACGCCGGCTATGAGTGGCTCAAGAAGCTCGACGCGAACACCAAGGTCTACGCCGCCAACCCCACGGATCTGTACCTGCGCATCACTCGCCAGGAAGCTGCCGTCACCGCCTGGAACCTGCAGGACGTCATGCTGCAGATCCAGAACCAGAAGGCACCCTACACCCCGGTGGTCCCCGCCTCCGGCGCACCCATGCTGATCGACGGCGTCGCTAAGATCAAGAACGGCCCGTCCTCCGCCGGCGCGGACGCGTTCCTTTCCTTCCTTTTGGGCCAGGACGAGCAGACCAAGCTCTCCGAGAAGTACTTCCAGATTCCCACCGTCACCCTGGCCAAGGAACCGGCTTGGCTGGCGGGCCTGAACCTGAAGGAAATGAAGGTCAACTGGGAGCGCGTCAACAAGAGCGAGCCCGAGTGGAGCAAGTACTGGGCCGCAAACATCAAGGGCCAGAACAAGAGCTAGTTCCCGCGCTGGCGGGACGGGCCAATTCTGCCCTGTCCCGCCGGCTACGGCGCGTTCGCCGGTCAGCACCTAACAACACCTCTGTGGAGTATCCATGACAAGCGTCTTCCTCAACGGGATCAGCAAGCAGTATCCGGGCGCCAAGCCCTCGGTTTCCAACCTCACCGTCACCATCGAGGACGGCGAGTTCTTCACCCTGCTGGGACCTTCGGGCTGCGGCAAGTCGACAACGCTGAGGATGGTGGCTGGGTTCATCCAGCCCACCAGCGGAAGCATCCACTTTGGTGACAGGGACGTGACCAACACGGCGCCGAACAAGCGCGATACCGGCATGGTCTTCCAGAACTATGCCCTGTTCCCGCATATGAGCGTCCGCGGAAACGTTGCCTACGGGCTGGACGTCCGTGGCATCGTAAAGCAGGAAAAAGCCAAGCGGATCAACGAGGCCCTGGCCCAGGTCGGTCTGGAGGAGCTCGGCGATCGCCGCATCGACATGCTCTCCGGCGGCCAGCAGCAACGCGTGGCGCTGGCCCGCGCGCTGGTGATCCGGCCGGCCGCGCTCCTGCTGGACGAACCCCTCTCGAACCTTGATGCCAAGTTGCGGGAGGAGACCCGCACCGAGATCAGGTCCACCCAGAAAGCCGCCGGCACCACCTGCCTCTACGTCACCCATGACCAGGCAGAAGCCATGGCCATGAGCGACCGGGTGGCCGTGCTTAACGCCGGGGAACTGCACCAGGTTGCCTCCCCCCGGGACGTCTACAACCGACCGGCCACGGCGTTCGTGGCCAGGTTCATCGGGCGCTCGAACGTACTGCCGTGCACCGTTCTCGGCGTCGACGGCGCCTCCGTGAGCGTCCGGCTTGCCGACGGCACCGTGCTCAAGGCGCCCCGGGTCGAAGACACGATCTCCGCCCGCGTCTCGGCCGGGGACCAGGCTGCCGTGTCGTTGCGCCCTGAATCCATTGTCTTGACGGTCAACCCGGGACCCGACGCCGCCGGACAACTGACTGGTCGCGTGTTGACGGCGGAGTTCACCGGCGCGGTCAACATCTATGAAGTCGACTGGCAGGGGCAAAAAATCGTCGTTTCGGCCCGGACAGCTTCGACCGCGCCGAACCGGGGGACCTGGTGGCCATGGCCCCGCACCAGGACCGGGTGTGGATGGTGGAGCCGTGAGCGTAGCCGCAGCCACGGTCAGGAAACGGTCTGCGCTCACCTCCTCAGACCGGTTCGTCTACCTGCTGGCCGCCCCGCTGGTGCTGGTGCTGCTCGTCTACCTCGTTGTGCCGATGTTTGCGACCGCCACCACCAGTGCGCAAGGCGGCGGCGCCGCCTACAGGGGCTTCTTCAATGGCAGCTCGGCGACGGCCTTGGGACTGTCGGTTGGGATCTCGCTCGCCTCGGTCCTCACCACGGGGGTCCTCGGCACGGCCCTCGCCGTCCTGCTGTCCCGGTTCGATTTCCCGGGCCGGAAGGTCCTCCGGCTCTTTGCCCTGCTCCCGATGGCCTTGCCACCGCTGATCGGCGCAGTCTCCTTCTACTTCCTATACGCCGAGAGCGGGATCCTGCCGCGTTTCCTCGCCCAATATCTTGGCGCCGACGCCGCTTCCGTCTCGGCCAACGGCGTCTGGGGTGTGCTTCTGGTTCACACCATGACGATGTACCCCTACTTCTACCTCGCAGTCACCGCGGCCCTGGCCGGTTCGGACGCCTCGATGGAGGAGGCCGCTCTGAACCTGGGCGCGAGTCGGTTCCGGATGTGGCGCACGGTGCTGCTGCCGATGCTGACGCCAGCCCTCGTGTCCGGGACGCTGCTGACCTTCATGGTCTCGATGGCGTCCTTCACCGCGCCGCAGTTCTACAACGTCCAGACCCTGACGATGCAGATTGTGGCGTCCCGGACCAGCGGCGCCTACGACGTGGCGGCCGCCCAGGCCGTGGTGCTGTCCGTCGTCTCCATCTGCTTCCTGCTGGCCATGCGCTGGTATGAAAACCGCCGCATC
This sequence comes from Arthrobacter sp. KBS0702, assembly GCF_005937985.2. Lineage (NCBI taxonomy): Bacteria > Bacillati > Actinomycetota > Actinomycetes > Micrococcales > Micrococcaceae > Arthrobacter > Arthrobacter sp. KBS0702. The sequence continues at coordinate 3,188,766 of NZ_CP042172.1, read as the reverse complement.
CACCGGGGCTCTTCAAAGGGAACCCCGCAGTCCGTCAAGGTCCTGCACGGCGTCCTTCCCCGCACGGCTGCCGGACTCGGGTCGCTCCTGCTGGTCCTCTTCCTGATGGCCCCGCCGGCCACCATCGCCCTGCTCTCCTTCACGGTCGACGGCTCCTGGACCACGCAGATCCTGCCGCCGGAATACACCCTCGAGAACTTCGCGCGAATCTTCACAGACCCGGTCACCCTGCGCCCCATTCTGGTCAGCGCCCAGATGGCGTTCGTGGCGATGCTCGGCTGCGTGCTGGTCGGTGTCCTCGCCGCCTGGGTGGTCACCCGCTGGAAAGGCCCGGGCAAAGCTCTGCTGGATGTGATGGTCATGCTGCCGTGGGCCCTGCCGGGCACCGTGATCGGCGTCAACATCGTCACGGCCTTCGCCAGCCCCACCCCCTTCAACCTGGGCCAGGTGCTCATCGGCTCGCTGTGGATCCTCCCGGTGGCCTACTTCGTCCGCTTCCTGCCGCTCGTCTTCCGTTCCGCCAACGCCTCGCTGGCGCAGATCGACCCGAGCGTCGAGGAAGCCGCGCGGAGCCTGGGCGCCGGACCGTGGCGGGCGCTGCGGACCGTCACGGTACCGCTGATGTCCCGCGGCATCATTGCCGGGGCGCTGATGGCCTTCATTCAGGGGTTCGGCGAATACGTGGCATCCGTGGTCGTCTACCCGGCACGCTACGCCCCGCTGTCCGTGGAGATCTACAACCGCATCTATTCCAACGAGTTCGGCACGGCAGCCGCCTACGGCACGCTCCAGATGGTGCTGATCCTCCTGGTGCTGGCCCTCTCTCAACGGCTCGAAAACCCGCGCCGGGCCCAGAAACCGCGTAAAGACACGCGAGGTAATTCCGCCGTGGCACTGACTCCCGTGCTCGCCCCCACGCTCAACCCGATCCACGAAACCGGTGATAAGAATGAACACGCCAACGAACCAGTCAATGCCGCGCCCCGCGCTTAAGCAGCGCGAGGACCTGTCCGTCTACTGGGACAATCACCTGCAGAGCGCCTTTGACGAAGCCGCACCGTACATCTACCCGGCCATGGTGGAGGCCAGCCTGGCTCACGTCCTGATGCTGACCCGGCAGGGCATCCTGCCCCGCACCCGGGGCGAGCTCCTCCTCAAGGGACTCTTGGCGTTGTGGGCCAGGACCGAGTCCGGCGAGCAGAGCTACGTGTTCGACGGCAGCGTCGAGGATCCGTACTACTTCCTCGAGCAGCAGCTGGCGACCGAATGCGGTATCCCGACGTCCGAGCTGGACGTGCAGCTGGCCAGGAGCCGGAACGACCTCGACGCCGGGGTGTTCCGGATGGTCCTGCGGCGCCAGCTGCTGGAACAGGCAGCCCTTGTGGTTCAGGCCGCTGCGGATGCCGCCACCCAGGCTGCGGCCAACGCAGACAGCCTGATCATCGGCTTCACCCACCGGCGCCCGGCGCAGCCGACGACGATCGGCCACGTCCTCGCCGGGCTCGCCGAGGCATTCCTGAGCCAGGGCAGGGAAATGCTCAGCGTCTACGAGGAGCTGAATGTGTCGCCGCTCGGATCGGCGGCGTTCACCGGCACGGACCTGCCTATCGACTCGTCGATGGTCGGCGAGCTGACCGGCTTTGATGCCAGCTTCACATCCAGTTACGAAGCTGTGGCCGGCGCGGAGCACTTCATGCGGCTGGCCGCGGTCCAGGCCAGGATCACGGCCACTGGCGCGCGGTTCTCCCGTGTGCTGCTGGAATGGATGACGTTCAAGTGGGTCGAAACTCCCACCGCCTATACCCAGGGCTCGTCGATCATGCCGCAGAAGAAGAACCCGGTGGTTCTGGAACACATGGTGTCCATGGCGGGCGTGACGGCAGCGGACATGGCCGCCACCTACGCCAACATCGGTTCGGCCTGGTATGAGGACTCCAACAACGCAACCACCGACGTTCAGAAACACCTATGGCGCGCTGGAGAACGAGTGGTGCGCTTCATGCGCATGATGGACGGACTCTTGCTGGACCTCCGCGTGCTTCAGCTGCCCGACCCCGCCGAAATCGTCGCCTCAGGAGCCACGACCACGGCAGTCGCGGAGGCACTGGCTGCCCTCGGCATACCGTGGCGCGGCGCCCACGACATTGTCGGGCGCCTGGTCCGCGCCAACGCCCCGGCGGACTGGACCGCCGACGGCGTCGCGAAGGCCTTTGCCGACGCCGGGCTGGACGCCACAGAGGACATTGTGACCACGACGCTCAACGCTGGACAGCAGCCGGCCCTGATTCTCGCCCGCACCCAGACAGGGAGCCCCGGCGCCGAGGCCGTCCGGCGCAACGCGACTCAGTCGCAGGAACGGGCCGAAGCCCTCGGCGTCGAACTCCAGCGGCGCCTGGGCCTGATCGACGCCGCCAGGGAACAGCTCCTGGAGACCGCGCGGGACGCCGCCGAAAGGAGCCGGTGGTGAGCGGTGGGATCACCATCGTCGGGAACACCAATATCGACGTTATGGTCGCCGACACGCGCGACCTTCCCGATCCGGGAACCGAGCGGGTGGTGTCTTCGATCTCCATCCGGCTCGGGGGTTCGGCCGGAAACTGGGCGGTCCGGTGCGCCGGGCTGAACTTCCCCACAACCCTGGTCAGCAGGGTCGGGGATGACGCCACGCTGCCGATCCTGGAGGCTGAACTACAGTACCCGTCGTTGGAGGCGCGCCTGCTTCGGACTCCCGGTGAGCCCAGCGGCATCTCGGTAGCCGTTGAGGCGCCGGGCCGTGACCGCGCCTTTCTATCCTCTCTCGGGGCCATGGCACTGATGCGGCCGGTCGACATTACCGAAGGGATGATCGACGCTCAGTACGTTGCCATGGCCGGCTACTTCCTGCTCCCCGGAATGCGGGGTCCTGCGCTCGCGGAGCTGTTTGGACGGGCCGGTCGGTCCGGTGCCCAAACCGTCCTGGACACCGGCTGGCCTCCGGAGGGGTGGAACAGGGTTACGCAGCAGGAAGTCCTGACGGCCCTCGACTCCGTTGATATTTTCCTGCCGAACGACGACGAACTCCACGGCCTCATGGATGACCAGGACACCGAGCGGGCAGCACGGGAACTGTCGGTCAGCACCAACACGCTTGTTGCCGTCAAGATGGGCGCCCGCGGCGCCGGCCTCGCCACTCCGGACGGTTCGTGGACCGCGGCCAACGCTGCTGCCGTCTGCGTTGTCGATTCCACTGGAGCCGGAGACGGCTTCAACGCCGCGTTCCTGGTGTCTGCGGCAAGGGGGGCAACGTGGCCCGCTGCACTGGCTGCCGCCGTCAGCTACGCCACCCAAATGGTGGCCACGGTGCCGGAACGGCGAGCCGAGGTGGGTCTTCCCCCGGGACCTCGGCCAACAGCGCGGGAAACGAGAGAAAGCATTGCGTAACGACGTCATCGACGGCCGTCCCACTGTCCAGGGCCTGTCGATTATCGATTTCCACCTGCATTTCCGGATGCCGCACGACCCGCTGACCCGCTCCCTGAGCGGCGGACAGTTCGGACCATCCGGCACGGCGGCGCGGAGCGGCTGCGAGGAGTTCGACGCCGGTCAAGCGGCCCGATCCGCCGCCGTCGCCCGGACGTCAGCGCAGTGGCGCACGAGCTGGGACTTCCCCGACCCCGAACCTATGTCGGCGGATGCCGGCTGGGAAGCGGAGGCGGACCGCTGGGTTACGGAGCTGGACCACCACGGGATCGAACATGCCGCTTTTGTTACGGCTGGCGGAAACGACGCCATGACTGCCCTTGTCGACCGTGGCGCGGGGCGGTTCCTGGGGATGGCCGCCATGGCAGATCCCTTTTCCCCTGGGGCCGCACACGACTTCGAAGCGGCCGTCGCCGGGGGAGGACTCCGCGGGCTGAAACTCTTTGCTCCGCTGGCCTCGTCGGGGATGGACGACGCAGCCGCTGATCCAGTCTGGGATGTCGCGTCCCGATACAACGTCCCTGTTCTCATTCACTTCGGTCACTGCGGATCGGCCGGCGGCGTTGCGCACAACGCCTTCAGCAACCCGGCCAGCCTTGAACGCGCGGCGAAGATGTACCCCGAAGTCACCTTCGTCATCCCGCACTTCGGGATCCAGCACGTGCAGGAGGTGCTGTTCCTGATGTGGGCGTGCCCCAACGTGGTGGTAGACACCTCAGGCTCCAACCAGTGGGTCAGGTACATGGCCCAGCGGCTCACCCTGGAGGACCTCTTCCGCAGGTTTTACGAAACGATGGGGCCGGAACGGATCGTCTTTGGCTCTGACTCCTCCTGGTTTCCCCGCGGTTTCGCCAGGAGATACCTGGCGGACCAGCTCAGGATCTGCTGGGAAATGGGCATGCCGGCCGCCGAGCTTCAACAGATCTTCGGCGGAAATGCCGCGCGGCTGCTAAAGCTGGACGGGTGGCGGCCTGCTTCCGACGCCGCTGTCGTTCCGGGCAGCCCCGACGCCGAAGAGCCGCGATGAGCCCGCTCAAGGGGCAGAAGCTGACAGTTAGCGTCCACGCTTCCGCCGGCGACGCCGGGGCTGCCGCCGCCGAACACGTGGCCGGGCTTGTGCGTCCCAACCCAACCGCCGTCTTGGGACTCGCCACCGGCTCTTCGCCGCTCCCTCTATATCAGGCACTCCAACAGGCGGACCTCAATCTCGCGGCGGTTACCGCTTTTGCACTGGACGAATACGTGGGGTTGCCGGCAGGGCACGCGCAAAGCTACGCCAGTGTCATCCGGTCACAGGTGGTTGAGCCGCTTGGCCTGACACCGGCACGGGTCCACGTCCCCGACGGCAACCGGGCGGAGGTGAACGCCGTCGGCGAGGCCTACGAAGCCCAAATCCTTGCGGCTGGCGGGATCGACCTGCAGATCCTGGGTATCGGATCAAACGGTCACATCGGATTCAACGAACCGCGCTCGCCTTTCTCGTCCCGGACCCGGGTGGTGGCGCTCGCCGACCGGACGCGGCAGGACAACGCGCGATTCTTTGAGTCTCCTGAAGCTGTACCAACCCACGCGGTCACCCAGGGGCTGGCGACAATATTCCAGGCACGGCACCTGCTCTTGATTGCCCATGGTCCGGGCAAGGCACAGGCCATCAAACGGGCACTGACGGGACCCGTGACGGAGGACGTCCCGGCGTCGATCCTTCAGCTCCACCCCAGTGTCACGGTGTACCTGTCCAAGGCGGCAGCCGCCCTGCTCTAAGACACGGCCGAGAACGCCGCTGTGGGCTGAGAGACGCCGCATTGACCGGCGCGGAGGTATCGACCCTGAAGGTCCGGCCCACGCCAACCGGCACGCCCAATTCGTCCCCAAACTGCGCAGCGGGGGTGCTTTTGCCCGCGCAGGGGAGTCCGTTGATCAGGGTTCGCCCCGATTGTGGCGTGGCGGCCGCTAGTCTTCAGCTCATGACCCCCGTAATTGCCCTCGCATTCTGTGCGGTACTTGCTGCCCTTGCTTTGTTCCAGCTGCTGCTCATTGTTGGCTTTCCGCTCGGCCGGTTCGCCTGGGGCGGCCAAAACGAGGTCCTGCCGGCCCGGTTCCGGGCAGGAAGTGCCGTGGCGGTCGTAGTCTATGCGGCCTTTGCGACGGTCGCCCTGGACCGCGCCGGGCTGGTCAGTGCCCTCCCCGGGGACTCCATTGCGATTATCGCGATGTGGGTGGTTGCGGCCTACTTGTCGCTGAGCGTGCTGCCCAATCTCGCTTCGAAGAGCCGCCACGAAAAGCGCGTCATGGTTCCGGTCTCCCTTGTGCTCGCCGTGCTGGCGTTCCTCATCGCCCTGGGCTGACCCAGACGCACGTTCCTTGCATTCTTGCTTCAAGCCCCAATGGTGGCTACGAAGCGTTCAACAGCGGTGAACGCTTGGGCCTGAACTGCTTGGGAGGCGCGCCAGTCGTTCGGAACCTGCAGGGAGTGGTCGGCGTCGTGGATCTCAACGAACGTGGCTGCGCTCTCGGTCAAGCCGGCGGTGACCCAGAACTTGTCACGCTCTCCGCCGATCAGCAGGTCGGACTTACTGGTTTCACTCAGTGTTCGGCGAATCACGTCGTCCGTGAGGATGGGGGTGAGCCAGATGGCCGGCACGTTGGCCGCGTCCGCCCACGGCATCGCGAACGTGCCGAACGACTTGGCCACGATGAGTCGTTGCCCGGCCGCCGGCGCCTCGGCGAATGCCTGTTCCACGGCCCTGGCAGCGAACCCGTGGGGGTCATCGCCGGGCTCGTCGTTGGTCCAGCGAACCGCGCGGACGTGCCAGCCGCGGTCCTTGAGCATTTCTGCCGGCCAATACAGCAGGGGAGCCTCGACCTTGTAGCCGGCGCCGGGGAGAACGGCGGCGACCTTGAGTTCCCCTTCTTGATGTTGTGCACAACCGGGCCAGAGGAATGTCTCCATGCCGACGATCCTAAGGCGGCACGCGGTCCGGCCGGGGAATCCCCGCCGGACAAGCGCGCCGTGGCCGCCTGTGCGACAAGTACAGGTCGCCGCCTGTGCGACAAGTACAGGTCAAGGAGCGTCGGTACCCCTCGTGTCGCTTCCCCGGCCCATTACGCAAACTTTTTGTATCCTAATTTTGTTTAGGCAAGCCTAAACTAATACTATCGACCGGGTGACCACGCAGCTTGACTTTATGCAGGTGCCCTTTGCCGCTGATTTAGCGAGCTACGGGGACCGGCCCGCCGTTCTTACCGACACCCTGACGCTGAGCTACCGAGAACTGGCCGAACGCGTCGAGGACCTGGCCGTCCGGCTCGGCACCGGACGGCGCCTAGTGGCGCTGACGGTCGCCAACGACGTCGACTCGCTAGTCGCCTATCTGGCGGCGTTGGTGGGCCGACACCCGCTGATCCTCTTGCCCGAGGACAAGCCTGCCGCCCTGGACTCCCTCATTGCGGCCTACGACCCCGACGTCGTCCTCCGCTCCGGCAGCGGACAGACGGTCCTGGAGGAGCGCCGGCCGGGCACGCGGCACGAGCTACATCCCGATCTCGCCCTCCTGCTCAGCACGTCCGGATCTACCGGATCGCCCAAGCTGGTCCGCCTCTCGCACGCCAACCTGCAGTCGAACGCCGAGTCGATTGCCGAGTACCTTGACATCTCCCCGGACGACCGCGCCGCGACGACGCTGCCGATGTCTTACTGCTACGGGCTGTCGGTGATCAACAGCCACTTGCTCCGCGGTGCCGGACTGGTCCTCACCAGCCTTTCCGTCGTTGACCCATGCTTCTGGGAGCTCTTCCGAAACCGAGGGGCGACGGCGTTCGCGGCCGTTCCCTACACCTTCGAGCTGTTGGAACGCGTGGGGTTCGCGGAGATGGAGCTGCCCGGGCTGCGCTATGTCACCCAGGCCGGTGGCCGGTTGGCCCCGGAGTCGGTGAGTCGATACGCCGAACTTGGACGACGGAAGGGCTGGGATCTTTTCGTGATGTACGGCCAGACGGAGGCCACTGCACGAATGGCGTACCTGCCGCCGGAACTCGCCGCCACCGTCCCCGGTGCCGTCGGCGTCCCCGTGCCCGGCGGCTCCTTCCGGATCGACCCAGTGCCCGGCTTGGAGCACGGCGAACTGGTCTACACCGGCCCCAACGTCATGCTTGGCTATGCCGAGAGCCCGGCGGACCTCGCCGCCGGGCGGACCATCACGGAGCTCCGCACCGGTGATCTCGCACGGAAACACCCCGCCGGGGTCTTCGAAGTGGTGGGCCGGCGCAGCAGGTTCGTCAAAATCGTCGGACTGCGCGTCGACCTGGGGCAGGTGGAGCGCATCCTCGCCGAGCTCGGCGTGCAAGCAGCCGCAGCCGGTTCGGACGACGGCGTCGTCGTCGCCGTCGAGGGCGACCACGATACCCGCCTGCTAGGCAAGGTACTCGCCCAGGGTATGGGCCTGCCGCGCGCAGCCCTCGAGCTTCACCCCGTCCGGCAGCTCCCGCGCCTGGCCACGGGCAAACTCGACTATCCGGCCATCCTGTCGCTGTCCCGGCCCGAGCGCGAGCCCGCGGGCGGGGCGGCGGGCACCGACGCCGTCGGCCCGGGCAGTGTCCGCATGATCTTCCGGGACGCGCTGGAGTGTGACGAAGTTTCCGACGGCGACACCTTCGTCTCGCTCGGCGGTGACTCGCTGTCCTACGTGGCAGCGTCGGTCCGGCTGGAGCGCGCCTTGGGCCACCTCCCGCAGGATTGGCATGTGACGCCTGTCCGGGACCTGGAACAGAGAGTCGGCGGGGTGCCGGTCCGGAAACGGCGGCGGTTCTTCGCGCCGCTCGAAACGAGCATCGTGCTGCGGGCTGTGGGGATTGTCCTGATCGTCAGCACCCATGTCGGGCTCTTCAAGTGGCAGGGTGCGGCCCACGTGCTCATGGCCGTGGCCGGATACAACTTTGCCCGCTTTCAGCTGTCCGGGGAGCGCTTGCCGCGGCTACGACGTCAACTCGCGAGCGCGGCCAGAATCGTGGTGCCCAGCATGGCGTTCATCCTGTTCGCCTTTCTGGTCACTGACAACTACGCACCCGCCAACATCCTGCTCCTGAACGCCGTCATCGGGCCCGAAGCGGTGACCACGCAGTGGCACTTCTGGTTCGTCGAAGTCCTTGTCTATCTGCTCCTGGCCATGACAGCTGTGCTGGCCGTTCCCTGGGCTGACCGCGCCGAGCGGCGCTCCCCCCTACTGTTCCCGCTCGCCCTGACCGGCGCGGGCCTCTTCACCCGCTACGAGCTGGTTAATCCGGGCGTTCCCCACACGGCGCCCGCTCTCTGGCTCTTCGCCCTGGGCTGGGCCATCGCGCGGTCCCGGACCGCGGCCCAGCGCTGCGTGGTCTCGGCCGTCGCCGTGTGGACCGTCCCGGGATTTTTTGAGGACGCCGCCCGGGAAGGCACGCTGCTGGCCGGGATCCTGCTGCTCGTCTGGCTGCCCAGCATCCCGGTGCCTGCGGGCCTCCGCCGGCTCACGGTGGTGCTCGCGAGCGCCTCGCTCTATGCCTACCTCGTCCACTGGCTGGTGTACCCGCCCCTGGCCGCGATAAGCCCGGCCCTGGCGGTCGCGGGCTCGCTGGCCACGGGGGTGGCGTACTGGGCGCTGTGGATGCGCATGATGAAGGCAGCCAGCCGGTGGAGTGCCGGCTTACTCCTCACGAGAACGACCCCGCGGCCGGCGCCGGGTCAGGGGCCCGAGAGCCCCAGCCGCGGATAGAGGACGTCGAAACCCGCGGCAAGTCCGCCGTTCAGCGCCCCGATCACGTGGCCGCCATTGGGAACTTCGTAGTACGTGACGGTCATCCCGGCGGCGGTTGCCGCGGCAGAAAGGTGGCGGGCAGCCTCCAAATACACCGGATCGTCGGTGGACGCGGTGAAGATGGCGGTGGTGTCCGGGTACTTCCGCTGCTTCAGGATGTTGGCCGGCTTCTCGGCGTCGTAGGCCGCCTGGCGGCCGCCGAACATCTCCCGGAGGTTGACCTCGGGCTCTTCCGCTCCCGGATATTCCTCGCCGGAGATGTCCAGGACATTGCCCCAGACCGAGGGGTACTTTGCGGCGAAGGAGATCGCGCACTGCCCGCCGTGGGAATAGCCGGCGATGGTCCAGTACTTCCGGTCGTCGATGATGTTCAGGTGGCTCCGCGCCCAGTCCACCACATCTCGGTTGATGAACGTTTCGGGATGTCCGTACAGTGGCGAGTCCAGGCAGAGGTTGTCGACGGCGGGGTTCCCGAGTTGGTCCGCGACAATCACGATGGGTGCCAACCCGTCGTGACGCGAGGCGTAGTCGTTCAGAATCGTTTTGACGTATTGAGGGTCGGGATTCCCTGGCTGCCCCATCATGAAAACCACCAACGGCAGCGCTGGCGGGTCTTTGACCAGGGCCGCCGGAGGAAGGTACAGCCCGGCCGGCCGGGAATTGAAACCTGAGGCCTTCGGCGGGATGGCCACCTGGGCCGTCGTCCCCTCCGACGCCAGCTCTTCAGGCGGCTTCCAACGCTGCCACAGCGGCGACTGAGGTTGGGTCCGGGTATGGGGTTTGATGGGATCCAGTTCGATCTTCGGGGCCAAGGAAATCCCCAACAAGGAAGCCACCGTTGGGTGCAGTCCGTAGTAGGCGTTGACCCCCAGCACGGCGGTCACAGTAAAAATGAGGGCCGCGGCACACGCCAGCGCGTTCCGCCACGGGCGTGATCGATGCAGGCTGGCCGTGCACATTCCCAGTCCTGCGAAACCCGCGATCACCCACAACCGTACGTGCCACCCGAGCGGGCCGCCGAAGGCGTGCATGAGGCCTTCGGAAACAAGTAGTGCCAGGGCACCGACGGCGGCGCCAACCACCGCCGCCTTCGCCGGGAGAACGTGGAGCCGCAGCGGCCATCCCAGCAGAAGGGCGACGGCACTAACCAGGCTCAGCGCGTAAAAGGCAAGGATCAGGGGGCCGTCAACGATGTTGAGGGTCAGCCAAAAGGAATCCATAGAACCCAAGAATGCTCTTTCCGGGAACCGTCCCCGGCCGGGACGGCACCTCCCGGGGCTTGAGGGGGCCGGTGCGCGCGATGAACCGAGACCGGGCTGTGGCTGCGGTCACCGCGTTGATCATACTGCCGCGGCAGGCTCCAGACCGAGTTGCGAGGACGTCACACACAAACAGCAACGGAAACGCCACCCGTCAAATGACGGGTGGCGTTTCCTGGCGTTTCCTGGCGTTTCCTGTGCCGGCAGAGAGAGTCCGGCGAGCGGGGCCTACTTGTCGCGGGTTTCGGCGTCGTCCTCGTTCTTGGTGATGGACTCAACGGCGCCGGTCCGTTCGTCGAGCAGGACCTTGTCGGTGCGGGGTTCATCGAAGTTGAACATCGCCTTCAGCGAGCCGGCGTCGGCGTCGGCAGAGGAATCACCGACCTGGCCGGTGTGCCAGTTGTCCTCGATGAAGCGCAGAATCGAGGCCTGATCCGTCTGGGTGTGGTCCACGAAGTTCTTCTTCGCGTACGGGGAGATGACCACCAGCGGCTGGCGCGGGCCCGGTCCGCAACGGTCGGCGTAGCCGCCCGCCATGGGGACGCCGCTGGCGGCGGCGCTCTGGCACCAGGCGGCGTCGTCGGCGGTGTTGGAGGAGTTCTTCACCTTCGCGGCGGCGTGGTCGTACCAGCCATCCGAGTCGTCGTAGGCGAGGACTACGGCGGTGTTCTCCCAGTTCTTGGACTTCTGGATCTGGTTGACCGTGGCGGTGATGAAGTTCTGCTCATCGATCGGGTCGGAGTAGGCGGCGTGGCCGTCCTGGTACATGCCCGCCTTCAGGAAAGACACGGCCGGCATGTTGTCCGTGTTCACCACCTTGTTGAAGTCGGTCAGGTCGTACTGGTGGTTTGCCTGGCCGTTGTGGCCGATCTCCGCGTCGGACGCCGGTGCGACGTGGTGCGGGTTGGCGGTGGAGGCGTAGTACTGGAACGGCTGGTGGTGCGGGGAATAGTCAACAACGCTGGCACCGGCCGCGTTCGTGTGGCTGGACAAGCACGCCGCCGGAGCCGTGGCGGTGGCCGCGGTGGTCGGCGTGAAGCCGCCCTGGAACCAGCCCCAGGACGTGCCCTTGGCGTTGAGCAGGTCGCCGATGTTCTTGCCGTTCATGCCGGCCAGATTGTTGGTTTTGGCGTGGCTGTTGTTCGAGCAGTCGTCGTAGACCGGGTCCGGGTCGTTGATGACGGTGCCGACGCCCTTGGAATCCGGCTGGCGGACGGTGTAGTCGCTCGTGGCAGATGCGGCGGGCTGTCCCGTGGCGGTGAACTCGGTGGCCCCGTGTGTCTGGCCGGAGACCAGGTTCAGCGCTCCCGGGGTGGACGGGCCGAAGACGGTGCTGTAGTGGTTGTCGCTCATGGCGTAGTGCTGGGCGTAGTTCCAGATGCCGGTGACAGTGTTGCCGTCGTAGTAGTCCATGGTCAGCCCGTTGCGGCCGTACTGATTGGTGCCGCAGGCGTCCCGGCTGGTGTATTCGACGAACTTGTCCATCAGGCCGCCGTTGTACGCCTTCTGCTCGGCGCCGTAGTTGTGGTCCTGGTCGCAAGTGACGGCCTGCTGGGGCGTGAGCCGGGAGGGCTGGACGGAGTTGGGGTTGTTCGGGGCCAGCAGGCCGGCGGCGGCCAGGGTGTCGATCTTCTTGGGCGTGTTCTTCGCGGCGGTGAACGTCGCCGTCTTGGTGCCTGAGCCCTGCTGGGTTTCCCCGGGGATGTTCGCGGCCTTCGGGTACGTGGCGAAGTAGTGGTCGAAGGAGACGTTCTCCTGGAAGATCACCACTACGTGCTGGATCGGCGTCGCCGTGCCGCCGTGGTGGTCCTCGCCGCTGGCGGTGGCCGGGCTGACGCCGACTAGGCCGGCCGTCAGGGCCGAGGCCGCCAGCGCTGTGGCGCCGGTGGCGGCGGCGACGCGCCTGCGGGTGGAGCGGTGGGCTGGAGGAATCATGATTTTCCGATCTTTTCGGGTCCTGCGGGGGTGCCGTTTTTAGTTGGCGGGGGTGACGGTCGCTTCGTAGCTGAGGATTTCAGTGCCGTTTCCTTCGTCGCCGTTGTCCGGGGCCACCTTCATGGTGAGGTGGTCGCCGTCGGCGGTCATTTTGAAGGGGTTGCGGGTGGCGACGTGTCCGGCGGTGGACCACTGCTGGAACGGCACATCGCGGGTGACGTCGTGGGACTTCAGGTCGATCATGGCCATCCCGCCGAGCTCATAGGTGGCGCCGGCGCCGCCGGCCGCTGGGGTCTGCGGGAGGTTGGTGATGCCGCCGCAGAGCATCTTGGAGTTGGGCACGTACTGGCAGTCCTGATAGTCGATGAAGAAGTTCGGGTTCTGCCAGGTGCCCAGCTGCTTGCCCTGGAGGTCCCATTCGGCGAAGTGCCGGGAACCCCAGGTATTGCCGACCAGGTGGCCGGTCTGCTTGTCCATCACGATGCCGCCGAAGTGGTCCTTCACCTCGAACTGTTTGTGCACGTCAAGTGTCTTGGCGTCGACCTTGTAGATGATCGCGCTGCTGTCCGGCCGGTACTGGGCCACCGGGACCCAGACGTTGGTGCCGTCGAAGTCGATGCCGCCGGGGTGGTACATGTCGCCCTCGCCAAGGGTGATGTCCTTTTGCAGTTTTCCGGCCTTGTCCATGACGAACAGGTGGCCGATGCCCTTGCCGGGGGTCCGGTCGAAGCCGTTTTGCGGCGTCGCGAACTTGGTGGTGGGCTCGGTGATCTGGACGGCCGAGAGGAAGATGTGGTCCTCGCTGAAGGCGATTCCCTCGGTGTGGTAGGTCGGGAAGTCCAGCTTCAGCTTGGACGTCTGCTGCCATTTCGTGTTGCGGTCGACGCCGTTGAACGCGTCGGCCAGTGCGGTGGTCGTTTCGTGGTGCGTACCGGCGTCGTTGGTTCCGTTCTGAGCGTTATTGCCCGCAGCCTCGGCGGCAGCGGTGCCGCCGATTGCGGACACGGCCAGGACCATGGTTGCGGCGGCCATCAGGATGCTTCGGGCGCGGGGGGTGCTCATGGGGAGCCTCTCAAAGGTCGGATCTCTGGGACATCCCCAAGTTACTTACTGGTAATGAACCCCGCATGGAGCGATGGTGAACAGCAAGCTGACTATCTGCCGGGTGGTGCGGCAGTGTGCCTACTGCGCCGTGTTGCCCCGTTGTGTGGCCACAACGCGCCTAGACTGGGCCAAATGACGCCAGAACCAATCCTTGCTGCGAGCGGGAAGAACTCCCTCTGCGTCAATGGCGGAATCATTGAATCTGTCTGGGCCCCGGGTTCGTTCGTGGACGTCGTCGACGCCCGGGACGCCATGCGGGCCACGGCGCTGCTGGCCCAGGCCGGGCGGATGCCGATGCTCTCGGTCATGACGGACGTGGAGATCAGCGCCGCGGCCCGGTACGAGTTTGCCAAGTCGGCCGATGTGCTCGCCATTGCCGTCCTGGGATCCAGCGCGGTGGACCGCGTCGTGGCTGCGGCAACCAGCCGGGACACGCAGTACCCGCACGAATTTTTCACTTCACGGGACGACGCCGTGGCGTGGCTCAGCGGGTTCGTCCGCAGCCCCGGCGGCCTTGCACACGACCAACACGAGGCCACGGCGCCGGTGCCCCGCTCCCGCTGAGTCCCGGCTAGATCCCCAGGATCAGCCCGGCACGACCTCCCGCTCTTGCCTCATCGACCCAGGGCTCATGCGTTCTTCCCGACGACGGCTCGCGCCGTTTCGCGCTGGGTGGCGGCCCAGCTGGCAAGGACTTTCAGCGCATCCTCGGACGGTGTGCCGGGATCTGCCGTGTAGACGTTGATGCGCAGCCCCGGGTCGGCCGGCAGTTCAAGCGCTTCAAAGGCCAAGTCAAGGTCCCCAACGATCGGGTGGTGGAGCCGCTTTCGGCCGGTGCGGTGGTATTTCACATCGTGCCGGGCCCACCGGGTGCGGAACTCCTCGCTGCGGGTAGAGAGCTCCCCGATCAGGTCCGTGAGGTCCTTGTCGTACGGATTCTTCCCTGCCGCGGAGCGCAGCACAGCGACAATGTCATCCGCCGCGCGTTCCCAATCGGAAAAGAAGTCCCGCGCCTTCGGGTTCAGGAAGGTGAACCGCGCGCTGTTCGGCGGGGTGGTCTGTTCAGCCATCAAATCCAGGTAAAGCGCACGGCCCAGCTCGTTGGCGGCCAGGACGTCCCCGCGGTCGTTGCGGACCCAGGCCGGCGCGGCCGTGACCGCGTCGATGACGCGTTGCACGCTCGGCCGCACTGTCTGCGGGCTGCGCTTCCGCCGCACCCGGGGAGCGGCCGTGGCAGCGCGGGCCAGATCGAAAAGGTGGGCCGTTTCGGCGTCGTCGAGCTTCAGGGCCCGGGCGAGGGCCTCGAGGACGCTGTCGGAGGCGCCGGAGAGGTTTCCCCGCTCGAGGCGGATGTAGTAATCGATGCTCATCCCGGCGAGCATCGCCACTTCCTCGCGGCGCAGGCCGGTGACACGCCGGTTCCCGCCGTAGGCTGGCAGCCCGGCCTCATCCGGCGTGATCCTTGCGCGGCGGGAGGTCAGGAACTTCCGCACGTCGTCACTGTTTGTCATGGCTTCCACGCTACGCCGCAGCCACGGGTCGAGGGAGGGTCTGCCGTTACCCTGAACAACCGTGACTCCCCGGCGGTGGGAGATCACGGTTGCATTGAACGCATGAAACCTGCACCCGCGATCGCTCCCCGCCCCGCAGCGATCCTGGCGATCATCCTCGTCAGCTACTTCATGATCCTGCTGGACAACTCGGTCATTTTCACCGCTCTGCCAAGCCTGCAGGCAGAGCTGCGGCTGAGCGCCGGTGAACTGTCGTGGGTCCAGGATGCGTACACCCTGGTCTTTGGCGGCCTGCTGCTCCTCGGCGCCAGGGCCGGAGACCTGCTCGGCCGGCGCCGCACCTTCGTCTTCGGACTGCTGGTTTTCTCGATCGCGTCATTGCTGATCGGACTGGCACCAGCCGGATGGTGGGCCATCACCGGCCGCGCGATCCAGGGCATCGGCGCCGCGATCGTGGCGCCCGCTTCGCTCTCACTGCTCACGGCGAGCTTCCCGGAAGGACGGGAGCGCACCCGGGCGGTGGCGTTGTATGGCGCAACCGCAGGAATTGGCGCCAGCCTTGGCCTGGTGGTTGGCGGCGCGCTGGCGCACTGGATTTCCTGGCGCGCCGGGTTCTTCGTCAACGTGCCCATCGGCGCCGCGATGACAGTCCTTGCCCCGCGATTCCTCCCGGAATCGGACCGGGCCCGCGGCCGCTTTGACCTGTTCGGAACACTCAGCGCGACGTTCGGCCTCGGCGCCCTGGTGTTCGGCATCATCAACACCGCCGACGCCGGCTGGGACTCGCCTGTTACGCTCACGGCTGTCAGCGCCGGCGTCGTCCTGCTGATTGTGTTTGTCCTGATCGAACGCCGGGCTGCCCAGCCCATCATGCCGCTGCGCCTGTTCGGGAGCCGCCGCCGGGCCGGGGCCTACGTGGCCCGATTCCTGTATCTGGGCGCGATGATCGCGTTCTTCTTCTTTACCACCCTGTTCCTGCAGGAAGTGCTGGGCTTCGATCCGCTCCAGGCCGGCCTCGGGTTCCTGCCAATGACCGCGGTCAACTTCGCCGTCGCAATGAGCGTCCCCCGCTTGCTGGGCAGGATGCCGGGTTCGATTCCACTCGCGGCCGGCATCCTGATCACCCTCGCCGGGATGTTCTGGCTCAGCCGGGTCGGGGTCGGCTCCGGCTATCAGACCGGGGTGGCGCTGCCGATGGTCCTCATTGGCGCGGGCCAGGGGCTCGCGTTTGCGCCGCTGACCTCCTTCGGCATCATCGGCGCCCCCGTGGCCGACGCCGGCGCCGCCTCGGGGCTGGTGAACACCTTCCACCAGGTGGGCACCTGCCTGGGGCTTGCCATAGCGGTCGCGGCCGCGGCGACGGTCCCCGCCGGTCCCACTACCGCCCACTTGGCCGCGCAGGTCAGCGCCGCCCTCAGCACGGGCAGCGTCCTGCTGCTTCTCGCCCTTGTTGTCACCGCGGCCCTCATCGTGCCGGCGGACCTGGCGGCGCAACGGCGCAGGACACCCCGGGCGGCAGTGCCTTCACCTGAGGCCGAGCCTGCCCGCTGACCCGCCGCCGGGCACGTGATGGGGGTACTGATATGAACTCCCACGACACCGAACACCTCGATACCGTGAAAGGCATGAACATGGAACTCACACTCAACAACGGCGTCACGATGCCAGCCCTCGGCCTCGGCGTCTTCCAAAGCCCGCCAGAGCAGACCACTGTGGCGGTCGAGGCCGCCCTGGCCACCGGCTACCGGCACATCGACACTGCCGCCGCGTATGGCAACGAGCGGCAGGTTGGCGAAGGCATCCACAACTCCGGCCTGGACCGTGCGGAGGTGTTCATCGAGACCAAGGTCTGGGTTAGTGACTACGGCTACGACCAGACCCTGCACGCCTGGGACAAGGCGGCAGGCAAGCTCGGCGTCGACTACCTCGACCTGTTCATCCTGCACCAGCCCGCCCCTGACCGGTTCGAAAAAACCATCGCGGCCTACAAGGCGCTGGAAACCCTGCTCGGTGACGGACGCGTCCGGGCGATCGGTGTCAGCAACTTCATGCCGCACCACCTGAAGCAGCTGCTTGAGTCCACCGACGTCATCCCGGCCGTGAACCAGGTCGAGCTGCACCCCTACTTCACCCAGCCGGACGTACAGGCGGCCGACGCCGGGCACGGGATCCTCACCCAGGCCTGGTCGCCGATCGGAGGGATTACGTTCTACCCGGGGTGGGGCGAGGACCGCAAGAACGTGATGGCGGACGCCACGATCGGCGCCATCGGCCAGAAGCACAGCAAGACCCCTGCACAGGTGATGCTTCGGTGGCACCTTCAGCAGGGACGCTCAGCCATTCCGAAATCAACGAATCCGGCCCGCATCGCCGAGAACTTCGACGTGTTCGACTTCGAACTCAGCGCCGACGAACTCGCCGGCCTGGATGCGCTCCACACCGGCAGGCGGAGCGGCCCCGACCCCGACGAAGCCCGCGAGGAGCGCTTCGCCATGGTCATCCCCGAAGCCTGAGGGAAGGAGAGAACCGGTCGTCGTCGCACACCCGTCCCAGATAGCGCGGAACTGCTACGCTCCAGATAACGGCCCGGTGCAGTGCCGCAGGTTCACCGACGGTGCGCACCAGCTTCAGGTGTAAGCGAGGGAATCAGCATGACGGTTGCCGAAATCCAAGTGGACCAGCGCGTGATTGGAATCGACTCGCGGCGCTTCGCCTCGGTGGAAAAGGCGCTGGTGGAGCTGGTCACCAACAGCGACGACAGCTACGCCCGCCTCGAACGAACCGGTGCGCACGCCAGCGGCCGGATCGACGTGCGGTACGAGCGGCACCATACCGGCGCGGTGATCATGGTCAGTGACCAGGCGGAGGGCATGTCCTTCGAACAGGCCGGCAGGATCCTCAGCTACGGCGGTGCGCACAGTCCCCTCGCGCGCGGCGAGGGCGACGGCCGGGGGTACTTCGGCCGCGGCCTCAAACAGGCGATCTTCGGCCTGGGCCACGGCTGGATCGAGACCATCCAGGGCGGCCGGTTCACCCGGATCGACGTCTTCCGCGGCGAGAACGGCGGTTATCTCTACGACGACGGCGGCGAGGACCGGCGCGCTTTCCCGGCAGACTATGCCCGGCTCGGCGTCGACGAAGCGCCTGACGCCAGCGGCACCCGGGTGACGGTCGTCGTCGACAATCCCCACGTCCGGATCACCCAGTACAGCACCCTGCTGGAGTCCCTTGCCGACAACATCTACCTGCGCGGAGTGCTGGGCCGCCGGAGCATCGAGCTGGAGCACGGGCACCCGGGAACGGTCGAATACCACCGCGAGCCGGTCCGGTTCCGGGAGCCGCCGGCGGCACTGCTGCTCGGCCCGGATCTGCCGGGCAGTGTCAGCTTTGAGGGCCAGGAGTACCCTTTCGTCCTCACGCTCAAACGCGCCACGGACACCGAACTGACACTCAAGGGCGACGAACGCACCAACGGCCTCATCGTCCTCTCCGGGCAGGCCGTCCTGGACTGCCAGCTGTTCGACTTCGAAAACCAGGTGGGCACTGAATACCTCTTCGGCGCGGTGCGCTGCGACGCCCTGATCGGCATGCTGGGCCGCGGCCGGGCGGTCATCAGCGACGAGCGCGAGGGCCTGAACCCCCGGGATCCCTTCGTAGCATCCTTCACCCGGGCCGTCAGCCGGATGCTCGCCGACGCGGTGCAGGCCGAGAAAGAGAAGCTCACGCATCTGGAGCGCGCCACCACCTCCGGCCGCACCGCAGAAATGATCGAACAGCTGCTGCAGCACATGAACGAGGCCGCCGTCGTTGACCTGGGGCTGGAGACCGCGCCGGAGCCCGGGCCCGGTCTCCCGTCCGGGGACCAACCCGCGGCGCTGCGCTTCACCACTCCGTTTTACTACCGTCCGCCGGGGCGCCCGTTCCATGTGTCGCTTCTGCTGGACCCGTCCCGTTTGCCCGACGGCGGCACGCTCACCTTCGAGGTGGACCTGCCCGACTCGATCAGGATGGAGCCCGCCCCGGAGCCGGTGGCCGTTGCCGCGCTGGGGCAGACGCGGCGGCTGGAGTGGGCCGTCACGGGGGAGCGGTCCGGCGGCCGGGGCGAAGTCACGGCCCGGGCCGGTGATTACTGGGCACTGTGCGAAATCGTCATCGCCGAGCACGCCTCGCACCGCGGCGCAGAGCAGCCGCCGCACCCGGCGGCCACCAAAGAACCGGCCGCCCAAGGACCGGCGGCCGTCGGCGCAGCTGCGACCCCTGCTGCGCAGCAGGCGGCGCCGCAGGGGACGGCGCACCGGGAGGGCCACCGCCCCGTCCGGGACCATGGCGTCGACCTCTTCACCGGGTATGAGTTCCGCAGCCTGCACAACAGTGCCGACCGGGCCGTCTACAGCAGCGAGGAACGGATAGTCATCATCAACACCGCGGCCCCCACGGTCCAGCTGTACGTCGACGGCCGCGGCCGATTCCGCGATTCAGCCCGGCTGTTGCTGGCAGAGCTCTTCCTGGACGTGATCGCGGACGAACTCGCCCGGCGCCGTGCGGAACAGCACGGGCACGGCGGAGACCTCGGAGCCTTTAAGAGCGCCAAGCGCGACATCATCCGCCGCTACGGGAGCGATGTCCACCGTACGTTTATGGGGTGAGGCGCCGCCAACCCATTGACGGCCCTGAGCCGGAGGTCTATTCTACAACCAAATGGTTGTAGATCAGTTGAGTGACGAAGCGGTGGACCGCCTGTTCCAGGCGTTCGCCGACTCGACCCGCCGGGACATCGTGCGCCGCGTGACGGTCGGGGAGTACTCCGTTTCCGGGCTCGCCGCGCTCTACGCCATGAGTTTCGCCGCCGTCCAGAAGCACGTGGCGGTGCTGGAACGCGCTTCCCTGGTGACCAAGGAAAAGCGCGGAAGGGAGCAGATTGTGCGGGCCAACCACGCCGGACTCCAGAAGGCCCGCAGGCTGCTCGACGAGTACGAAGTCATTTGGCGGCAGCGATCCGAGCGGATCGCGGACCTGCTTGCAGAAGCAAAACCCCACGCAAGCCAGCCGGATGCAGCCAACCAGAAGCCAGTGAAGAAGCAGAGGAAGGGTTCGACATGACAGTCATCAGTTCAGTCAAGAATCTTGAGGCGCTGAGCCTCAGCGTCGTCGCGGAGTTTGACGCCGGCGTCGAGCGTGTCTGGCAGATCTGGGAGGATCCGCGCCAGCTGGAGCGCTGGTGGGGGCCGCCCACCTGGCCGGCCACCTTCGAGAAGCACGACTTTGTCCCGGGCGGCGAGGCCAGCTACTACATGACCGGCCCCGACGGAGAGAAGGCCCGCGGCTGGTGGCGGTTCGTCGCCATTGATGCCCCGCACAGCCTGTCGTTCGACGACGGCTTCTCGGACGACAACGGCGAGCCGGTGGCCGAGATGGGCACGATCCACGGCGTCGTGACGCTCGAACCGATCGGTGACCGCACCCGGATGACGGTGCTCTCCACCTTCGAGACCGAGGACCAGATGGAGAAGATCGTCGCCATGGGCATGGAGGAAGGCATGAAGGGGGCGCTGGGCCAGGTGGACGCTATCCTCGCCGAACCCGTCCGCGCCTGACGGCCGCAGGGGGCAAGGACTACGGGGGGAGGACGGCGGGTATCCCGCCGTCGTCCTTCCGCTGTGAGCTAGTTGTGAACCGCGGCGTACAGGTTCAGGCTGGCCGAGAACACCAGCCACGAAACGTAGGGCAGCATCAGCAGGCCCGCCGTCGTGCTGATCGGCCCGAAGCGCAGCACGGCAACGGTCGCCACCGCGGCGTGGGCTGCGATCACCAGCAGCGCCAGCCACAGGGCGGCGGTCCCCAGCACCGGGTACAGGCCGAAGAACATTAGCGGCCACGACAAATTCAGCAGCAGCAGGCCGGCATAGACCGTAAGGGCCTTCCGGCGCGGGAAGAGCTGCTGCCGCCAGACGAGCCATGCCGCCAGGGCCATCGCCGCGTAGAGCGCCAGCCAGGCCGAGCTGAACATCCAGGCGGGCGGGGTCCACGGCGCCTTGTCTGCCGCCGCGTACCAGCCGCCGTTCATCCTGATCGGCAGGGAGCCCAGCAGCGATACCGCCAGGGACGCCGCGAGAAAAACGACGAGGGCAGCAATCTGCCGCCACGGGCGGCTGCCGGGGGCAGAGGTGCCCCGGGCGCTTTGTTCAACGTTCAAGAGCACTGACTCACTGTGGACAACCGCGTGCCCTCCCGTCAAACTACGACGGCGGGACCTTGCGCAGTCGTCACCATCCTCTACGTCTGGAAGGACATCATGGGCAACGAAGCTTCATGGCAGGAAACCATCACTCCGGGCCGTTTCGCCGGCAAAACCGTGATCGTTACGGGCGCAGGCTCCGGCATCGGGCTGGCCACCGCGCTGCGCGTCGCGAAGGAGGGCGGCAGGGTGGTCGCGGCGGACATCAGCAAGGAACGCCTAGATGACCTCGTGACCCAGAACGCAGGCCTGGATCTTGTGCCGGTGGCAGGCGACATCTCCACCGAGGAGACCGTCGCCACCGTCGTGGCCGCCGCGGGCGGGCGCGTGGATGCGCTCGCGAACGTCGCGGGCATCATGGACAACTTTGCCCCGGTCCACGAGGTGGACGACGCCGTCTGGGAGCGGGTCTTCCGGATCAACGTCACGGCCCTGATGCGCCTGAGCCGCGCCGTTGTCCCGTTGATGCTCGAGGCCGGCACCGGCTCTGTGGTCAACGTGACTTCCGAGGCCGGGCTGCGGGGGTCCGCCGCCGGTGCCGCCTACACCGCGTCGAAGCACGCCGTCGTCGGCCTGACCAAGAACTCCACCGTGATGTACGGGCCGAAGGGCCTGCGCTTCAATGCGGTGGCACCCGGGGCAACTATCACCAACATCGTGGCGGACTGGGGCTCCCAGCTGGCCGCCGAGCGGCTGGGCCCGCTGATGGGCGCCAACATCCCGACCCCGGCCACGGCGGCGCAGCTGGCGGCGTCGATCACCTTCCTGCTCAGCGACGACGGCACCAACGTCAACGGTGCCATTCTCGCGTCCGACGGCGGCTGGTCCGCGCTGTAGGTCCCCACCCAACTGCGCGCCAGTTGGGTGGGCGGCGGGCCAGAATTCGCCCCCGGCGCGCAGTTCGCGAAATGATGTGGGCATGGAGCATATTGACCAGCAGTCCTGGGTGAAGAACTACCAGCCGGGGGTCCCGGCCGAGATTGAACTGCCCACGGAGTCGCTGGTGGCAATGCTGGAGCGGTCCGTGGCGGAGGCAGGCAGCGCCCCCGCCCTGGAATTCTTCGGCCGCCGGACCAGCTACACCGAGCTCGGCGAACAGGTGGACCGGGCCGCCGAGGGCCTGCGCCGGCTCGGTGTCCGGGCCGGCGACCGGGTTGCCCTGATCCTGCCCAACTGCCCGCAGCACGTCGTCGCCTTCTACGCGGTGCTGCGCCTGGGCGCCGTCGTGGTCGAGCACAACCCGCTGTACACGTCCCGCGAACTCCGCCACCAGTTCGAGGACCACCAGGCCCGCGTCGTGATCGCCTGGGACAAGGCCGCGGCCGCGGTCCGCGAGTTCCCGGCGGACATCGAAATCGACCACGTGGTCTCGGTCAACCTGCTGGAGGCCTTCCCCGCGGCCAAGCGCATCGCCCTGTCCCTGCCGGTGAAGAAGCTGCGCGAGACACGGGCGTCATTGACGGCCCCCGCACCCGGAACCATGCCCTGGAAGGAACTCCTCGGCCACGGCCGGATCGACCCCGCGCACCCGCGCCCCGCGGTAACCGACCTCGCCGCCATCCAGTACACCTCGGGCACCACCGGCCGGCCCAAGGGGGCGATGCTCACGCACTTCAACCTCTACGCCAACGCTCTGCAGGGCGAGGCCTGGATGGCCGGCGCCGAGTACCGCAAGGAAGTCTTCTATGCGATCCTGCCGATGTTCCACGCCTTCGGCATGACGCTCTACCTGACCTACGGCATCCGCAAGCAGGGCCTGCTGGTCCTCTTCCCCAAGTTCGACCCGGACCTGGTGCTGGCAGCGATGAAGAAATCGCCCGCCACCATCTACTGTGCGGTCCCGCCGATCTACGAGCGCACCGCCATGGCCGCGAAGGAGAAAGGCGTCTCGCTGCGGTCCTGCAAGTACTGCATTTCCGGCGCCATGAACCTGCCGGACCACGTGGTGGAGCTCTGGGAATCGGTCTCCGGCGGCCTGCTCGTTGAGGGCTACGGTATGACCGAATCCTCCCCGGTGGCGCTCGGCAACCCCTTCCACCCGACCCGCCGCACCGGCACCATCGGGGTGCCGTTCCCCTCAACCCTCATGAAGGTCGTCGACCTCGAAAACCCCGCCGTGGAGGTCCCGCAAGGCCAGCCCGGCGAACTGCTGATCAAGGGCCCGCAGGTGTTCCAGGGCTACTGGAACAACCCGGAAGAGACCGCGAAGACCCTCACCGCCGACGGCTGGCTGCGAACCGGCGACGTGGTGACCGTGGACGAGGACGGCTTCACCACCGTGGTGGACCGGGCCAAGGAACTCATCATCACCGGTGGCTTCAACGTCTCGCCCACCGAGGTCGAAGCCGTGCTGCGCCTGCACCCGGACGTCCGGGACGCCGCCGTCGTGGGCAAGCCGCTGGAACGCGGCGGCGAACTGGTGGTGGCCGCCGTCGAACTGGAACCGGGCACCGCACTGGACGAGGAAGCGCTGCGCCTCCACTGCCGCGAGCACCTCGCCGGCTACAAGGTTCCGCGCCGGATCGTCCCCATCCAGGACCTGCCGCGCTCGATGCTCGGCAAGATCCTCCGGAAGCAGGTCCGCGAACAGGTCCTGCCGGGGCTGTAGCGATGGGCGCTCCAGCGATCGACTTCACCTCCGTCGTGCCCCGGCCCGGCACCCTCGACGTGTCCTGGATCCACGGCTCGGAGTCCGCGAAGCACAACACGGATCCGGACATCCAGGTCCACGCCTACGATGAACACACCTTCGTGCTCCGCCAGAACATGGCGGTTAACTACGAGGCGCCGTTTATGTTCCTGCTGTTCGGCAATGCCCGGGCCGTGCTGATCGACACCGGGGCCACCGCCGCAGCCGAGTTCTTCCCGCTCCGCCGCGTCGTCGACGGCCTGATGGAGGCCTGGCTCGCAGCCCACCCGCGCGACGGCTACGGGCTGCTGGTCCTGCACACGCATCCGCACGGCGACCATGTTGCGGGGGACGGCCAGTTCGCCGGCCGGCCCGGTACCCTCGTGGTGGACGCCGGGCAGCCCAGCGCGTGGGACTTCTTCGGATTTGAGGACGACGACGGCGGCGGCCCGCCGGCCCGGGTGGACCTGGGCGGGCGGGTGCTGCAATGCTGGCCGAGCCCCGGGCACCACAGCGCCGCTGTCACCTTCTACGACAGGTACACCGGGTTCCTGCTGACCGGCGACACCGTCTACCCCGGACGCCTCTATATCCACGACTGGCCGGCCTTCGTCCGCACCATCGACCTGCTGGTGCGTTTCTGCGCGGCGAACCCGGTCAGCCACGTCCTGGGCTGCCACATTGAGATGACTGGGGCGCCCGGCGTCGACTACCCGGTCTACACCACCTACCAGCCGGACGAGCCCCCGCTGCAGATGACCGTGGACCAACTGGGGGACCTCCGGCGGGCCATCGACGAGGTGGACGGACGGCCGGGACGGCACGTGTTTCCCGACTTCGTACTCTGCATGGACGGGGACTGACAAGCCCCGGGGCATGTCCTGCCGGGCCGGCGGCGCAAGGCCTAGTGCGCCGCGATGAAGTCACCAGCCTCGCACGGGCGGATTAACGCCGCGTTACCGGGGTGTCAGGTTCCCATCTCATCGAGGCCGCACCTTTTGCCGCCGCCCGGTCGTTGCGCATACTGGAAGGCAAACCCGGGCACAGCCCCGGGATTCGCGCAGGCGGGAAGGACGGTGGCCCATGAGCGGCGGGGGAGGCTCGGCGTTCCGGCGCCGGGTGGAACGGGCGGCGGAGTTGCGCTCGATCCGGGCCAGCGGCAGCACGGTCCAGGAAAATGACGAGCTCAGCGCGGCCGAGGAGGAACTCCGGCAGAAACGGGCCGCGGTGGACGACGCCGCCAAGGCCGAATACCTGATCCGCGACGCCATGGCCCAGGGTAAGTTCGACAACCTGAAGTACGCCGGCAAACCCGTCCCGGGCCTCGGCGAGGTGTACGACCCGGACTGGTGGGTGAAGGGGCTACTCCAGCGCGAGAACATCACCGGGCTGGGCCCGACGGCCATCCTGCTGCGCACCGAGGATGCCGCACTAGATGACCGCCTGGACGAGCAGTTCTCGGAGAAACAGGTGCGGGACATCCTGGCGGACTTCAACACCCGGGTGATCGACGCCCGGAGGCAGCTTCAGGGTGGGCCGCCGGTGGTCACGCGGACCCGCGACGTCGACGCGGAGCTGGCGAGGTGGCGCGAACGCCGGGCCGCGCTGGCTGCCGCGGCTGCCGCTGCAGCGCCCGAACCGGAACCCCGGCGGCCCTGGTGGCGGCGCCTCGGGAGCCGAGGCTAGGCGCAGGCGCGGCAAATCATTCCCGGCCGTCCGGCGTCACTCGGCGGGCGGCCGCCTTCGCTGCTGCTTCGTCGCTGCCCGTTGCTCTTTCGCTGCGAGGCGGCGGCGGTTCGAGGCCCGGGTGGGTTTTGTGGCGCGGCGGCGGGCCGGCTCAGGAGCAAGGCCTTCTGCCACGAGGGCGGAAAGCTTGGCCAGGGCGATCTCGCGGTTGCGCAGCTGGGAGCGCCGCTCGGACGCGGATACCGTGAGCACCCCGTCGACGAGGCGTTGTCCCAGCCGCGTGACCAGCCGCAACCGTTGGCCGTCCGAAAGCACCCCGGACTCGGCGACATTCCAGGACAGCTCGACGCGGCTGTCCGAGGTGTTGACGTGCTGGCCGCCCGGCCCGGACGACCGCGAAAACCGCCAGCCGAGTTCGGACGCCGGGATCGTGAGCGCGGGCGGCACCTCCAGATCCATACCCCCTAGCCTCGCACGATATCCGTGCGGGTGTCCCGCCATCCGCGTGCCGGCGTCCCGTTGTTGCCGGCGGGACTGGCGGGGCTGGCGGCAAGATCCCGGGCCGCAGGACACGGTGGCCCCGCGGGCGCAACCGGCGTACCCTGCGCTTAAACGCACCCAGCGCGCAGCCGCGCGCCGTCACGAAGCGGGCGATGCCCATGAAGCAACTCGGGTCCGAGGGAAATCAAAGCTCCCGGCCGGACAGTCCCGCGGCATCGGGGCGGCGGACACCGCACCGCGCACCCTTGCACCTGGCCGCCGCACTGGCGTTTGCCGGCGTCGTCGTGTCCCTGGTCGCCGGGCTGTTCCATGCCGATTCCGCCAATGCGAACGACCACCCCGCGACCTTTGCGGAGTACGCCCGCAGCACCATCTGGACGGCGGTGCACCTGGGCCAGTTCGTCGGCATGGCGCTGCTGATCGCGGGGCTGCTGGTCCTGCTGGTCGTCCTGACCCCGCCGGACGGTGCCTTGGCCTGGACGGCCCGGTTCGCCACGGTCGCGGCGGTGACAGCGCTGGCTCTCTACGCGGTGCTCCAGGCCGTGGACGGGGTTGCGCTGAAACATGCCGTGGATGCCTGGGCCGCCGCCGCGGAACCGGCGAAGGCCAGCCAGTTTGCTACCGCCGAAGGCATCCGCTGGCTGGAATGGGGCATGCGCAGCTACCAGAGCTTCGTGCTCGGGGCGGCCCTGGTCCTTACCGGTGCCGTGGTTGCAGGGACCGGCCGTGTTTCCCGGCCGGTCGGGTACCTGATGGCGCTGTCCGGCGCCGCCTATGTTGCGCAGGGCTGGATCATTGGGGCCGAGGGTTTCGCCTCAGCGAACGCCATCCCCACGCTGGCGGGGATCGTCTTGGTTCTGGTGTGGTCGGCGTGGCTGCTGGCCAGCGCCTGGGCCCGGAGGGATCCGCGGGTCGGCGCCGGAACGCCGACCGCGCGGTGACGACGGCGGGAGGTCCCGCCGTCGCCGTTGCGGTCCCTAGTGCGCGGAGACGGTGCGGGGCGCTTTCGCCAGGTTGTCCCGCAGTTCGGCGGCGTTCTGGCGGGCCACGTAGGCCGGGCGGTCCCGTTCCACGCGCCAGCTTTCGGACAGCGGGCCGATGTTGACGGCGTCGAAGCCGAACTCATCGTAGAGCCGGGTCACGAGCTCGGCGGCCTCCGGAAAGTCGCTCGCGGTTGCCAGCGCGCGGCGGTTCTCCGTGCCGGCGGGCGTGCCGTCGGTGGTGATCTGGGTGGCCATGATGTGGTTGAAGCCCTTGGCGACCTTGGCGCCGGGCAGGTGCTCCTGCAGCAGCCCCGACGTGGTGGCCTCGCCGTTGTCCAGCGCCGGGAACCGACCGTCGCGCTCCCAGTAGTAGTTGTTCGTGTCGATCACGATCTTGCCCGCCAAGGGCTCGGCCGGGATGTCCTTGATGTTCTTCAGCGGGACGGTCACGACGGCGAAATCCCCGGCCGCGGCGGCTTCCGCCGCTGTGGCCGCGCGGGCATGGGGCCCCAGTTCGGCGACGAGTGCCGTCAGGGTTTCCGGGCCCCGGGAGTTGCTGATCACAACGTCGTAGCCGAGCTGCACTGCCTTCCGCGCGATTTGGCTGCCAATGTGTCCTGCACCGATGATTCCGATTGTTGTCATATCCGGCCCAACGGCATCCCGGCCGCGGATATTTCACGCAGGGGTATTTCAGGCAGGTGTATTCAACGCCGGCGCACTGCCGCCCTCAGGGCCGCAGCCAGCCCTGCTCAAAGTCCGGATGGTCGAAGTACGGCAGCGCCAGGGCCTGGAGCGAGCGCTCCATCCAGTCCAGGGACCGCGGGGCCCAGTGCTCCTGGAGGGCATCGCTGACCATCGCGGCCAGCGCCGACTGCCGTGCAGCCTCGACGACGCCGATCAGCCGCCGCTTCGCCTCGCATTCGAGCAGCAGGCGCTGTTCGTACCATTCGCCGGACTTGGAAACGGTCCGGTCGCTGAGCAGGGTCCGGGCCGCGGCCTCGTCCTCGGAAATACGCTCGGACAGAAACTCGACAATGTCCACAAACCGAGAGTACGCGCGGCGGGCGGCCTTGGCATCATCCCAGCAGGTCGTCCTCATAGCACCAGCGCCAGTCTTCGCCCGGCTCGATGCTGCGCATGACCGGGTGGCCGGTGGCCTCGAAGTGCCGGGAGGCATGCGTTCCGGGCGAGGAGTCGCAGCAGCCCACCGACCCGCACGCCAGGCACATCCTGAGGTGGACCGGCGTCGTGCCTTCGCGGCGGCAGTCCGCGCAGAAGGGGTCGCGCGGCACTTCCGGGTCCGGGGCGGATTCGAGGTGCCCGCAGACACCGCCGGGCCTTGCGATCCCTTCCCCGCCGCCGCCGTCGCCGGCAGTGTCCAGTTCCTCCAACGAGATGTCGAGCATGGATTCCTCCACGTCGAGCCGGTCCAGGACCTCGCTGAGGACCTCGTGGGCGTACTCGCCGCCGCGGCGCAGCTCCAGCACTTTGGCCCGTTCCGCCTCCAGCATGGCCAGCCGCAATTCGGCGTAGCGCTGGCTCGGGGTCGCGGCCTCCGACGTCGGCCTACCCAGCCGCTCCCAGGCCGCCAGCCCGCGCTCCTGGGTCCGCCGCTTGAGCATCGCCACCACCTCCGGCGGATCGCTGTCGGTCCGCAGTTCCTGCAGCCGTTCCACGCCGGCGGCGGTGGCCAGCTGCATCAGCGAAGCCTGGTTCAGGGCATCCTCGCGCTGGTCCGGACCCTGCACGCGGAGCAGCCGCACCAACGCCGGCAAGGTGAAGCCCTGCAGCGTCAACGTTCCGCCGACCACCACCATCGCGGCCAGGATCAACACGGAACGATGTTCGAGGTCCGCCGGCAACACCAGCACCGCGGCCAGCGTCACCACCCCGCGCATCCCGGCCCAGGACACGATCGCCGGGATCTGCCACGGCGGCGCCGGGTCCCTCCGCCGCACGGACGGGATCAGCCGGGGCAGGTACGTCGCCGGGAAGACCCACACCGGCCGGAGCAGCAACACCGCCAGCAGGATCACCGCGCAGCCCGCCCAGATCCGTCCGGCGCCCAGCGAGTCATCCTGGATGCCCTCGATGATCGTCCGGACCTGCAGCCCGATCAGCAGGAACACGGAGTTTTCCAGCAGGAACTGCACCGTGTTCCAGTTGCTGCGCTGGCTCAGCCGGGCCGCGCCGTTGGGCATGGAGGGCGCCTTGGTTCCCATCACCAGCCCGGTGACGACGACGGCGAGGACGCCGGAAGCGTGGATCGCCTCGGCCGGGAGGTAGGCGACGAACGGGGCCATCAGCGACGTCGTGGTGTTGATCGCGACGTTGCGGATCCGCTTGCGGAGCTCGGTCAGTACGTAGGCGGCCGCCAATCCGACCACCAGTCCGCCGCCTGCCGCGAGCAGGAAGCCGCCGGCGATCCCGGCCGCGGACACGGTCCCGGCGATCGCCGCGATGGCGGCGCGGAGGCAGACCAGCGCGGTGGCGTCGTTGATCAGGGATTCGCCCTCCAGGATGGTAACGATCCGGCGGGGCATGCCCACCTTCCGGGCGATGGCGGTTGCGGCCACGGCGTCGGGCGGCGCCACCACGGCGCCGAGGGCGATCGCGGCGGCCAGCGGAATTTCCGGGAACAGCCACCACACCACGAAGCCCACGGCAAGGGTTCCGAAGATGACGTAACCCACCGAGAGCAGCCCGATGGCACGCCGGTTGGAGCCGAAGTCGAAGAGCGAGGTCCGCAGCGCGGCGGCATAGAGCAGTGGCGGCAGCAGCCCGACGAGGACCAGTTCCGGGTTCAGCTCAATATGCGGGACAAAGGGGAGGAAGGACCCCGCGACACCGGCCAGCACCAGCAGCAGCGGAACGGAGACGTTGAGCTTCCGGCCGAGGGCGCTGCCGGCACAGACAACGGCCACGAGCACCAGGAGTCCGAGGGCGAGTTCCATTAGGTCATTCTGTCAGGCTGGTCGTTCGGCGGATGCCGACGGGCTTACGGGCGGCCCCGCAACGTTACGCGAAGCTGTCTTCCCTTGCACGCTCCGTCTGGCCGTGCTGCGGGCTGTGCTGCGCGGCGGCGGCGTGGTGCGCCTGGACGGGGTGGCCGAACGGGTTGAAGCGGCTGTGCGCCAGTCCATCGAATTCGTAGGCGGTCTCGGCGTGCTCCGAGCGGTCCACACCGGCCACCTCGGCCTCGTGGCTGACGCGGAAACCGATGGTCCGGTGCAGTGCAAGGCCGATGACCGCCGTGCCCAGCCCGGAAAGCGTGACGGTGATCAACACGGCTACCGTCTGGGCAACCAGCTGGTGCAGCCCCCCGCCGTAGAAGAGCCCGCCACCCTGGCCGTCCGCCGGCAGGGCGATGAAGCCGAGCGCCAGCGTTCCGATCAGCCCGCCGCCGAGGTGCACGCCGACGACGTCGAGCGAGTCATCGAAGCCGAACTTGAACTTCAGGTCCACGAAGACGCAGCAGGCGGCGCCGGCCACCAGGCCCAGGCCAATCGCGGCCAGCGGGCTGACATTGGCGCAGGAGGGCGTGATCGCAACCAGTCCGGCCACGACGCCGGACGCAGCGCCGAGCGAGGTGGGGTGGCCGTGGCGGACCTTCTCGGCCACCAGCCAGCTGAGCATGGCCGCGGCCGGGGCGGCGAGGGTGTTGACCCATATTAGGCCGGCCTGCTCCACCGTCGTCGCGGCACCGGCGTTGAAGCCGAACCAGCCGAACCAGAGGATGCCGGCGCCGAGCATGACGAACGGGATGTTGTGCGGCCGGTGGGCCGGGTCCTTGCCGAAGCCGTGGCGGTTGCCCAGGATCATGACCAGCACCAGGGCTGCGGTGCCCGAGCTGATTTCGACCACGGTGCCGCCGGCGAAGTCGATCACCTGGCCGAAGACGGAGCTCACGGCCCCGCCGGCGCTCATCAGGCCGCCGCCCCAGACCATAAAGGCCAGCGGGCAGTAGACGAGGGTGATCCAGACCGGCACGAAGAGCACCCAGGCGGTGAACTTGGCACGGTCGGCGATGGCACCGCTGATCAGGGCGACGGTGATGATCGCGAAGGTTGCGCTGAAGCCGGCCTTGAGGAGGTCCGGGGAGCCCATGAGCCCGTTCAGCCCGAAGCTGGCGAACGGGTCCCCGAAAATGCCCAGGACGCCCTTGCCGCTGGTCATCGAGTAGCCCCAAAGCACCCAGACCACACCGACGATGCCGGCCGAGACGAAGCTCATCATGATCATGTTCAGTGAGGCCTTGGCGCGGGTCATGCCGCCGTAGAAGAGGCCCAGGGCCGGGGTCATGAGCAGCGCAAGGGCCGCCGAGACCATGATCCAGATGTTTCCCGCGGTGAGTTCCACCTGCGTGTCCCTTCTCAACAAATCGCCGTACCGGGACACTCCGCCTCCGGCCCCCAACCGGGTTCAATCCTCCCGGGGCCGTGTTTCAGGCAGTCGGGAACTACGTTGCCGGGAAGTTACAGGAATTGGCATTGTGTGAAGACGGCGTCACGGACATGTTTCGGGCATGTTAACGGGCGCTCTCCTGCGCCGTTTCGACGGTTCCCTGCGCGCTCGATGTTTCCCGGCGTCGAGCGCGCACGGAACCGTCGAAGCGGGCCGCGGAATGTTGAAGGAGATCATCGAGCTGGCGAAGCTGGCCGACCAGACGGGTCTGGGGTTAGTTCGCCACGCTGGACCTGATCTCCGACGGCCGCGCCCGAAATCATCGTGGGCCGGGGCGCCTTTGCGGAGTCCTACCCGCTGTTCGGCCACCGCCTGGAGGATTACCACGCCCTCTTCGAGGAGAAACTGCAGATGCTGCTGGAGCTGCGGGAGCACGCCGTCGTGGACTGGCAGGGCCGGCTGACGCAGACCCTGCCGCTTTTCGTAGCGCCGCTGTCCGGGCCCGCCCGGTTCCGCCGCCTCGTGGAGCTCTACCGCCAGAGCGCGGCCGACGCCGGAACGGACCGAGCTCGGCGGCGGCCTCCTGGTGGGAAGCCCCCAGCAGGTCATTGAGAAGCTGCTTGAATCCATCCCACCCTCGGAAACAGCCGCTACCTGGCCCAGATCGGACGCGGCGGGCTGCCCTTTGCCGAGACCGCGCGTTCCATCGAGTTGCTGGCCACGGAGATTATGCCCGCCGTCAACCGGGAGATCGGGTCCGCTCAGGAGTGACCGGTGTGGCTATTGTTGCCGTTGCCGTTGCCGTTGCCGTTGCCGTTGCCGTTGCCGGGCTTGCCCGCGTCGAGAACGCGGTAGCGGACCAGCATCCCGGCGGTGATGTGGTCGTTGACGTGGCAGTGGAAGAGCCAGGTGCCAGGATCATCGGGGACCATGTCGGCGGTGACCATGGTCGCCGGCAGCAGGCTCACGACGTCGGTGCGCATTCCCAGTGCGGTTACCGTGCTGCCGTGCCAGTGCGGGGTGTGCAGGTCCACTTCGGTGCCCATGCCCATCAAATACCAGCGCACCCGTTCGCCCTTTTTCATCGTCATGGCCTCCAACGGCAGGTTGCCGAAGACGTAGCCGTTGACGCTGTGCATGAGGTTGCTTTCGACGAATTCCTCGTTCGCGGTGTCCACCGTGCCGGGGTCCCCGGCGAAGCGCTGGATGTTGCGACGCAGATAGGGGCTGGCGTTCTCATCGCTGACCTTGAACTGGACGAAGAATTCACGGTCAACGTCGTCCGGGGTGCCGTCGGCCCGGGCCGCCTCGGCCCTGGTGATGACCATCGGACCCACGAGGCCTGCGTAGTCGTCGCCCACCTCGTCGGTGTGCGAGTGGTACATCCACATGACCGAGCTGCCGTCCATGGGCCCGGGGCCGGCCCGGTCCGGGACCTGGTAGCTGTAGCTGTAGACGCCTCCGGGCGCGACGGCGTCGTCGCCCTTCTGCGCCGGGCCGGTGCCGTCGTTATAGGGGGCGCCCTCGTTGGCCTTGTCGTAGAACACGCCGTGCACGTGAACGGCGGCCGGGCGGTCCAGGTTGTTCTTGAACACCACCTTGATGGTGTCCCCGACGGCGGCCCGGATAACCGGGCCCAGCATGCCGAGGTGCTGGTCGGCTGCACTGCGCGGCTTCAGGGTCCGGAATGAGGAGTCGGTGTACTCCCGGTACAGGGACTTGATGTAAGTGGTGCCGATGCGGTCGGGTCCCTGGCTGGTAAAGACGGCGGCTGTCTCGTCGAACGGCTCGCCCGTGAGCTGGTTGGACCCGCTGGGGGCGTAGTTCCAGTCCGCCTCGTCCGCGCCGATGTAGTAGGTCCTGAGCTGCGGGACGTACTTGCCCTTGGCCGCAAAAGTGTCGGCCGCCGAGCCGATCAGGCCCGGAAGCATCGACAGCACCGCGATCAGCGCCAGCACCAGGGTCAACAGGACGGCCCGTGGCAAGGTCAGCAGACTTCTGGACTGCCGGGGTGCAGGTGCCGGGAAACCGCCGTCCATGGTGCGCCTTCTTTCGCGAACTGGTTGTGCTCCAGTGACTTGCCGTCACACCCAGCCTAGAAAGTGCACGTTTAACTTTTCTTGGGATTGGACCCCGCGGACCTAGAACTGGGTGATCGTGGTCAGGTAGCCGTAGTACTTCGCGCCCGCCGGCCGCAGCGGATCTCCGGCGAAGCCGAAGTCGTGGTGCCGCTTGTTGTAGGACTCGGCGAGATCGAGGAACTGCTCGCTGACGTCGGCGCCGGAACCGCGGCAGGCCTTGTGCTTGATGCACTGGGCCATCGCGCCCGCCACTGCGGGACTCGCAAAGCTGGTGCCGTGGCTGACGCTGTAGCCGCCGGGGGCCGTGGACAGGATGCACACGCCCGGCGCCGCCACGGTGTGCCGCTGGTCCTTGATGTTGACTGCGTAGTTGGAGAAGAACGCCGGCTGGTCGTCCCGTTGGCCGATGGCGCTCCAGTCGTCACGGCCGCAGATACTGGGCGCGAGCCCGCCGGGGTGCCCGTCGAAATCCGCCATGGCGGTGGCCGTCACCACCTCGTGGTACGCCGCGGGAATCGTTCCGGCGACGTCCGACGCCGCGTTTCCGGCCGCAACCGCGTACGCCACGCCGGCCCGGACCGAGCGGCAGATCGCGTAGTGGATGGGGTCCGTTCCCTTGCCGCAGTTGGGCGTGTTGGAACCGGGCCCGGCGATGCTGATGTTGGCGACGTCGATGTCATTGGTCTTGTCCTTGTCCCGCCGGGTCGAGGTAACCCAGTCAATGGCGCAGATCAGGCTCGCCTCGGTGATGGAACCGAAGTCGGACACCACCCGGACAGACCAGAGTGCGGTTCCCGGCGCCGTACCGATGATGCCGGAGCCGTTGTTGCGGGCCCCGATGACGCCTGCCACTGCCGTCCCGTGGCCCATCACGTCAATGGGCGTCACTTTGACCGGTTCGCCTGAGGTGCAGTCCACCCCGCCCCGCACATTGAGGTCCGGGTGGCTGCCGTCGATGCCGCTGTCAATGACCGCCACGTTGACGCCGGAACCGCCGTCGTCCTTGCTGGCCCGCCGGTTTGCGCCTTCCCGGGCGTCTTCCAGGTTGCCCCCGATCCGCAGCCACCAGAACGGCGCCACCTCGGTATTGGGTGCTTTGGGCTCCAGCGGCTTGTCGAAGTGCCGGCCGAGCGTGACGAAGTCGACGCTAGGGTCGGCCGCCAGGCTGCTGGCCTGGGCCGCCGTCATGGTGCCGGCGTAGCCGTTCACCGCGTCCCGGTAGACCTTCGACGCCGTGACGCCGAACTTGCCCTGGTGCGCAGCGGCCACAGCCCCCGGGTCGCCGGCGGTGTCCTTCAGCACGACAATGTAGCTCTGTGCCGGCCCGGCGGCGGCCGCCGGGGCGGCGGCGGCCAGCCCGCCGCCCGTGGCCAGCACGAGGGCGGCCGACGCGGCCAGGAAGCGCAACGGCCGTGTGCTGTCCGGCGGGGGAGAGGAGGCACCGGGCCGGGGGCGCCGCCAGCCTGCAGCCACGAGTGTTTTCTGCGGGCGCGGGAAGAATTTGCGGACAGTGGTGAACATCGTGGCCTCCAATAAGCGTTGACGCTTTCGAGTGCCCCCCGACCATCATGGTAGGCCTGCGGCGCGGAAAAATCAGGGGGCAAACGGAAGCTGCGGCGAGAATCCGGACCGGGCAGGGGTTACGCCAGCGGAATCTCGAGGTAGCCGCCGGCGCCATCCCACCCGCCGGCGGTGCCCAGTTCCGCACACAGCCGCTGCATCCGGGCGGCGATATCCCGGGCACTGCGCCCCGCCAGCCTGGCCTGGAAGTCTGCGATGACTGTGGGGAACATCCGGAGCCGCTGCGGCGTCCCGCCGTCGGTCTCCAGGACGAAGATGAAGGACCGGTCGTTGCGTTCCTCCGGATCCACGGCGTAGTCATCGACGAAGTCCCCCGCACCGTAGATGACGGGCCGCCCCCGGTACACCTCGATGCCGCGGACGATGTGCGGCGAATGCCCGAACACGACGTCTGCGCCAGCATCCACCAGCCGCCGCGCCAGGGCCCGGTGCTCGGCCGGGGCAGCGGATCCCCAGTTGCCGCCCCAGTGCGCAGACACGATGAGCAACTGGACCCGTGACGCGGTCCGCCGGACCAGCGCCAGGAGCTCCTCGACGCGCTCCCCGGTGGCGGTCGCCGGGACGTAGTGGACGCCGGGCGAGCCGGCCTCCGCCTCCCAGTCCGGCTGGTTGTCCGTGAACGCCACGAACCCGACGGCGTCAGCTCCCACCCTGAGCACGGCCGGCCGGCGGGCCGTGTCCCGGTCCGTACCCGCGCCCGCGTGGAGTATCCCGTGCCGGTCCAGCGCCGGCAGCATTTCCCGCAGTGCGTCCGGCCCGTAATCGAGCACGTGATTGTTGGCCAGCGACACCACGTCCAGCCGGGCGGCGAGGAGGCTGTGCACGTTCTTGGCATCGGTACGGAACGTGAAGACTTTACCCGGTTCGGGTGCCCCGCCGTCAGACACCACGCACTCCAGATTGGCGATCCTCAGATCCGCCCGCCGGAGGACGGGCAGGGTGTCACCCCAGGGATAGGCCGGGCCCGCGGTCTTCAGCCGCTCGTTCACGAGCCGGCCGAGCATGACGTCGCCCACGAACGCGATCTGCATGCCACCAGCATGCGCCGCCCGTCAGGGGAAGGGGAAGCTGCGGCGGGTCAGCGTGTGGCGGCCCCGCGCGACCGGCCGGCCTTGGGCGGCGCCGCGGCGGTGTGGTGCCCCAGTGCGACCGAGGCGGCCTTGGCCGCCTCCGACACTGCGGGACCCAGGCGTCCGACGTCGGCAACCGTCACCCGCTGCGTAGGGAAGCCCAGTCCGAGGACCCCGGCGAGCTCGCCGGTGTGGTCAAAGACCGGCGCGCTGATCGAGCCCACGTCGCTGTTCCGCTCACCGAACGCCGCGTAGAAACCCTGACTGCGCGCCTGCTCGACTTGCTCGTCCAGCACGTCCCAACTGGCGGGGGTGTTCGGTGTGAAGCGCGTCAGCTCCATGCCGGCAAGCGCCTCCCGCGCTCCGGGGTCGAAAGCGAGGAAGATCTTGCCCGGCGCCCCGGCATGGATCGGCATCACCTGCCCGACGCGGAACGGGCGCATCACCACGTGGCGGGTCTCCGCGACGGCGACGACGGTGCGGAAGGCTCCGTCCCGGATATAGAGGCAGGCCGTTTCCCCGGTGTCGTCACGCAACTGCTGCAGGATCGGACGCACGATGCGCACGATGTCCAGCCCGAAGGTGCCAGGGCTGGCCCATTGGACCAGGCGCAGTCCGATTCGGTAGCGGTCGCCGTCGCGGTCCAGGAAGCCCTCGCGGACCATGTTCTGCACGAGCCGCTGGCAGGTGCTGGTGGGCAGGCCCGTCTGGCGCGCGATCTGCGCCAGGGTCGGGTCCGGCTCCTCGAGCGAGAAGCAGTTAAGGATTTCCGTCACCTTGCCCAGCACGAGCAGCGGGGTCGATCCGGTGCCCTGTTCTCTTGCCAACGCGCGGTTTTCCTTTGTTCGGGGCGGACCCCGCCATGCGACGGGCGCCGTGGCGGAGGGTCCTTTGAGGGTATTGACATCAGACTAACATTTCCCGCAGGATGGGTCACGGCCTCACAATGTGGGATTTGATGCACTCGAACAACGACTTGGAGACAGACTGTGAGCACACCGCGGGGCGTGGAGCAATCAAGTACGGTGCGACTGGCCGCCGGCCCGTCCAGGATCGGGCTGATCGTTCCCAGCTCGAACAGCACGATGGAAACAGAGCTTCCGGAACTCTTCCGCCGGCAGAGCGAAGCGACAGGCCACCGGTACACCTTCCACTCGGCCCGGGCGGCCCTGAAGAACGTGACGCCGGCCGAGCTTGCCGCCATGGTGGCCAAGGCGGCGGACTGCGCCACGTCCGTCTCCGACGCCGACGTCGACGTCATCGCCTATGCCTGCCTGGTCGCGGTGATGGCCCAGGGCCCGGGGGCCCACGCCGGCTCCGAGGAGATCATCGCGCAGGCCGCCGAGGCCAACGGCCACCCGGCGGCTGTCACCAGCAGCGCCGGCGCCTTGGTGCGCACCCTTCAACACCTGGGCGCGCGCCGGGTGGCAATGGTGACTCCCTACCTGCCGGAGCTGACCAAAACCGTCAGCGACTACATCGAGGGCGCGGGCATCACCGTGCAGGACGTGATCGGCCTCTCGGTGGCCGACAACCTCGAAGTGGGCCGGCTCGATCCGCTCGCCCTGCCGGGCATCGCGCGCCGGCTCAACACGGAGGGCGTGGACGCCGTCGTCCTGTCCGCCTGCGTTCAGATGCCGTCGCTGGCCGCCGTGCAGACAGTCGAGGACGCACTCGGCGTGCCCGTCATCACGGCAGCAACAGCCACCACCTTCGAGATCCTCAACGCCCTGGGACACACGCCGGCGATGCGCGGCGCCGGACGCCTGCTGGCCGGCGACGTGCGCACCGGCGTCCCGGTTCCTGCCTGACCTTCCACCGCGCCACCACGGCGCCGTCCATAAGGGCGCGATCCATAAGGGCGCGAGCCCTCAACATCAATACAACGGAGTGATGATGACAACCCAAGCAGTGACCCGGGAGCAGGCGGCACGCCGCGCGACCGTTGCCAGCGTCGTAGGCACCACCATCGAGTGGTACGACTTCTTCCTCTACGGCACGGCGGCCGCCCTGGTCTTCCCGCAGCTGTTCTTCCCCGGCCAGAACGCCTTCGCCGGCGTTCTCTTCGCCTTCGGCACCCAGTTCGTGGGCTTCGTGGCCCGGCCTGTCGGCGCGGCAATCTTCGGCCATTACGGGGACCGCATCGGCCGCAAGACCACCCTGATGGTCACCCTGTTCCTGATGGCCTTCGGCACTGTGCTGATCGGCTTCCTGCCCACCTACCAGGCAATCGGCGTCGCGGCCCCGATCCTGCTGACGCTGCTCCGGATCATCCAGGGCATCGGCGTCGGCGGCGAGTGGGGTGGCTCGGTGCTGCTGAGCATGGAGTGGGGCCACAAGGGACGCCGGGGCTTCTCCGCCAGCTGGCCGCAAATCGGCGTGCCGCTCGGCCTGGTCCTCTCGACCGGCGTTGTCCGCATCACCTCCGGAATCACGGGCACGGAAGGCTTTGCCTCCTTCGGCTGGCGTATCCCGTTCATCATCAGCATCCTGCTGATCGGCGTGGGCCTCTTCGTCCGCCTGCGTGTGATCGAGAGCCCCGAGTTCGAGGCCGTCCGCAAGTCCAACAAGATTGTCCGGAACCCGCTGATCGAGGTCATCAAGCGCCAGCCCAAGGAAATCCTGCTCTCTGCCCTGGTCCGCATGTCCGAGCAGGCGCCCTTCTACCTCTTCATCACCTTCGTGATCACCTACGCCGTCAAGCACCTGCAGCTGAACAGCAACTCGATCCTGGACG
Source organism: Arthrobacter sp. KBS0702 (assembly GCF_005937985.2). NCBI lineage: Bacteria > Bacillati > Actinomycetota > Actinomycetes > Micrococcales > Micrococcaceae > Arthrobacter > Arthrobacter sp. KBS0702. The sequence continues at coordinate 3,149,805 of NZ_CP042172.1, read as the reverse complement.
ACACGTTGATCGCGGCCGCCCTGGGCCTGGTGAGCGTGCCGCTCTTCGGCTGGCTCTCCGACAAGTTCGGTCGGCGCAAGGTGTACGGCGTGGGCATCGTGCTGACGGCCCTCTTCGCGTTCCCGTACTTCGCGATGCTGGACACCCGCGAGCCCTTCATCGTGGGTGTGGCGATCGTCGTGAGCCTGATCCTGCACGACATCCAGTACGGACCGCAGGCGGCGCTCATCGCGGAGAGCTTCGACGCGGACATCCGTTACACCGGCGCCGGCCTGGGGTACCAGCTGGCGAGCGTCGTGGCCGGCGGCCCCGCGCCGCTGATCGCCGCCGCGCTGCTGGCCCAGTACGGCAATTCGACCGCGATCGCACTGTACATTATCGCCTGCTGCGCCATCGCCATGCTGGCCCTGATCTTCCTGCCGAAGGCTGCCCACCGCTTCGAAGAAAGCCCTGAGCTCAAGACGGAAGCAACTGTATGAGCCTGACGCACGCGGGCATCGCCCCTGACCGAACGGCAGGCGCCGAGCCCCTGGCGGCGCCGCAGCCGGCGGACCCGGCCGGCGTGGCCGGACCGCTCAAGGACCTGCTGGTCCTCGACCTAAGCCGGATCCTCTCGGGACCCTTCGCCACCATGACCCTGGCGGACCTCGGGGCCGACGTCATCAAGATCGAACAGCCCGGACAAGGGGACGACACGCGGCAGTGGGGGCCGCCGTTCCAGGGCGAGGAAGCCGCCTATTTCCTCTCCGTGAACCGGAACAAGCGCAGCCTCGCGGTCGACCTCAAGTCACCAGAGGGCCTGGCCGCGGTCAGGCGCCTGGCCCTGAAGGCGGATGTGCTGGTCGAGAACTTCCGGCCCGGCACGGCGGCGCGGCTCGGTCTTGGGTACGAAGAGCTCTCGCGGGACAACCCCGGACTGGTCTACGCCTCGATCAGCGGCTACGGCCAGACGGGGCCGGACGCCCTCCGGCCGGGGTACGACGCGATCGCCCAGGCGCGTAGCGGCATCATGAGCGTCACCGGGGAGCCGGACGGGCCTCCGGTGCGGGTAGGGGTCAGCAGTGCCGACCTCGTTGCCGGAATGTGGGCGACCATCGGTGTGCTTGCCGCGCTGCATGAGAAGCAGCGCACGGGGACCGGACAGTGGGTGGACATCAGCCTGCTCGACGGATCCGTCTCCTGGCTGACCTACGTCTCCAGCGGATACTTCGCCAGCGGCGAGGTCCCCAAACGCTACGGCTCGGCCCATCCGACGATCGCCCCGTACCAGGCGTTCCCCACCTCGGACGGCTTCGTCATGGTCGCCGTCGGCAACGACGGGCTGTGGCGGCGCTTTGCCGCGGCGCTCGGCGACGAGGGTCTCGCAGCCGACCCGGACTACGCCACCAACCCCTCCCGGGTGGCGCACCGGGACACCCTGATTCCCCGGATTGAGTCGGTCCTGCGCACGCGCAGCGCCGAGGACTGGGTGCGGATCCTGGACGACGCCGGCGTCCCCGTGGGGCCGATCCACACCGTAGACCAGGCCCTGGCCGACCCGCAGGTCCGGGCCCGGGGCATGGTGGCCGAACTGGACCACCCCACAGCGGGGCCGATGAAGGTGGTGGGCTGCCCGGTGCGCCTCACACGCACCCCGGCGTCCGTGCGCACGGCGCCACCGCTGCTGGGCCAGCACACCGACGAAGTCCTGGCCAGTCTTGGCCTGGATGAGTCTTCGATCGCCGGGCTCCGGCGCGTGGGGGCGGTCCAGTGATGGCAGGGCAGCAGACCATGGAAGCCGTGTCCGTTGAATACTCGGGGCAAGTGGCCACCATCATGCTGGGAAGCGGGGAGCGCTTCAACGCGATGGGGGCGGCCGAATGGCGCTCACTCGGGGAAGCCGCCCAATCCCTGGCGGCACAGGAGGTGCGCGCCGTCGTTATCCGTGGCCGCGGCGGCACCTTCTGCTCGGGCTCGGACCTGCGGGAATGGGAACACTCCGCCGCAGGGGACGTGCAGGAGATCTTCGCCACGATCGAGTGGGCCCTGCAGGCGGTCGAGGCCCTGCCGATGCCGACCGTGGCCCTCGTCGAGGGTGCCGCGACCGGGGCGGGCTGCCAGTTGGCCTTGGCCTGCGACCTGCAACTGATGGCCGAGTCGGCCCGAATCGGCATGCCGATCGCCCGCCTCGGAATCCTGGTCCCGCCGTCATTCGCGAACAGGATCAGCCTGCGGATCGGGCCTTCCCGCACCAAGGACCTGTTCTACCGGGGCACCCTGCTGCGGGCGCCGGAAGCACACGCCATGGGCCTGGTCAGCTCCTGCGTGGCGGACCACGAGGCCGAGCCTGAGCTTGCTGAGCTGCTCGCGCTCTGGGAGCGGCTCTCCGCGGCCTCGCTCCGGGCCGCCAAAGCCGCGGTGGACACCGGCCTCGGACCGCTGTCCCAGCCCGCCCGCGACTTGCCCGTGGGCCCGGCGACGGACGCGGCCGAGTTTGGCTGGCGGGTCGGGGCGTTCCTGCACCGCAAGAGCCACCCGGCTCAGCCGTTGTAGCCCTCCACCTGCGTGACGGGCCGAGCCTCCGCATCGTCCGGGTTCTCGCCGTATTGCCTCTTCGCTCGCCGTTGCCGCAGCAGGTCCCAGCACTGATCGAGGTCCTCCTCAAGCTGCCGGAGCCGGAGCCGGTCGGGGACATGGTCGTGGCCGGCGCTTGCGGACTCTGCCCGTTCGCGGAGCTCTCGTTCCTCCTCCACCAGCGAGGTGATGCGCTGGAGGATGTCCCGTTCGTCCATGGTGGCCTACTTCCTGCATTCCTGAAGCACTGTGGGTAACCGCCAGCGTAATCACGCTCCTTCGCGCTGACCAGAGGGTGAGGGGTGGAACGGCCCCATCCCGGAAGATTGTCAGCTTGCTTATTATTTTTCGGCTTTTTAGAGTTGAGTCTGTAAGGCACCAATCTCTCCGCGTGGGACGTGTTCGGCCGGACAGCCGACGGCCCCTCGCGCTGGCTAGAGGAGGACACATGTCGGAGCACACTATTGCAGGCAAGAAGGTCGCGTTTCTGCTGACGGACGGCGTCGAGCAGGTCGAGCTGACCAGCCCATGGAACGCGGTCAAGGATGCCGGCGGCGAACCCACCCTCGTAGCGCCCAAGAGCGGAAAGCTGCAGGGCTACGACGGCACCGAAAAGGGCGAGACATTCGACGTCGACCTCACGGTGGACCAGGCCAGCGCCTCGGACTTTCACGCCCTGGTGATTCCGGGCGGCGTCGTGAACGCTGACCATCTCCGGGTCCACAAGGGAGCCCAGAACTTCGTCCGCGGTTTCTTCGAACAGCACAAACCGGTGGCCTCGATCTGCCACGGCCCCTGGCTGCTGATCGACGCCGGCGTCGTCAGCGGACGGAACCTGACCTCGTACCACACGCTCCAGACCGACCTGAAGAACGCCGGCGCCCACTGGACCGACGAGGAAGTGGTCGTGGACCAGGGGCTCGTGACCAGCCGGAACCCGGACGACCTGCCGGCATTCAACAGCAAGCTGCTGGAAGAAATCGCCGAGGGCGAGCACGCCGGCCAGACGGCCTAGGCGGGCGTCACCGCCCGGCGCCGCCAGGCGGCACCGGGCCGCGGCAGGGCCTATGAAGTGTGCCCGATTTCGGGCAGGATATGCCCTGTAAGCCGCGCCGGAGCGGTGACCACCGTCCGACTGCTCCGCCGCCGTCACCAGCCATCAAGGAGTCCCGGATATGACCACGCTCAACCCCTACCTTGGCTTCCGCGACAACGCGAAGGATGCCATGACCTTCTATCATTCCGTGTTCGGCGGGGAGCTGAACATGAGCACCTTCGCCGAGTTCCAGGCGAGTGAGGACCCTGCCGAGCAGGACAAGATCATGCACGCCATGTTGACTGGCGAAAAGGGGCTGGTGCTGATGGGCGCCGACACCCCCAACAGCATGGACTACACCCCCGGCAACAACTTCTCGGTGTCCCTCAGCGGCACCGACGAGGCCGAGCTCCGCGGCTACTGGGACAAACTGTCCGAGGGCGGCACCGTGACCATGCCGCTGGAGAAGGCCCCGTGGGGCGACACCTTCGGCATGTGCAAGGACAAGTTCGGGGTGGACTGGCTGGTCAACATCGCCCCCGCCGCCGGCTAGCAACCTCCACAGGCCGGGCGCCCCCAGATGAGGGTGCCCGGCCTGTGCCGCGCCGGGGGACTAGTCGGGACTGGTGTCGGTGGTGAGGCCGCGGTCGTCGGCCGTCTTCTCGTCTTGTTCCTCGGCCGGCCCGGGCACCTTGTGCGCGTCGCCTTCGCCGGGGGCGTGGCCTTCGGCGGCTTCCGACGCCCTCGCGGCGCCGCCAGCGCGGCCGCCGTCGCGGGGAACGGGCTTGCCGGCCTCCGCCACCCCGTCGCTCACGATGTCTTCGGGTTCGGTCGGTTTGTTGCTCATGCGTTCCTCCGATGCTGGCCAGCGGGACGTCCGCCCCGGATGTTCCATCCAAGGTACAGGGGGCGCCGCGCCGGCGTACAGGCGGCCCATTCGGCGTCGCCGGTTCGACGGTTCCCTGCGCACACGCCGCTGCAACGCGTCGAGGCGGCAGGGAACCGTCGAAACGGGCGCCGGGGTTGTCAGTATGCTTACTAGACGCTGACCAGTGGCGCTGAACAGAAACGAGACCACCATGAGCAGGCCCGTGCGCATCGAGGTCGAGGCCGCAGGGCACCTGGGCCACGTCTTCGCCTCCCGACCGCCGGGCGGCCCGACGGCGGCACCCGCCGTAGTCCTGATCCACGGGATCGGCGCCTCGCACCGTTACCTGCAGCGGCTGCACGGACTGCTGGCCGACTCGGTGGACACTTTCTCGATCGACCTGCCGGGCTTCGGCGCCACCCCCAGGCCGGAGCGCACCCTCAGCGTGGCGGAGCATGCCACCTATATCCTCGGCGCCCTCGAGCAGCTTGGCGTGCTGGAGTTCGTAATCGTCGGCCACTCAATGGGCACCCAGTTCGCGGTCGAAGCGGCCCGGCAGCAGCCGTCACGGATCCCGCATGTGGTGCTGATGGGCCCGGTGGTCAACGACCGGCGGCGCACCGTGGCGCAGCAGGCCCTGGCGCTAGGCCGCGACTGCTTGTTCTTCGAGAGCCCGTCCTCCAACGCCCTGGTCTTCACCGACTATCTCCGCTGCGGGCCGAGCTGGTACCTCAAGAACCTGCGCGTCATGATGGACTACCCCATCGAGGAGGAGATCGCCGGCGTCAGGGCGCCCGTTCTCGTGCTGCGGGGCGCAAACGACCCCGTTGCGCCGGCGGACTGGTGCCGCCGGCTGGCCGCCCGCGCAGCCACCGCAATGTTCCTTGAAATCGAGGGGACCGGGCACGTGGTCCAGCACAACCGCGCCGTCCAGGTCGCCGACTCAATCCTCGCCTTTGCCGGCTCCCCGGCCGCCGGAAGCGGAGCAGCCCGGGGGTTCACCGCTTGAGCAAGGCGTTCCAGATCGCCGTCTGGTGGGCCCAGGACTACGCCTACGCCGTCGGCCGGCAGCTGCGCAGCGCGGCGTCCCGGGTGAGCGCCGACGAGTTCCTCAGCGGCGCCGGCCGCCCGGTCGTCGTCATCCCCGGCATCTTCGAAGACTGGCGCTTTATGCTGCCGCTGATCCGGGAACTGCACGGGGCCGGGCACCCGGTACACGTTGTGACGGTGCTGCAACACAACCGGATCGCCGTCCCGAAAGCGGCGGCCCTGATTGCCGATTACCTCCGCGCACGGGACATGCGGGACACCCTGATTATCGCGCACAGCAAGGGCGGACTGATCGGTAAATACGCGATGATGTCGCTGGACCCGGAGCGGCGGATCAGCCGGATGGTCGCTGTTGGTTCCCCGTTCTCAGGGTCCCGGTACGCGGGCTACATGCTCCTGCCGAGCCTGCGGGCCCTGTCGCCGCGTAGTGCGGTCACCGTCCAGCTCTCCCGCGAACAACGGGTCAACGAGCGGATTACGTCCGTCTATGGGCTCTTCGACCCGCACATCCCGGAGGGCAGTGTGCTGCCCGGCGCGCGGAACGTGCTGCTGGACACGGGCGGCCACTTCCGGATTCTCGCCCACCAGGACACCATCCGCACCGTCCTGGCGGAAGCGGCCGCGCCCCACCCGCGCCCCCCGGCGGCCCTGCCGCCAGCACCCCTGCCGTCCGCCCCGATGGCCGGCCCGGAAGGCTAGTCCTCGAAGTGGGTCCGCGCCGGACCCTGGCCCAAGGCATCAACGATCGCCGAGGCGACGGTGTGCAGCTTGACGTTGCGGGTGCTGGAGGCGGTCTTGAGCAGCTCGAACGCCTCGGCCTGGCTGCAGCGGTTCTGCGCCATGATGATGCCGATCGCGACGTCGATCGCGGTGCGGGTTTCCAGCGTCGCCTTCAGGTTGACCGCGGTTTCGCTGAAGTGCGCGAACCGCACGGCCAGCCCGAGTGCCATGGTCGTCTGGCTCACGAAGATGCTGGCCAGCTGCTGTGCCCGTTCGTCGAAGCGGTGCGGCCGGTGCGAATACAGATTGAGTGCGGCCCGGGTTTCGCCGTCGAGCAGGAAGGGAACGGCGAGGATGGAGCGCATGCCGTGTTCCCGCACCCTGGCGGCGCACTGCGGCCACCGCGAATCACCGTCCAGATCGGCAATGTGTACCGTGACCTGTTCCCGGGAAGCCGTCACGCAGGGGCCGTCGCTGAAGCCGTACTGGATCTCGTCCATGGCCTGCGCCGCTGCGCTGCTGCTGGCCACGGTGGCTGCCTTCCGCTGCCGGAGCAGCGTGATCCCACACAGGACCTCGTCGCCGGGCTCGGACAGGCTGCGCGCCGAAACCCGGGCTAACTCGCCGAGGAATTCCTCGACGTCGGTGCTGTTCAATACCAGCTGATGCAGGTGCTGGTTGATCAATGTTGCGGTTGACTCGCTTACCACTATTCCTTGATGCCGTTTCGCTCGAATCGAATCGAACCGGCCAGGCGCGACGCACCACAGCAGGGAAGGAGGGCGGTGGTAGCGGCAGCGAAGCCGGATCGAAGAACTATCCAACGGCCTTCTGCTAAACCGTACCGAAAAGAGATTATATACAGGACTTTGCCGGCGTTTCATCTGCACTTCACCCGCGCAAATGACTCCCGGGGGCCGCCGACGTAGTCTTAGCGGTACCTTGAGGTAGCCGGACGGAATCTGTATGCCACAGCTCGACACCAGGGAGTCTGCCTCCCCGCCCCTGACCATCGCCGATGCCGCCCGCACCGAGGCGGCCACGGTGCTTGCCCGGGTGGGTTCGTCCGCGGGAGGGCTGTCGCAGGCGGAGGCCGAGGAGCGGCTTGCCACACTGGGGCCGAACGCGGTCCGCACCCACGAGGCAAGCGGCTGGTCGGTGCTGGGCCGGCAGTTTCGCAGCCCCATCCTGATCCTGCTGCTCATCACGGCCGGGCTCTCGCTCTTCCTGGGGGACGCCACCAACTCGATTGTGATCGGCGTGATCCTGCTCGTCAGTGTGGGCCTGGGATTCAGCAACGAATTCCGGGCCGAACGGGCCGCCGAGGCGCTCCATTCGCGTGTCACGCACACCGCCGTCGTGCTCCGTGACGGGACCGCCAGCGAGGTGAACGTGACCGCCCTAGTGCCCGGCGACGTCGTGCAGCTGGGACTCGGCGCCATCATCCCGGCCGACCTGCGGCTACTGACCGTCAAGGACCTGCTGTGCGACGAAAGCATCCTGACCGGGGAGTCGCTGCCGGTCGCCAAGAATCCGGCCCCGGTGGCCGGCGGCGCCGCGCTGGGCGACCTGACATCCTGCCTTTTCATGGGGACCGTGATCCAGGCCGGCAGCTGCACCGGGGTGGTGGTGGCGACCGGCGGCCGGGCGGAATTCGGCCGAATCGCGCTCGGCCTGGGCGAGCGTCAGCCGCAGACCGAATTCCAGCTCGGGCTCAAGCGATTCTCCTTCCTGCTGCTGCAGGTGGCCATCGGCTTGACCTCGCTTATCTTCGTCGCCAACCTGCTGCTCCAGCGCCCGTTGATCGAATCGCTGCTGTTCTCCCTGGCGATCGCCGTCGGGATCACCCCGCAGCTGCTGCCCGCCGTGGTCAGCACCAGCCTCGCCACGGGCACCCGGCAGCTGGCCAAACGCAAGGTGCTGGTCAAACGGCTGGTCTGCATCGAGGACCTCGGCGACATGGACATCCTGGTCACGGACAAAACCGGGACCCTGACGGAGGGGCGGATCAGCTTCACCGCCGCCCTGCCGGTGGACGGCGGCGTGTCCGCGGACCAGCTGTTCACGCTGGGGCTGCTCGCCACCGAAGCCGATTACACCGAGGCAAAGCGGTCGGTGGTCGGGCAGAACCCGCTGGACGCCGCGCTCTGGGAGTCCCCGGACGCCGCGGCCTTCGAGCCCGCACGCTTCGAACGGCTCGACGTGATCGATTTCGACCACCAGCGCCGGCGGACCAGTGTCCTGGTCCGCGACGCCGGCGCCCCCGCCCGGATCATCACCAAGGGCTCACCGGAGGACGTGCTGGCGCTGTGCGGCGCCACGCCGGCGGCGGTGCAGGCCCTGCTGGACGAACAGTTCGACGCGGGCTCCCGGGTGGTGGCTGTGGCGACCCGGGACGCGGCCGGAATGGAGGACATGTCGCCGGCGGACGAGAAGGACCTGGAACTGGCCGGTTTCCTGGTCTTCCTCGACAAGCCCAAGGCCAACGCGCGGGAGTCCCTGGACCGGCTGGAAGCGCTGGGCATCACGGTCAAGATCGCCACCGGGGACAACGCCAAGGTCGCCGAGCGGGTCTGCGACGAACTCGGCGTGCTCTCCGGCGGGACCATCACCGGGGCCGAGGCGGAGGCCATGTCCGACCCGGAACTGAGCGCCGCCGCCCGCGAGGCCAGCATCTTCGCCCGCGTCTCCCCGGAGCAGAAGGCCCGGATCATCCGGCTGCTGCGTCAGAGCGGCGGCGCTGTCGGGTTCATGGGCGACGGCGTCAACGACGCGCTCGCGCTGCACCAGGCCGACATCGGCATCTCCGTGGACAGCGCCACCGACGTCGCCAAGGACGCCGCCGACGTCGTGCTGCTGGACAAGGACCTCGGGGTGCTGGCCGACGGCGTCATGGAGGGCCGGCGGATCTTCGCCAACACCATCAAGTACGTGTTGATGGGAACCTCCAGCAATTTCGGCAATATGTTCAGCGCGGCGACGGCGTCGGTGGTGCTCAGCTTCCTGCCGATGCTGCCGGGACAGATCCTGCTCAACAACCTGCTCTACGACACCGGCCAGCTGGCCATCCCCGGTGACCGGGTGGACAAGGAACAGCTGCTGGCCCCGGCTCACTGGAACATCTCTTTCATCCGGCGCTTCATGTTCCTCTTTGGCCCCATCAGCTCGGTCTTCGACTTCGCGACCTTCGCCCTGATGCTGTTCGTCTTCGACGCTGTCCCGGGGGAGTTCCGGGCTGGCTGGTTCATCGAGTCGATCGCCACCCAGACGCTGATCATCTTCGCGATCCGGACCCGCCGCGTCCCCTTCCTCCGCAGCCGCCCCTCGCTCGGACTGCTGTGCGCCTCGCTGGGCGTGGTGGCCCTGGGGGTGTTCCTGCCGCTGTCCCCGCTTGCCGGTGTGCTGGGCTTCGATCCGTTGCCGGTGCCCTTCTTCCTGGCTCTGCTGGGCATGACCGTGGTGTACCTGGTGCTGGTGGAGATTGCCAAGCAGTGGTTCTTCTCCCGTGCCGCCCAGCAGCCCGCGGTGCCGGTGCTGCCGCGGGTCCGCCGCCGGGGCAAGGACCACCACGTGGCCCGGCGCGCGGCACGCTTCAGCACGACGACCGCCGCCACGGCACACGCCCGCCGGGCGCCGTTGGCGCCCCGCCGTGGCAGGCCGGGCCGGGGCAAGCGAAACCGGGTACAAGGGCCCTCACATCCCCGGAACTCCTGACGGATAGTGGGAGAAAGCGCCAAGCTGCTCCGATGCCCAGCCTGCTCCGATGCCCAGCCCGCGGAGCGCATCACTGGATGGGCCCGTCGGCCGGCGCCCGACTGGAAAGCCAAGACAATGAGCATTTTTGAAGACAGGGTTGATGCCGGGCGGCAGCTGGGGCGGCGTCTGGCGGACCTTCGCGGCAAGGACATCGTGGTCCTGGGCCTACCGCGCGGCGGGGTTCCGGTCGCGTTCGAGGTTGCCGCGGCGCTGGACGCACCCCTGGACGTGATCGTGGTTCGGAAGCTCGGGCTGCCCTACCAGCCAGAGCTCGCCATGGGGGCGATCGGCGAGGGCGGCGCCCGGGTCCTAGAGGAGCACGTGCTGGCGCAGGCCCGCGTCAGCGATGCGGAACTGCAGGCCGTCGAAGACCGCGAGCGCGCCGTGCTCGAAACCCGTGTCGCGCAGTTCCGGAAGGGCCGCACCCGCCAGGACCTCACCGGGCGCATCGCAGTGATCGTCGACGACGGGATCGCCACCGGCTCCACCGCCCGGGTCGCCTGCCGCATTGCCCGGAAACTGGGCGCCGCACGGGTAATCCTGGCCGTGCCCGTTGCTCCGGCCGACACGCTCGCGGCCCTGAGTGAACCCGACGAAGTGGTCTGCCTCGCCACACCCCGGCAGTTCTCCGCCGTCGGCTATCACTACCGCGACTTCTCGCCCACCGAGGATGACGAGGTGATCCAGCTGCTCGACGCCGCCGCCCGGCGGCTGAAGGATTCGCCGCCAAAGGGCGGAACGTCGACGGCCACCGCGGACCTCGCGGAATTCGACGAAGAGGTGGAGATCCCCTCCCGGGGAGTCCGGCTGCAGGGGCAGCTTCACCTCCCGGTGCCGGCCCGCGCCGTGGTGGTTTTCGCCCACGGCAGCGGCAGCAGCCGGCACAGCCCGCGGAACCGGTTCGTGGCCAGCGTGCTCCAGCGCGCGGGCCTCGGCACCCTGCTGCTGGACCTGCTCACACCGGCGGAGGAGCGCAACCGGGCGAACGTCTTCGACATCGAACTGCTCGCCCGCAGGCTGTCCTCGGCCACCGACTGGCTGGCTACCCGCGAGGACACCGCGTCCAGCGCCGTCGGCTACTTCGGCGCGAGCACCGGCGCGGGCGCGGCGCTGTGGTCCGCGTCCGAACCCTCCGCCAGGATCGCCGCCGTCGTATCCCGCGGCGGCCGTCCCGACCTGGCCGGTCCGCGGCTCTCCGCCGTCCGGGCGCCGACGTTGCTGATCGTGGGTAGTTTCGACTACGAGGTGCTGGAGCTGAACCGCAAGGCCAAGGCCATGATGCGGTGCCCCAACCAGCTGGCCGTCGTCCAGGGCGCCACCCACCTGTTTGAGGAACCCGGGACGCTGGCCGCGGCGGCCATTCTTGCCCGGGACTGGTTCGCCAAGTACCTGCTGCCCGTGCCCGAACCATCCCGCAAGGAGTGAGCCATGAGCTACACCTATAGCACCGCCGTACCGCTCAGCTGGGCCGAGGCGGTGGAGAAGACCCGTGCCGCCCTCGCGGACCAGGGCTTCGGAATCCTTTCCGAGATCAACGTCCGCGACACTTTTGCGGCGAAGCTCGGCGAGGAGGCGGCGGCGGCCGTGGGCGACTACGTGATCCTGGGGGCCTGCAACCCGCAGCTGGCGAGCCGTGCCCTGGCGGCCGAGCCGGAACTGGGAGCCCTGCTGCCCTGCAACGTGGTGGTCCGCCGGGGTCCGGGCGCGGCCGAAACGACGGTGGACGCGATCGACCCGCAGACAATGGTGCAGCTCAGCGCCAGCCCGGGTGTCCGGGAGGTGGCGGACGACGCCGGCGCCCGGCTCCGCGCGGCCCTGGCCCAGTTGGCGGGCAACTCCTAGGAGCGCTGCTGGATTCGCTGCTGGATCCTAGGCGCCGTGCACCTTGTGCTGCCCGCCCCGGCGTGCGCGGTAGGCGTAGACCAGCAAGGCGATCCCGCCCAGGATCATGCCGGCCGGGACGGCGAAGTCCAGGGCAATGAGCACCGCCGTGGCCTGAAGGGCGAAAATCACGCCCAGCACGCCGAGGACAGCGGCTGGAATCAGCGGCCATTTCATCCGGCCCGTGTGTTCGGAAATTCCGTCCGATAGCCGGACCCGGACCAGGGACAGCAGGCCGAACGTGGCCGCAAGGCCCAGGAACAGGACGGCGGCCACGGCGGTGCCCGGCAGCCCCGGCGGAAGGGCCACCATGACAGCCAGTGTGAACATCACCCCGCACGGGATCAGGGCCCACCAGTTGCCGCGCTCGCGCACGTAGACCGCGGCGAATCCGGCCGCCATGAACAGGAACAGGTATGCCCCGCCGCCGTCGCCGGGGGAGAGCTGCGTGGCGGTGATGACCGCGGCAAGGCCAAGGAACACCGAACCGGGGATGGCCGCCCACCAGTTCTCCCGGCTGCGGACGAACAGGGATGCGAACACCAGACCCACCGCTGCGAAGATCAGCGGCGGCAGGAACGCGGCAACCTTGAAGATGCCGAGCAGGTCCAGCAGCAACAGCCCGCCGACCGTCATCAGGACAATCCCTGCGACAATGCTTGTCTTTGCCGATTTCACCGTTGGCCTCCCGGAATCCGGCGGGCGGCCGCGCCGCTCTGTTCATTCAGGCTATGACGCCCGGGAGGGCCGCCGTAGGGCACAAAGCCCCCGCCCTCAGCGTCCCCGGCGCCGCCTGCTGCGGGGACGGCGGCGCTCGACGCGGGCGCGGATGCCCAGGAGCATCCGGCGCTCCATCAGGAACTGCAGCGGCTCGAGCAGGCCACGCAGCGGAATGCCGAGCACCAGGGGCGAGTAGTCATACCGGGTCCTCGCCAGCAACCGGGTGCTGCGGGCGCCGAGGGGCTGCAGCACGAACGTCCAGCCAATCGCCAGCCGGGGACCGGCCACGCGCCGTCCAATCCCGGCGCCGTCCCCGGCCACCTGCCCGGTGCGCGGGTCCATGGTGCCGCCCAAGGCCAGCACTCTTTCGGGTTCGAGCCGGCGGACCGGAATGCCGCCGCTGGGGGACAGCGGAATGAGGTCGCCCACGGCCAGCTGCTGGAACTCGGGGATGATCCGGTCAGCGCTGTGCATGCCGAGGCCGGCCGCGTTCTCCAGGGCGTCGTAGCTGTACATGCCGCCGCGTCCGGCCCCGAGCTGGACCAGCCATGGCCACACCGCCGACGGCGGCGCCGCGATGCTTACCGCGCGCGTGCTTTGCAGCCGCGGCGCGGGCACCAGTTCGTCGCCGGCCAGGGGGCCGGCGGCTTCCTGCGCGGTCGCTCCCCAGTTGAGCAGCCGCGGCCGGACGGCGAGGACGTACCCCGCGGCCGCCGCCGCCGCGCCGAGCGCCGCGAGCGGGCCTTTCCATCCGGGCTGTGGCTGCACGCGGGGCGCGGCCCCGCCGTTGCGGCCGGTCCTCATTCGCCCGGCTGGCCTTCAGGGGCGTCCTGGCCGACCACCAGGACCGGGCAGTGGGCGTGGGCCGCGCAGGCGCCGCTGACGGAGCCCATGACCTGGGCGAGGAAGCCGCCCTGGCCGCGGCGGCCGACGACGAGCAGCTGGGCATCCTTGCTCTCATCGATCAGCACCTTGGCTGGTGGCCCGAATTTGACCTGCCGGGTGAGCCGCTCCGGGCGGGAGTCCCCGAAGGCCCGCTCGAGGGACTGCTCCACGAGGCGCTTCGCCGTCTCCTCGAGCTCACCGGCGGAGGGCGTGCGCTCCTCCGGCAGGTGGGAAGCGAGGAAGAAATCCGAGGTGCCCAGGCACGTGACGACCTCCAGCGGGGCGTTCAGGCTGGTGGCCATGCGCCCGGCGAGCCGGAGCGCCGTCGTTGAAAATTCGGAGCCGTCCACGCCCACGACAATCCGCTGATCTCCGCTCATGGCACCCACCTTTCCGGGTCGCCCCGGCAGTGCCTAGGGCCAAAGGTCACCGCGCCCCGCAGCGCCCCCCTCGGCCGTCAGGGTGCACCGCGGCTGCCGACCGTTCTAGGGTGGAGGGATGGCAGGCACCCGACCACCGAGGAGACCCTGATGAAAATTGCAGTGACCGGAGGAAGCGGAAAGCTCGGCAGGAACGTGGTCCGTAGGCTCGGAGACGACGGACACCAGGTCACCAACCTGGATCAAACGGGGGAGCGCGGGCCCGGATTCACCCGGGTGGACCTGCGCGACTACGGGCAGGTGGTGGATGTCATCCTGGGCCTGGATGACCGGCACGCCGGGTTCGACGCGATCGTGCACCTGGCCGCCATCCCGGCGCCCGGCCTCGCCCCTGACGCGGCGACGTTCGAAAACAACATGCAGGCCACCTACAACGTGTTCCAGGCAGCGCGCCGCGCCGGCATCAAGAAAATCGTCTACGCCTCCAGTGAGACGGTGCTGGGCCTGCCGTTCGACGTCGATCCTCCCTACCTCCCCGTGGACGAGGACTACCCGGCCCGGCCCGAAAGCACCTACTCGCTGGTCAAGCACCTTGAAGAGCAGATGGCGATCCAGCTCACCCGCTGGGACCCGGCGCTGAGCATCACCGGCATGCGCTTCTCCAACGTGATGGATCCGGAGGATTACGAGGAGTTCCCGTCCTTCGACGCCGATGCCCGGCTGCGCAAGTGGAATCTCTGGGGCTACATCGACGGCCGCGACGGCGCGCAGGCCGTGGCCCGGGCGCTGGAGCACGGCAAGCCCGGCTTCGAGGCCTTCATCGTCGCAAACGCGGATACCGTGATGAGCCGGTCCAGCAGGGAGCTGGCCGCCGAGGTGTTCCCGAACGTCGAGGTGGTCAAGGAACTCGGCGAGCACGAGACCCTGCTCTCGATCGAGAAGGCCAAGCGGCTCCTGGGTTACGCTCCGGAGCACAGCTGGCGCAACTACCACTCGCTACGCACCACCCCCACCGAGGACTGACCCCCCAGCAACGCGGGGTCCATGGCGCCACCGAGCGGTCCAACTTGGGCCGCATCTGACCCCGCGTTGTGGTGGTGGTGGGCTAGCCGGCTTCGGGCTCGTGGTGGCTGGACCAGATGTCGCCGATTTCCTCGGTGGACTGTTCCACGATCCTTCGCATGGCCGCGTGCGCGGCGTCCATCTCGCCGCGCTGGATGGCGCTGGCGACATCGACGTGCAGCTGGAGCGCCTCATGCTGCGGCAGATTGGGCATCAGGCCATGCTCGGTCCGGCCGGTCAGGACCTCGGCGACGAGGTTGTGGAGCTGGGAAAACATCGGGTTGCCGGAGGCCCGGAGGACGGCGGCGTGAAACTCGATGTCCAGCCGCAGGAACGCGACCTGGTCGCCGCGCTGGCCTGCAGCCCAGAGCCGCGCGGCCTGCGAGACGAGGTCGCTGCCGGTGTCCCAGGACGCCCGTTCGGCAGCCAGCCGGGCAGCCTGCGGCTCGATCGCGCCGCGGAGTTCGTTCAGGGCGCGCAACTGGTCCACCCGCCGGGACGAGGCCAGCCGCCACCGGATCACCTGCGGGTCATAAAGGTTCCAGGACTCCTCCGGCTGCACCACGGTGCCCAGCCGGCGTCGGGATTCCAGCATGCCCATGGATGCGAGCACCCGGGTTGCTTCCCGCACGACCGAACGGGACACACTGTGCTGCGCCTCCAGCTCGTCCAGGCGAAGGATGGAGTGCGGCGCCAGGCTCCCCTCGGCAATGGCGAGCCCCAGGGTCTGGACCAGCACGGAGTGCAGGTCAGCTGGAGACTCCGCCTTTGGGGTTTGCATGAATAAATCATACGGGTGGGCGCAAGGGGTTGTTTAAGTCTGCTTTATTTCTCTAAGATCGCTCCAGAGCAGATGTAAAGATGCATCCGCGGGTGGCTGGAGCTTGATCCGGCCCTGAAGACAAGGGAGTCGTAATGAAGCGGCGTTCAATTGTGAAGTACGCGGCCGTCGCCGCGGCGCTGTCGCTCGGCCTGACCGCCTGTGGCGGCGGCAGCGGCAGCGGCGATGCCAAGGCCGCCGGCACGGTCCGGGTCACACTGGCCAACCACGTGTGGACCGAGGGCATCAAGGCAGCCATTCCGGAATTCGAAAAGGCCACCGGCCTCAAGGTCGAGCTCACCCAGCTTGGCGAGGACCAGCTTTCGGACCAGTACAACGTCAAGCTCAACGCCGGCAGCGACGAAATCGACGTCATGATGTACCGCCCGCTCCAGGAGGGCAAGGCGTTCGCGAAGAACGGCTACCTCGCCGACCTGACGTCCAAGGTCTCCTCGGACGCCGGCTGGGACTGGAAGGACTACCAGGAGGGCCCGGTCAAGGCCTCCACCGTTGACGGCAAGGTGGTCGGCGTCCCGATCATCACCGAGCGCGAGGTGCTCTACTACCGCAAGGACCTGCTGCAGGCAGCCGGCGTCGCGGTCCCCAAGACCATGGACGAGCTCCAGGCCGCCGCCAAGAAGATCTCGGAAGCCAACCCGGATACCGCCGGCTTCGTGGCCCGCACCGGCAAGTCCGCCGCGGTCACCCAGTTCTCCAGCTTCCTCTACAGCTTCGGCGGCGACTTCATTGACGGCAGCGGCAAGTCCGCCGTCGGCAGCGACGCCGCCAAGAAGGCCTACTCCTTCTACGGCGGCCTGATCAAGAACTACGGCCCGAAGAACGTCAGCACCGACATGAGCTGGCCCGAGGCGATGGCAATCTTCACCCAGGGCAAGGCCGCCTTCTACACCGAGGCCGACTCGCTGTACAAGAACGCCACCGATCCGGCCAAGTCCAAGGTCGCCGACAAGGTCGGTTTCGCGGCCCTTCCCGCCGGCCCGGCCGGTTCCAAGCCGTACAACATCCCGTCCTGGGGCCTCGCCGTGAACAAGGCCTCGGGCAACCAGGACAACGCCTGGAAGTTCATCCAGTGGGCCACCAGCAAGGACCGCACCCTGCAGGCCCAGAAGGCCGGCGTTCCCGGCCCGCGCGCCTCGGTCTGGGCCGACCCGGCCGGTACCTCCACCTACCCGAAGGACCTGGCTGAGGCCATCGCTGCCAGCGCCAAGAACGGCGTGGGCCACGACCGTCCCGAAGTTGTCACCGTGGGCAAGGCCCGCGAAATCGTCGGTGCTCCGATCGTTGCCACCATCACCGGTGCCGATGCCTCGGCCGCGGCCGACACGGCAAACGACGCCTTCCAGAAGTTCCTGGACAGCGAAAAGAAGTAACGCCCCGGCGGGACGCGCCTGACGCGAACCGCCCGCGCACACCGCCGCGGCGGGACGGCTGCCCAGCCGCCGTCCCGCCGCGGCCACGCTCTTAACTTCACCCCCAACTCCTTAGGTGAACCATGTCTGTACTGAACACCTCCCGCGGCGACACCGCCCGTGACACGGCCCTCGGCGCCGGACGCACGGCCCGCACGCCCGGCCCGCGGAAAGACTTCTCCGCCTGGGCCAACCGGCACCGCAAGTGGCTCTTCGCCGCACCGGCGATGATCTTCGTCGGCGTGCTGATCGTCTTCCCGCTGGCGTGGACGCTCTACCTGAGCCTCACCGACTCGCAGGGCTCGGTCCGCGCCGCCTCCGAGTTCGTCGGCCTCGAGAACTACCTGACGGTGCTCTCCGACGTAGAACGGTTCTGGCCCGCCGTCGGCCGCACGCTGAGCTTCACCGGCGTCGCGCTGGCCTGCGAAGTTGTTCTGGGCATGGGCATCGCCCTGCTGCTGTGGCGCCCATTCCGCGGCGAAAAATGGGTGCGGGTCGCCATCCTGCTGCCGCTCGTCGCCACCCCCGTGGCCGTCGGCATGATGTGGCGGCTGATCTTCGACCCCAACATCGGCTTCGTCAACCAGCTCCTCGGCATGATCGGCATCCCCCCGCAGCCGTGGCTCTCCGGCCAGGACACCGCGCTGGGCACCACGATCTTCATGGACATCTGGCAGTGGACCCCCATGGTGGTGCTGATCCTGCTCGCCGGCCTGACCTCGCTCTCCGAGGAACCGGACGAGGCAGCCCGGATGGACGGCGCCAACGCCTTCCAGCGCTTCTTCTTCATTACCCTGCCGCTCATGATGCCGACCGTGATCGTCGCCATCCTGCTGCGCGGCATCGACGCCCTGAAGACCTTCGACATCCTCTACGCCACCAAGGGCAAGGGCGGCGGCTCCTTCCACGAGGTGGAGACCCTCAACGTCTACGCCTACGGCCTGAGCTTCGATTACAACCAGTACGGGCTCTCCTCCGCGGTGCTGATCCTGTTCTTCATGATCATCATCGGCACCATGTGGCTGCTGACCATGCGCAAGAAAGCGGTAAGCAAATGACCGTCCTGAACACGAACACCGAACACACCGGCACCACGGCGGCCGCCCGGCCCGCGCCCGCTCCGCGCCGCCGCAAGCCGCTGGCCAGCCGCGCCTACAAGGTGTTCCGGGTTGTTGCCCTGATCGCCGTCGTGCTGTTCCTGATCGCCCCGCTGTTCTGGATGCTGCTGGCCTCCTTCAAGACCAACGTGGACATCTACGACACGGCCAAGTCCTTCGTCTTCACCCCCACCGGCGAGAACTACGCCAACGTGCTGCAGCGCAACAACTACTTCGTCTTTATCTTCAACAGCTTCTGGGTGGCGTTCGTCTCCACCGCGCTGTCCCTGGTCCTCGGCGTCCCGGCGGCCTACGCGATGAGCCGCTTCACCATGCACCGCTCGGCCCTC
This sequence comes from Arthrobacter sp. KBS0702, assembly GCF_005937985.2. Lineage (NCBI taxonomy): Bacteria > Bacillati > Actinomycetota > Actinomycetes > Micrococcales > Micrococcaceae > Arthrobacter > Arthrobacter sp. KBS0702. The sequence continues at coordinate 3,131,197 of NZ_CP042172.1, read as the reverse complement.
GTGGTCCTGATGGCCCGTGTCATCCCCGGCGTCTCGCTGCTGGTGCCGTGGTACTACGTCTTCTCCAACCTGAAGATGGTGGGCGGCTTCGAGGTCCTCATCCTCAGCCACATGTTCGTGGCACTGCCGCTGATCGTGTACATCATGATGAGCTACTTCGATTCGCTGCCGCTGGAGCTGGAGGAATCCGCCCAGGTGGACGGGCTCACCCCGATCGGCGCGTTCCGGCGCATCACGCTGCCGCTGTCCGTCTCCGGCATCGCCACCGCCGGCATCCTGTCCTTCATCTTCTCGTGGAACAACTTCATGTTCGCGCTGGTGCTGTCCGGGTCCAAGACCAAGACGCTGCCGGTGGCGATCTTCGACTTCGTCTCCTACGCCAGCATCGACTGGGGCGGACTGATGGCCGCCGCCACGGTGGTCACCATCCCGATCATGATCATTGCGCTCTTCACGCAGAAGTACATCGTCTCCGGCCTCACCGCCGGCGCGACCAAGGGCTAGGCAGCATATGACACGCATCAGCAGGATTGAGACCTTCCTCGTCGCGCCGCGCTGGCTCTTCGTCCGGATCGAGACCGAGAGCGGGATCGTCGGCTGGGGTGAGGCCAGCTGCGAGGGGCGCAGCGAAACGGTCCGCACGGCCGTGGACCAGCTCTCCGAGCTGCTCATCGGCAACGACGCGCTCCGGATCGAGGACCACTGGCAGGTCATGACCAAGGGCTCCTTCTACCGCGGCGGACCCATCCTCGCCAGTGCCGTCTCCGGCCTGGACCAGGCCCTGTGGGACATCGCGGGCAAGCACTTCAACACCCCCGTGCACCAGCTCCTGGGCGGCCACGTCCGCGACCGGATCCGGATGTACGGCTGGGTCGGCGGGGACGAGCCCAACGAGGTGGCCGACCAGATCAGCGCCCAGCTGGAGGTCGGGCTCACCGCCGTCAAGATGAACGCCAGCGGCCGGATGAGCCCCATCGCCTCCGTGGCGGAACTCGACGGCGTCGTCCGCCGGGTCGCGGCCGCCCGCGAGGTCCTCGGGGACCACCGCGACGTCGCCGTCGATTTCCACGGCCGATTCAGCCTCGCCAACGCCCGCCGGGTGGCGCCGCTGCTGGAGCCGTACCGGCCGTTCTTCCTCGAAGAGCCGGTGGTCCCGGAAAACACGCACCTGCTGCGCGAATTCACCGCCAGCACCACGACGCCGGTCTCCACCGGCGAGCGGCTCTACAGCCGGCAGGAGTTCCTTCCCGCGCTGCAGGCCGGCATCGCCGTGGCCCAGCCGGACCTCTCGCACGCCGGCGGCATCACCGAGGTCCGCAAGATCGCCTCGCTCGCGGAGATCTACGAGGTCCAGCTGGCCCCGCACTGCCCGCTGGGGCCGCTGGCGCTGGCCGCCTGCCTGCAGGTGGGCTTCGCGACGCCCAACTTCCTGATCCAGGAACAAAGCATCGGCATCCACTACAACCAGGGCGCCGAAGTCCTGGACTACGTGGTGGACAAGAGCCCGCTGAAATTCGTCGACGGCCACATCGAACGGCTGACCGGGCCGGGACTGGGCATCGAGATTGACGAGGCCGTGGTCCGTGCCGCGGACAAGCGCGGCCACGCCTGGCGCGGCCCCGTCTGGCGCCACCCCGACGGTGCCTTCGCAGAATGGTGAACGACATGACCTCCGAGCCCACCCCCGGGGCCCTGCTGGCCGGGATCCGCGAGACCCGTCTCGTGGCGATCGTGCGCGGTACCAACGGCGGAGCCGCCGCCCAGGCTGCCCTCGCGGCCATGGCGGAAGGCTTCCGTTACGTCGAGATCGCCCTCACCACCCCGGATGCGCTCGCCGCGATCCGCGCCGTCCGGGCCGCGGCCCCCGCAGGCTGCTTCGTCGGAGCCGGCACCGTCCTGACCGCCGCGGACGTGGCGGAGGTGGCCGAGGCCGGCGGCCAGTTCATGGTGACGCCCGCACTGGCGAGCTCCATCCAGGAATCCGCACGCCTCGGCATTCCCGTCCTGGCCGGCGCGCTGACCCCCAGCGAGGCCTACGAGGCGATGAACCGCGGCGCCACCGCGGTGAAGCTCTTCCCCGCCTCGATCGGCGGCCCCGGCTACCTCAAGGCGCTCCGCGACCCCTTCCCCGGCATCCCGTTCATCGCGGTGGGCGGCGTCGGGCTGGACGAGGCCGCCGGCTACTGGGACGCCGGCGCGATCGCCGTCGGACTGGGCGGGCCGCTGTTCGGCGACGCAGGCTCGGGCGGGGACCTCGCCCCGATGAGAGAGCGGGCCCGGGCGTTCCTCGGCCTCGCCGCCGGGTACGGCCGGCCGGGAGCCGCGGAGCGGGCGCGATGACGGTTGACCTGCTCACGCTTGGCGAATCGATGGTCTCGCTGCGGTCGGGCGGGCCGCTGTCCGCCGGCGGCAGCCTGTCCATGCACGTGGCCGGGGCGGAGTCCAACGTCGCCGTCGGCGTCGCCCGGCTGGGCCACAGCGTCGCCTGGGCCGGCGTCGTGGGCGCGGACCCGCACGGCGAGTTCATCCTGCGGCAACTGCGCAGCGAGGGCCTCGCGGTGCAGCACCGGGTGGACGCCGGCCGCGCCACCGGGGTGATGTTCCTGGAGCGGCGCACCGCGGACATCAGCCGCGCCTTCTACTACCGCGCCGGGTCCGCGGGCTCCACAATCTGCCGCGAGGATGTGGACCGGGCCTTCGCCGCCGGCCCCCGGGTCCTGCACCTCACCGGCATCACCGTCGCCCTCAGCCCGGACGCGCGGCGCGCCGTCGAATACGCGGCCGCACGCGGTGCGGCCGAGGGCCTGGTGGTCTCCCTCGACGTCAACTACCGCAGCAAGCTGTGGTCCCGCGACGAGGCCCGCGCCGTCCTCATCCCGCTCGCCCGGCACGCCAGCGTCCTGGTGGCCTCCGACGACGAACTCGGCCTCGTTGCCGGCGGCGGCGGCGCAGCCGGCGGAACGGACCCGGACGGGGCCGAACTGGCCCTGGCTGCCGAGCTCCTGGGCCGCGGCGTGCAGGAAGTCGTGGTCAAGCGCGGCGCCGCCGGAGCCGGGGTGCACACCGCCGCCGGCCGCTGGGAAGCCCCCGCCGTCCCGGTGACCAGCATCGACACCGTCGGGGCCGGGGACGCCTTCACCGCCGGTTACCTTTCGGCCCTGCTCGACGGCGGCGACATCGCCGAACGCCTGCGGCGCGGCACCCTCTCCGGCGCCTTCGCCGTCAGCACCGCGGGAGACTGCGAGGGCCTGCCCAGCGCCGCGGAACTGGCACTGCTGGGCGCCGCGCCGGACGGCAGCACGCAGCGCTAAGACCCCAATCCGCCCCGGACCCCCCATCCCGATCGATACCGAAAGCCTGGACCCGCCGTGAAAATAATTGCCGCCGAAGTCTTCGTCACCAGCCCGTCCCGCAACTTCGTCACGTTGCGGATCACCACCGAGGACGGTGTCACCGGAATCGGCGACGCCACCCTGAACGGCCGTGAGCTGGCCGTCGCCGCGTACCTGAAGGAACATGTGGCGCAACTGCTGATCGGCAAGGACCCGCACCGGATCGAAGACACCTGGCAGTTCCTCTACCGCTCCACGTACTGGCGCCGCGGTCCGGTCACGATGGCCGCGATCGCCGCCGTCGACATGGCGCTGTGGGACATCAAGGGCAAGCTGGCCGGGATGCCGGTGTACCAGTTGCTGGGAGGCGCCTCCCGGAACGGGCTGCGCGCCTACGGGCATGCCTCGGGCTCGGACCTTGAGTCCCTGTTCGACTCGGTCCGGGAACACTTGGAACTCGGGTACAAGTCCATCCGGATCCAGACCGCCGTGCCCGGCATCAAGGCCGTCTACGGCGTCGCGGCCCAGGCGCAGGCCTCGGGGGAGCGGTATGACTATGAACCGGCCGGGCGTGGCGCGTTCCCGCAGGAGGAGGACTGGGACACCCGCGCCTACCTGCGGCACCTGCCCTCGGTGTTTGAGGCGGTCCGGAACGAGTTCGGTCCCGAGCTGCCGCTGCTGCACGACGGGCACCACCGGATGACCCCGATCCAGGCCGCGAAGCTGGGCAAGGCGCTGGAGCCGTACGACCTGTTCTGGCTGGAGGACTGCACCCCGGCAGAGAACCAGGAGGCGCTGCGCCTGGTCCGGCAGCACACCACCACCCCGCTGGCGATCGGTGAAATCTTCAACACCGTGTACGACTACCAGAGCATCATCAAGGAACAGCTGATCGACTACGTCCGGGCCGCCTCGACGCACTTTGGCGGGATCTCGCCGCTGAAGAAGGTGATGGACTTTGCCGCCCAGTACCAGATCAAGTCCGGCTTCCACGGGCCCACGGACATCTCCCCGGTCGGCTTCGCCGCGCAGCTGCACGTGGGCCTGGCCATCCACAACTACGGCATCCAGGAATACATGCAGCACTCCGACAAGACCAACGAGGTCTTCGAGCAGTCCATGACCTTCGTGGACGGCTACCTGCACCCGGGGGACAAGCCCGGCATCGGCGTCGAATTCAACGAGGAGGCCGCTGCGGCCTACCCGTACCAGCAGGCCTACCTGCCGTACAACCGGCTCGTCGACGGCACGGTTCATGACTGGTGATGGGCCACGATTGGTGAGCGGCCGCGGCCGGTGAGCGGCCGCTAAACCAATAAGGTCCCGGGCGGCGAGTCGATGCTCAGCCGCCCGGGACCTGGCTTGTTCGAGCCCCGAGCCTGGCGGCCCGGTCCCGCGGTGCGTCCGCCCTAGTGGACGAGTTCTCGGGTCATCCCGAAGGGAACCTGGTCGGAGAGCGCTGCCGTGTAGTGGCCCGGCTTGACGCGCGTCAGCAGGATGCCGTGGGTGCCCGTCAGCATGGCGAGCCGCTGCAGCCCCGGGACCGCGTCGTTTAGCCGTTCGTCGAGCAGCCGGCGGCTGTCGACCTGGATTTCAATGCACTCGCTTGCTGTCGTCATCGCACAGTCTTCCTGAAGGTGGTCGCCTTGGTGGCCAAGGGCTGAAGCGAGAGTAACGTCTGATTTAAACGTGAGTCAACTCACCACGCGGGGCGTCCCGGAACCGTGTCGATCCGGTCCGTTGCCCGGGCCGTGACTTGGCCGCGGCCCGGGCAACGGCGGAGGCTCCGCCCTAGGTCACCACCGTGAACCGGGCCTCCGGATGGCGGACACCGTTGACCTGCGGCTGAAGCGCGTGATCGCCCGGGTGGTGGACCCTGGTGGTCATCTGGCGGAAGGCGTGGCGCTTGGCGAAGGTCCTTGATTCGCCCGGACCGAGCACTGCGGTCCCGAGCTTGAACACTTTCTCCGCGGGGACGCCGTTGGCTTTCGCATAGTGCACGACGTAGTCGACGGCGATGCGGGCCTCGTCCGGGCCGGTGTTGGCGACGTCGAAATCGAAGCCGAGCTCCCCGGGAAGCTCAACGACGCTGCGGTCCAGCCGGGGCCGGGTGACCGCGAGCGACGCCGGCGGGAACCCCAGCAGCTCCAGCGCCCCGGGATGGGCCTTCTTGACCAGGGTCCGCAACCCGTGGCGCACCACCCGCGGCGTGTTCGCGTCCGGAGCCGCCATCCAGCGGGCGGCGGTGGCCACCACGTCGTCCGGTGCGTGCCGGGCCAGGTCGTTCAGGTGGTTGGCGACCGACCGCCGGACATCCTCGACCGGGTCGCGGTACAGGGCGTCCAGGATCGGCAGGGTTGCCGCGGGACGGGCCGTGATCTCCGGAACCCGGATGGCCCACGGCAGGTAGGCCCTGGTGCCCTCGCTGGCCAGCCGGCGCACGTGCCAGTCCGGATGTGTCGTCCAGGCCTGGATGATTCCGAGCGCCCGGTCCAGATCGGCGGCGAGGAGCCGACGGATCGCGAATTCGCCAGTAAGCCGCGGCGTCAGCTCGGCGAGCAGCGCCAGGCAGTCCTCGAAATCGCCCGGAGCCCTCCGCGCAAGGGCCAGCGTGGCCGCCGACTCGCTGACGGGCCAGATCATCCAGCCGGTAAAGGCCGGGTCGTCCAGCGCCCGCCGGACGATCGACGCGGCCTCCGCGTAGCCCCCGGGCAGGTCGGCCAGGAGGGCGCTGCTCAGGAGGTCGGTGCGTTCCCGCAGGCTCAGCGCGTCCAGCCGCCCGGCCGTCCCGGCAAGGTGCGGGAAGCGGAGGCCCGGTGCGGCCGCGGCAAGGATACGCTCCAACGAGCCGACCACACCCGGGTTGATCAGTTCATTCATCACGCCCATTGCTTCAGGCTACCGGCGGCAGGGGCGTGAGACTGCGGTCCGGCCCAAAACGCCCGGAGCGACGGAACCGGGATATTCTTCACGAGGGGAATGTCAGTCAACACACGGTGCAGAGGCGGATTCGGGAATGGCAGAGCAAGAAACCGGGAAATCGTCCGGCTGGTGGCGGGTCTTCCACGACAAGTTCGTGGTCGAAGAGCGCTACATGGACGTGGAGGCACGCAGGAACCTCTACCGGACCGCCGTCGGACTCATGGTCTTCGGTGCCGTGCTGTTCATCTTCATCCTGGTCAGTGTCCTGCAGCACGGGGGCATCAGCGTCGTCGACGAGCCGGTGCGCTCCTGGCTCGTGACGCTGCGCGGGGAGCCCACCACGACCATCATGATCATCCTGGCCATCGTCTTCGGCCCGATCGGGCTGCCGATCATCATCCTGGTGGTCACCGTAGCCTGGGGGCTGCTGGCCAAGCACGCGTGGCGGCCGATGGTCCTCGCCGGCGCCATGCTGACCGGCGTCATCCTGGCCCAGCTCATCGGCCGGACGGTTGAGCGGCACCGCCCGCCGGTGGACCTCATGCTCTTCGGGGCGGACTCCACCTTCTCGTTCCCCTCCGGCCACGTCCTGGGCGCGTGCGACTTCCTCCTGGTCACGACGTTCTTGGTCTTCTCGCGCCGCAAGAACCCAAAGGCCGCCGTGGTGGGCTTCGTGGTGGCGGGCATCGGGATTTTCTTCGCCGCCGTGAGCCGGCTCTACCTCGGTTACCACTGGACCACCGACGCCCTCGCTTCCCTGTCCATCTCCTTCGTGATCCTGGGCGCGGTGATCATGCTGGACACCTGGCGAACGGCCCGGATCCCCGGGGAGCAGGTCACCGGCGAACTCTCCAAGCAGGAGAGCGGCGCGGACTAGGCAACAACGGAATGAGGGGCGCGCGGCCGGTCAGCGCGCCCCTCGTCGTTTAACGCCTCGGCCTGCGCCGGTCCAGCTCCGCCCGGAGCAGCGCATTGGCCGCCTCCAGCTCCAGCACCTTGGCCACCCCGGCCAGGTTCAGGCCCTCCTCCAGGAGTTCGCCGATCCGCCGCAGCACCACCAGGTCCGTGTCGCTGTACTGCCTGGTGCCGCCCGCCGTACGGTCCGGCCTCAGCAACCCCTTCCGTTCGTACAGCCGGATGTTCTGCTGCCCGGTCCCGACCAGCTGCGCCACCACCGAGATCGCGTAGACCCCGACGTCTGCCCCGCGGTCAGCCATGGCGCCACCCCCTTCATTCGTCAGAAAATTTCCTCTTGCAGCAGTCTCGCACTGGTGCTATAAAAAATCTATATCCACCACCACAGATAATTGGGGGCTGGATAGTCAACAAGGATTCAGGAATCACTGTGATGAAGGAGTGGTAAATGATGTTGATGCGTACGGACCCGTTCCGTGAACTGGACCGGCTGACGCAGCAGGTTTTCGGAACGACGGCCCGGCCGGCCACCATGCCGATGGATGCATGGCAGGAGGACGGCGAGTTCGTCGTCGCGTTCGATCTTCCCGGCGTCAACGTTGACTCGGTGGACCTCGATATCGAGCGCAACGTCCTGACGGTCAAGGCCGAAAGGCGCGACCCGACGCAGCCCAATGTCGAGCTGCTGGCCTCGGAGCGGCCCCGCGGCGTGTTTAGCCGCCAGCTGATCCTGGGCGACACCCTCGACCTGGACAACGTCAAGGCCAACTACGCCGACGGTGTCCTGACCCTCCGTATCCCGGTGGCGGAGAAGGCCAAGCCCAGGAAGATCGAAATCACGCACAGCCAGGACAAGCTGCAGGAGATCGGGAAGTAACCGCGCCGGCCGGTGTGGGCGGCCGGCGCGAGCGGGGATCCGGCCGGACCCGGCCCAGGCCGGGGCGGCCGGATCCCCGACGGATCCCCGACGGAGGGGGTGGAATCATGAACCGTGACCCGCGTGGTTTCTACGCCGCCCTGCACGTCGCCCCGGACGCCACGCAAGCTGAGATCCAGCGTTCCTTCCGGGCACTGATGCGGCTCCGGCACCCGGACCGGGAGGCGTCCGCTCCCGTCGTGTCCGGCACCGCGCCCGACGGCGGGGACGAGGTCCGGCTCATCCTGGAATCGTTCGCCGTACTGAGGGATCCGAGGTCGCGGGCGGAGTATGACCCCGCTGCCCGCCCCGGAGACGCCGGGGCCGCCGGGACGGGAGGCCGGGACATCCCGGTCCGCCGCCACCGGGAGCGGGAACCGGTCCTGCGGGTGAGCCCGGTGCGGTGGGAACGGGGTCCTGAATGATCGCGGCGGCGGCAGCGCGGTGGCGCCGCACCAGGCAAGGAAGTCCAAGAGAAGGAGTACTGCCATGAGCGCATGGCGGCGTTACGATTCGCACCTGATGCCGGCGTTCCACGAACGGTTCGAGGAACGGTGGGGCGAGGGGACAGCGCCGTTCCTTGACCCCGAGGCCCACGAGTTGCCTCTTCCGCGTGCGCAGTGGATCAACGTGGACACCGGCGCTGCGCTGGCCGTAGTGCCGATCTGGTCCGCTGAGGACAGCCAGCAGCGCTCCTTCGGGGTGTTTTACCTGCCACCGGCCGGCGACATCTGGGTACTCCGGCCGGGCTTCACCGGTTACCTCGAGCCTGCGGCGGACGAGGCTGAGCAGCTGGTGAGCCTGCGGAATGACGCCTTCAAGAAGGCCGTGGCGCATGCCAAGGAATTCCTCCTGGGCCCGGAGGGCTCAACGTACTGAGCGAAGCCCGGTACAAAGCGGCCCGGGCCACCCCGACGCGCCGGTTGTGGCGCGGGCACCTGCCGGGGCCTAAAATCAATCAACCACCAGCGCAACTGCATAGGGGACCCGCCAATGAACGCTTCCGCCCACGATCTGGCTGCCCTGCTGCCTTCCGGGTTCACCATGGGGGTGGCGACCGCCGCGTTCCAGATCGAGGGGGCGCTGGACGAGGACGGAAGGGGTCCCTCGGGCTGGGACGTCTTTGCGGCCAGGCCCGGCACCATCGTCGAAGATCACAGCCCCTCCATCGCCTGCGACCACTACCACCGGATGCCCGAGGACGTGGCGCTGATGAAGGAACTGGGCATCGATTCGTACCGGTTCTCGCTGTCCTGGCCGCGTATCCAGCCCGGCGGCAGCGGTCCGGTGAATCCCAAGGGGCTGGACTTCTACGACCGCCTGATCGACCTGCTGCTGGCCAACGGGATCTCCCCGATGGCCACCCTGTACCACTGGGACACGCCGCTGGAGCTGGACGAGGCCGGCGGCTGGATGAACCGGGACACCGCCTACCGGCTGGGGGAATTCGCCGCCATTGCCGCCGCGGCCTACGGCGACCGGGTGGCTCGCTGGGTGACCATCAACGAACCCGCCACGGTGAGCGCCAACGGCTACATGCTGGGCGTGCATTCCCCGGGCGAAGCCCACATGCTCAAGGCGCTCCCGAGCGTCCACCACCAGCTGCTGGGCCACGGGCTGGCGATGCAGGCGCTGCGGGCGGCCAAGGTGCCCGGTGAAATCGGCCTCACCAACGTCTACTCGCCGATGGTCCCGGCCTCCATCAACCCGTTGGACAAGGTCAGCGCCGGGCTTATGGACATGGCCCAGAACCGCCTGTACGCGGACCCGGTGCTGCTGGGCAAGTACCCGGACGCCATCAGGGCCGCCACGTTCTTCTCCTCGTTCAGCCCGTCCAGCGAGGACATGGAGCTGATCTCGCAGCCCCTGGACTTCTACGGGCTGAACTACTACATGCCCACCCGGGTTGCCGCCGGACCCGGCGAGGGCACCGTGCCGAAGGGCATGGCCGAGGCCATGGGCAACGACCTCAACGGCGGCGGATCCGGAACGCCCTTCCACATCCAGAGCTTCCCCGACACCGAAATCACCGCTTACGGGTGGCCCATCAAGCCCGACTACATGGCCGTGGCGCTCGCGGAAATGGCCGAGCGCTACCCGGAACTGCCGCCGGTCTATATCACCGAGGGCGGCGCCAGCTTCGAGGATCTGGAGATCCACGACGCCGAGGGACGGCTCATCGTCCCGGATGAGCGCCGCGTGCGGTACCTCGCCGAGCACATCGGGGCCGCTATCGAGGCGACGTCGCCCGGGGGCGCCGCCGAGTCGATCGAGCTGCGCGGCTACTACGTGTGGTCGCTCCTGGACAACTTCGAATGGTCCGCCGGCTACAAGCAGCAGTTCGGCCTGATCCATGTGGACCGGGACACCATGGCCCGGACGCCGAAGGCCTCCTACTACTGGATCCGGGAGCTCATGGCGGCCCGGAATCGCGCCGCAGCCGGCGGGGCGGCGGACGCCGCAATACCCGACGCCGAAGCCCCCGCGGCCGAAGCCGGGACCGCGGCCGGGGGCTAGAGGAGCTCCAGCTCCTGCAGGCGCTTGGCCATCCCGGCGCCGTCGGGCGAATAGACCCAGGGGACCGTCGAGCCGGTGTGGTCGCCGTTTTCGGAGTGGCCGCCGGCCAGCACCGCTTCGCCGGTGGAGAGCTGGCGGATGCCGATCGCGGCCACCTGGTCGGCGTGGGCCTGGGCGAACTGCGAATAGATGGACTCGTCGTGCTGGCCGTTGTCTCCGAAGAGGAGCCAGCGCATGTGGGGGAACTCCTTGGCCAGCAGTTCCAGGTTCCGGCGCTTGTGGTCCTGGCCGCTGCGGAACCAGCGGTCGTGGGTGAGCCCCCAGTCCGTCAGCAGCAGGGTCCCGGAGGGGTACATGTTGCGGGTGATGAAGCGGGCCAGCGTCGGGGCCGCGTTCCACGGCCCGGTGGACAGGTAGATCACCGGCGCCTCGGGGTGTTCCACCAGCAGCCGGTCCATCAGGACGGCCATGCCCGGGGTGGCCATCCGTGCCCGTTCATTGAGCACGAAGGTGTTCCACAGCGCCAGGAACGGCCGGGGGAGTGCCGTGACCATGATCGTGTCGTCAATGTCGGAGACGATGCCCAGTGTGGTGTCCGGAGAAATGACGTAGATCTTTGCCTCCGCGGGCTCGGTCCCCTCGGCGCGCAGGACGGCGGTGTGCCAGCCGGGCGTGAGCCGAACCGGGACCACGGTGTCCACGATGCCGCCGCGGTCGGCGTTCACCCGGATGGTCGTGCCGCCGATCTCGATGTCCACCTCGACGAACTGGATCGGGACGGAGGTAAAGGCGCGCCAGCCACGGACATTCTGGTTGCCGTTCTGCGCCGCCTCCTCCGCCCGGCTGCCGGGGGTCGGCTTGCTGGTCAGCACCACGCGGCCCAGGATCCGGACCCACTCGGTGGAACCGTAGCCCTGATAGGCGATCGTTTGCGGGGCGAACTTCCAGCGCCTGGCGGCCTTGAGGCGGAGATGGTTCACGGTGTCCGAGACCCGGTGGGCCAGGCGGAACGCGTGGCTGCCCTGGACCCGATTGTTCGGGGCCGGGTAGTCCGAGTCCTTTTGCGGTGGTTCCTGCGACGCCATTTCCATACGTCCACTCTCCCACAGCAGGCAGAGCGGCCGGAGATTACGTCGGCGGATCAGCCGTTTGCCAGCAGCTCACGGAGCCGGGTGGCGTTGCGCACCGCGTTGCCGCCGCCGTCGTTGTTGAAGTACGCGTAGACGTCCCGGCCGGACGCCTGCCATTCGCGGATCCGGTCGGCCCACCAGCCCAGCTCCTGCTCGGAGTAGGACCCGGCGTAGAGGTGGTCCCGGTCCGGGCCGTGCAGCCGCACGTAAACGAAGGCGGCGGTGGCCCGCAGGATGCAGGGAAGCTGCGCCCCGCTCATCACGCAGTAGGCGGCGCCGTGCCGCTCCAGCAGCGCATACACCTCCGGGTGGTCCCAGCTGCGGTGGCGGAACTCCACGCTCACGCGGATCCACCGCGGCAGCGCAGCCAGGAAGTAGTCCAGCCGGGCGTCGTCGCGGGCGAAATCGGGCGGCAGTTGCACCAGCAGCACGGCGCGCTTGTCGCCGAGTTCGTGCCAGCACCGGGTGATCCGCTCCACCCAGGCTTCCGGACCGTACAGTTTTTTGCCGTGGGTCAGCCCCCGCGGCGCCTTGACGGACATGGTGAACCCTTCGGGCAAGCGGCGCTGCCAGCCGGCAAAGGATGACTCCCGGGGCCAGCGGTAGAAACTCGCGTTCAGTTCCACGGTGGTGAACCGGGACGCGTAGCGGGCCAGCCGGTCCCGGGCCGGCAGCCCCGGCGGGTACAGCACGTTCTCCCAGTGGTCGTAGCTCCAGCCGCTGGTTCCGATGTTCGCCGCCCCGCGGCCCGTTCCCTGTTCCGGCATGCTGGGATCCTAGCCCGCCGGCACGGCCTGGCCCATCCCTGGCGCCGGAATCCTCGTTGGCGGTGATGCCATGTGGCACTGTAAGACCCATGGCACGCATCGAGGATTACGCAATGGTCGGCGACCTGCATACCGCCGCACTGATCAGCACGGAAGGCTCCATCGACTGGCTCTGCCTGCCCCGGTTCGATTCGCCGGCCTGCTTCAATGCGCTGCTGGACAGCCCCAAGGCCGGCCGCTGGTTGCTCGCACCGGCCGCCGGCGGCGAATGCACCAGGCGTCGCTACCGCAAAAACACCCTCATCCTAGAATCCGAATGGGAGTCCGAGGACGGCAAGGTCAAGGTCATCGACTTTATGTCTCCCCGCGACGGCGCGGCGGACATCGTGCGGATCGTGGTGGGGATCCGCGGGACGGTTCGGATGCGGAGCGAACTGGCCCTGCGGTTCGACTACGGCCATATCGTCCCCTGGGTCCGTCACGACGAGCACGGGATCCACGCCGTGGCTGGCCCCGACGCCGCGTACCTCATGACCGAGGCGCCGCTTCGCGGCGAGCACATGCAGACAGCCAGCGACTTCACCGTCAAGGCCGGGCAGCGGGTTCCCTTTGTGCTGACCTGGGCCCCCAGTCACTTGGGACGCCCGCGCCGGGTGGACCCGGAAGGCGTCCTCGCGGCCACCGAATCGTTCTGGCAGGAGTGGTCGGCCAAGTGCAGGGTCACCGGCCCGTACCGCGATGCCGTGCTGCGCTCGCTGATCACGCTCAAGGCCCTGACGTTTGCTCCGACCGGCGGGATCGTGGCCGCCGTTACCACTTCGCTGCCCGAGGAGCTCGGCGGGGAACGCAACTGGGACTACCGCTACTGCTGGCTTCGGGACGCGACCCTGACGTTGGAGGCCCTGCTCTCCTCCGGCTACTCCGAGGAGGCAGGGGCCTGGCGGAACTGGCTGCTGCGGGCAGTGGCCGGAGATCCCGCGGATCTGCAAATCATGTACGGTCTGCATGGCGAGCGCCGGCTGCCCGAAATGACGCTGGACTGGCTGGCCGGCTACGAGGGGTCGAAGCCGGTGCGGATCGGCAACGGCGCGGCCGGACAACTGCAGTTGGACGTCTGGGGCGAGGTGCTGGACTGCCTCGCCCTGACGCGCACCGCGCTGCTGCGGGATGGCGACGATTCCTGGGACGTCCAAATCGCCCTGATGGAGCATCTGGAGAAAGCCTGGGACCGGCCGGACAACGGCCTCTGGGAAATGCGCGGACCGCGCCGCCACTTCACCCACTCCAAGGTGATGGCCTGGGTGGCGGCGGACCGGATGGTCAAGGGAGTCAGGGATTTCGACCTCCCCGGCCCCGCGGACCGCTGGGAGACCCTCCGCGACACTATCCACGCCGACGTGATGGCCCACGGATTCGACGCCGAGCGCAACACCTTCGTGCAGTCCTACGGCCGGCCGGAGCTGGACGCCAGCCTGCTGCTCATCCCGCGGGTGGGCTTCCTGGCGCCGGACGATCCCCGGGTGGTCGGCACCATCGACGCGGTGCAGCGGGAACTCACCCATGACGGCTTCCTGCTGCGCTACCGGACGGAGCAGAGCGACGACGGGGTACCGGGCGGCGAGGGCGTGTTCCTTGCGTGCTCCTTCTGGCTCGTGGACGCGCTGATCGGTGCCGGCCGCCGCCGGGAGGCCACGGAGCTGTTCGAACGGTTGCTGGCGTTGCGCAACGACGTCGGACTTCTCAGCGAGGAGTGGGACGTCCAAGAGGCGCGGCAATTGGGGAACATGCCCCAGGCCTTCAGCCACTTCGCCCTGGTACGCAGCGCACTCCAGTTGCAGGCGGACGGCCACTGAGCGGTGGCCCGGCGCCGGCTGGCGGCGGCGTTATCCGCCGGGCCCGGACCCGTCGCCGGACTTTCTTCCAGAGCTTAGATAAGTATACTTACTAATATCCCCGCACGGGGTGCAGGATTGAAGGAGTATGCAATGGCTGGATATTTCGAGCTCGTGGATGCGCCCGACGGCGGTTACCGGATTCGGATGATGGACGCTGCGGGCGACCTGATGGCCGTCTCCGTCACGTTCCCCACGAAGCGGGCAGCCGTGGCGGGCATCGCCCAGGCCCGGGAGATCGCCGGAACCGGCCTGATCAGGGACCGCAGCGGCGACAGCCAGTCCGCTGTGATGGCGTCCCTGGCGAAGCGGCGGACCGGCGGCGGCACAGGCCGCGGCTCCTCGCTCTCGGGAGGCACCCTGGCGGCCACGAAGCGCACCCGTGCCCACCACTGACGCTGCCCGCACCGCCAAGCACCCGGGGGCGGTCCTCTTCGACGTCGACGGGACGCTGGTCGACTCCTCCTACATCCACACCCTCGCGTGGTGGCAGGCGTTCCGGCAGGCCGGCTATGACGTCCCGATGGCAAGCATCCACCGCTCGGTGGGAATGGGCGGCGACAGAATCCTTGACCACCTGCTGCCGGAAGACCGCGATCCCGACGGCGACGCCGACATCATGACCTCCCATGCCGCCGTGTTCTCCACCTTCTGGCCGTCGCTCCGACGGCTCGACGGCGCCCGGGACCTGCTGGCGCAATGCTTCGACACCGGCCTCGCCGTCGCCCTCGCGTCCTCGGCACGAGACCGCGACTTGGAGATTCTCCGCGCCACCATCGACGCCGACGCCTACATCCACGCCGCCACCAGCTCCGCCGACGCGAAGGAAAGCAAGCCCGCGCCGGACATCCTCGCCGCTGCGCTTGAGGCCGTGGGTGTGGCCGCCGAGAATGCGGTCTACGTGGGCGACGCCGTTTGGGACATCTACGCTGCCGGCGCCTTGGGCATCCCGGCCATCGGACTCACCTGCGGCGGCACCAGCGAAGCCGAGCTCCGCGAAGCGGGCGCCGTGGACGTCTACGAGAGCCCGCGGGCGCTGCTGGACAACCTGGCCGGCAGTGCCATCGGCAGGCTGGCCGCGCGCGTTCGCGGCAACTGACGACCCCGGCCCGCACCGCCGGCCCCCGCGCCCGATCCTCCCCCCGCTGTTCCCCTCAGACCGCGACCGAAAGGCAAGCACATGAAGGCACTTACTTGGCAGGGCAAACGGTCCGTAAGCGTGGAAGAAGTCCCGGATCCGGTGATTAAGGAACCCACCGACGCGATCGTGCGCATCACCTCGACGGCAATCTGCGGCTCGGACCTGCACCTTTACGAAACCCTCGGCCCCTATATGCACAAGGGCGACATCGTCGGCCACGAGCCAATGGGCGTCGTCGTGGAGGTAGGCAGCGCCGTCACCAACCTGGCCAAGGGAGACCGCGTGGTCATCCCGTTCAACATTTCCTGCGGCCACTGCTTCATGTGCCGCCAGGGCCTGCAGTCCCAGTGCGAAACGACCCAGGTCAAGGAGAAGGGCTCCGGCGCCGCACTCTTCGGCTTCTCCGAGCTGTACGGCTCCGTGCCGGGCGGCCAGGCCGAATACCTGCGGGTTCCGCACGCCGACTACGGCCCCATTAAGGTGGGCGCCGACCTCCCGGACGAGCGCTACCTCTTCCTCTCGGACATCCTGCCCACGGCCTGGCAAGGCGTGAAGTACGCGGACGTGCCCGACGGCGGCACCCTCGCGGTGCTGGGCCTGGGACCCGTGGGACAGTTCGCCTCGCGGATCGGCAAACACTTCGGCCTGCGCGTCATCGGCGTGGACCCGGTGCCGGAGCGCCGGGCGATGGCGGAACGGCACGGCGTCGAAACCCTCGACTTCTCCAAGGGCGTGGCCGATGAGCTGCGCTCGATGACCCAGGGCCGCGGCGCCGACTCGGTGGTGGACGCGGTCGGGATGGAGGCCCATGATTCGCCCGTGGCTGCCTTCGCCCAGCACGCGGCCGGGCTGTTGCCGGACAAGCTGGCCCAGAAGGCCTTCGAGACCGTCGGAGTGGACCGGGTGTCCGCCCTGCACACGGCGCTTGATGCGGTCCGCCGGGGCGGCACCGTCTCGCTGAGCGGAGTCTACGGCGGCACCGCGACCCCGATGCCCCTGATGCACATGTTCGACAAGCAGATCCAGCTGCGGATGGGCCAGTGCAATGTGCGACGCTGGACCGATGACCTGCTGCCGCTGGTCGAAGCCGACGCCGACCCGCTGGGCGCCATGGACCTCGTGACCCACCAGGCCAGCCTGGACGAGGCCCCCGCGATGTACGAGAAGTTCCAGAAGAAGCAGGATGGCTGCATCAAGGTCGTCCTGAAGCCGTAGGTGCTGCTGCCGGTCGGTCCCCCGGGGCCGACCGGCAGCGGGACTGACCTTGAAAACACGTAGGAACGCGGGCGGATATGCCGAAAGACTGTCCTGTCACTCGTTCCTGGATTGGGATATGCTCCTGAAATGGCACCGCGAAGTTTCCTTCAATGGCCGGTTATCCGGCAGCTGAGCACGGGCGACCTGCTGGGCCGCGGGCCGTCCGTTACCTCGCCCCGGACCCAGGCGATCGCGCCGCGCACCGCCACTGCGGACCGCGTCGTGCAGAGCGTCTGCCCTTACTGCGCGGTCGGCTGCGGACAGCGCGTCTACGTCAAGGACGAGAAGGTTGTCCAGATCGAGGGCGACCCCGATTCGCCCATTTCGCGCGGCCGGCTATGCCCCAAGGGCTCCGCCAGCGAACAGCTGGTTAACTCTCCGGGCCGGCAGACCAAGGTCCTGTACCGTGCCCCGCGCGCCAAGGAATGGCAAAGGCTGGACCTTTCCACCGCCGTCGACATGATCGCCGACCGGTTCATCGAAAGCCGGCGCAGGACCTGGCAGCAGGAAGATGACGAAGGTCGCCTGCTGCGGCGCACCATGGGCATCGCCTCCCTCGGCGGCGCCACCCTGGACAACGAAGAGAACTACCTGATCAAGAAGCTCTTCACCGCCGCCGGGGCGGTACAGACGGAGAACCAAGCCCGTATATGACACTCCGCCACGGTTCCCAGTTTGGGAGCCTCGTTTGGACGCGGTGGTGCAACGCAATCACTGCAGGACATGGCCAACGCCGACTGCATCATCATTCAGGGATCCAACATGGCCGAGTGCCATCCGGTCGGATTCCAGTGGGTGGCGGAGGCGAAGGCACGCGGGGCCAAGGTCATCCACATCGACCCCCGGTTCACGCGCACCTCGGCGGTCGCTGACAAGCACCTGCCGATCCGGGCCGGTTCCGACGTCGTGCTCCTAGGTGCCCTCATCAACTACGTCATCGCCAATGACCTGTGGTTCAAGGAGTACGTGAGCGCGTACACCAACGCGGCCACGCTGGTCCATGAGGATTACCGCGACGCCGAGGACCTGGGCGGCCTGTTCTCCGGGTTCGATCCGGAGAAGGGCGCCTACGACAACTCGTCCTGGGCCTACGAGGAGGCCGAGGACGGCTCCATCGGCGAACCGGCCGGTCCTGAGCACGGCGCAGAGGCCGGCGCCCGGGCCTCCGGTGATACCTTCGGCAGCGGCGGCCCGCCGCTCGAGCACGCCGAGGTGCTGCGGGACGACACGCTCCAGAATCCCCGGACCGTCTTCCAGATCGTGAAGCGGCACTACGCCCGCTACACCCCTGAGATGGTGCGCGACATGTGCGGCATCAGCGAAGCGGACTTTGCCTACCTGGCGAAGACAATCACGGAGAACTCCGGCCGCGACCGGACCACTTGCTTCGCCTATGCCGTGGGCTGGACCCAGCACTCCCTGGGAGCGCAGTTCATCCGCGCCGCCGCCATCCTCCAGTTGCTGCTGGGGAACGTGGGACGCCCCGGCGGCGGAATCATGGCCCTGCGCGGCCATGCCAGCATCCAGGGCTCCACCGACATTCCCACGCTGTTCAACCTGCTGCCCGGCTACCTGCCGATGCCCAGCGCCGGGCGGCACGACACCCTGGAGGAGTACCTCGAGGCGAACGCCTCGAAAAACCAGAAGGGATTCTGGGCCGACGCCGACGCATACACCATCAGCCTGCTCAAGGCCTGGTGGGGTGACGCGGCGACGGCGGACAACGACTGGGCGTACGACTACCTGCCCCGCCTGACCGGTGCGCACGGGACCTACGAGACCGTCATGAGCATGCTCCGGGACGAGGTGGAAGGCTACTTCCTGCTCGGCCAGAACCCGGCGGTCGGCTCGGCCCACGGCCGGATGCAACGCCTCGGCATGTCCCACCTGAAGTGGCTGGTGGTCCGCGACCTGAACATGATCGAGTCGGCGACCTGGTGGAAGGACGGCCCGGAAATCGAATCCGGGGAGCTCCGCACCGAGGACATTGAGACCGAGGTCTTCTTCCTGCCGGCGGCAACGCACGTGGAGAAGGCCGGGTCCTTTACCCAGACCCAGCGGCTGCTGCAGTGGCGACACCAGGCGGTGGCACCGCCGGGCGAGTGCCAGAGCGAACTCCAGTTTTTCTACGAACTGGGGCACCGGATCCGGCAGAGGCTTGCCGGTTCCCAGGACGAACGGGACCGGCCGCTGCTGGACCTGACGTGGGACTACCCCACTGACGACCACGGCGATCCGGACCCCGAGTCGGTGCTTGCCGAAATCAACGGCCGTCACCTGACCGGCCCCGACGCGGGCAAGCCACTCTCCGCCTACACCGAACTCCGCGCCGACGGCTCCACGACGGCGGGTTGCTGGATCTACACCGGCGTCTACGCCGAGGGGATCAATCACGCCGCCAACCGAAAGCCGGGCCAGGAGCAGGGCCCCGCGGCCCCCGAGTGGGGCTGGGCGTGGCCGGCCAACCGGCGGATCCTGTACAACCGGGCCTCCGCCGACCCGGACGGCAAGCCGTGGAGCGAACGCAAGAAATACATCTGGTGGGACGAGGAGCAGGGCAAGTGGGTCGGCGACGACGTCCCGGACTTCCCGCCGACCCTCGCCCCCGGCAGCAAACCCGACCCCTCGGTGGGCGGTCCGGCCGCGCTCAGCGGAGACGATCCGTTCATCATGCAGTCCGACGGCAAGGGCTGGCTGTTCGCGCCGAAGGGACTCGTGGACGGTCCGCTCCCGACCCACTACGAGGCGCAGGAGTCGCCAGTGGCCAACGGGCTGTACCCGCAGCAGCAGAGCCCGGCACGCCTGAAGTACCCCCGGAAGGACAACCTCAGCGCGCCCAGCGCCGGCGACCCTGGCGCTGACGTCTACCCGTTCGTGTTCACCACGTACCGGCTCACCGAGCACCACACGGCCGGTGGCATGAGCCGCTGGCTGCCGTACCTCTCCGAGCTGCAGCCGGAGATGTTCTGCGAGGTCTCGCCCGAACTGGCCGCCGAGCGCGGGCTGGAGCCGTACGGCTGGGCCACCATCATCTCGGCGCGCTCGGCCATCGAGGCGAAGGTGCTGGTCACGGAGCGGATGACGCCGCTGACCGTCGGAGACCACACCGTGCACCAGATCGGGCTGCCCTATCACTGGGGCGTCGGGAGCAGCGCCGTCGTCAGTGGCGACGCTGCCAACGACCTGCTGGGCGTTACCCTCGACCCCAACGTCCAGATCCAGGAATCGAAGGTGGCCTCCTGCGACATCCGCCCCGGGCGCAGGCCGCGGGGACCGGAGCTGCTGGCGCTCGTCGCCGAGTACCAGGCGCGGGCAGGGCTCACGGTGCAGACCAGTAACAGCACGGTGACCCATCCGGCCGCCGAGGGCGAACACCCGGGCGGGCAGACGCCGTGATCCCCGCCCCGAACGCAGCACATCTTGCCCGGTCCGGGTGGCGGCACATCGCCGCCGTCCGGACACCGACCCGACGTTGGAGGACCGAATGGGCCAGCTGACCGGACCGACAGACCCCACCGCCGATGCCCACTGGGAGCACAACCATCCGCGCAAGGGGTTCTTCACCGACACATCGATTTGCATCGGCTGCAAGGCCTGCGAAGTTGCCTGCAAGGAGTGGAACCACAACCCGCAGGACGGAAACCTCGAACTGCTCGGGTCCTCCTATGACAACACCGGGTCGCTGGGTGCCAGCACCTGGCGGCATGTCGCCTTCATCGAACAGGGCCAGGAGCGCATTGCCGAGGCCCGGGAATCAGGCCGTGCCCTGGTCAGCCTTGGCATGCCGCGCATCGGTCCGCCGGCCCCACCCAGCGTGGCGGACCTCGCGGACGCCGATACCACCCCGCCGGACACGCCGGACTTCCGCTGGCTGATGTCCTCTGACGTCTGCAAGCACTGCACGCACGCCGGATGCCTCGACGTCTGCCCCACCGGAGCGTTGTTCCGCACCGAGTTCGGCACCGTCGTGGTCCAGGACGACGTCTGCAACGGCTGCGGAACCTGCGTGGCCGGGTGTCCGTTCGGCGTGATCGAGCGCCGCAGCAACGGCACCGTGAAGGTTGCCGCCAGCAGGGAGGAACAGCACGCCAAGCATGCCGACGTCCCCAACGCGGGCGTCGCCCAGAAGTGCACCCTGTGTTACGACCGGTTGGTGGCCGACGAGACACCCGCGTGCGCCAAGGCCTGCCCGACGACGTCCATCAAGTTCGGCGACCACGAGGACATGGTGGAGACCGCCAAGGAACGGGTCGCCACCCTGCACGCCCAGGGCATGACCGAGGCCCGGCTGTACGGCGCGAACGAGAACGATGGCGTCGGCGGAACCGGTTCGGTCTTCCTGCTGCTGGATGAACCCGAGGTCTACGGCCTCCCGCCGGACCCGCGGGTGCCCACGGCGGACCTGCCGAAGATGTACCGGCGGGCCGGCATGGCGGTAGCCGGCATGGCCGTCGCCGCCGCGGTGGCGTTCCTGGGAGGACGCGAGTGACGCTCTCGGAATTCGACAGCTTCCGGCCCACCGAGCCTGCCCGACGCCGGCGGGAGGGCGGCAAACGCGGCACCGGCCGGCGCAGGGAAAACGGTGACGGCTCCCGGGAAATGCCCATGGTGCCGGAACCTGAATTCACCTCGTACTACGGCCGTCCGGTGGTCAAGCCGGCCCCCTGGGGCGACGACGTCGCCATCTACCTCTTCCTCGGCGGTGTCGCCGGCGGTTCCGCCCTGCTGGCAGCCGGCAGCCAGCTGAGCGGACGGCCGCTGCTGCGGCGGAATGCCCGGCTCGGCGCCTTGGGCGCCGTCGGCCTCGGCGCCGCCGCCCTGATCAAGGACCTCGGACGCCCGGAGCGCTTCCTGAACATGCTGCGCACCTTCAAGGTGACCTCGCCGATGAGCGTCGGCTCTTGGATCCTGAGCGCGTTTAGCGCGGGAGCCGCCGTGGCCGCCGTCGCGGAGATCGACCGGATGAGCGGCGAACGGCTGCCGCTGGGACCGCTGCGGGGCGTGCTCCGCGCCGTAGAAGGCCCGGCCGGCCTCGAAGCCGCCGTCTTCGCGGGACCGCTGGCGGCCTACACGGCCGTCCTGCTGGGCGACACCGCGACGCCGACCTGGAACGAGATGCACGGGGAACTGCCGTTCGTATTCGTCAGCTCCGCCAGCCTGGCCTCCGCAGGGCTCGCGATGGTGACAACCCCGGTCCGCGAAGCCGGACCCGCTCGGAACCTCGCGCTGCTCGGCGTGGTCGGGGACGTGGTGGCAATGAAGATCATGGAACGGCGGATGGACCCGGTGGCCGCGGAGCCCCTGCACCAAGGCAAGGCAGGCAGCCTGCTGAAGTGGAGCGAGCGGCTTGTCCTGGCCGGCGGACTGGGCACCCTGCTCGGAGGCCGGAACCGGGCGGTCGCGGCGGCGTCGGGACTGGCGCTGCTGGCAGGCTCGGCACTTACCCGTTTCGGCGTGTTCGAGGCCGGGCTCGCCTCGGCCAAGGATCCCCGCTACACGATCGAACCGCAGAAGCGGCGCCTGGCGGCGCGGCGCGCCGCCGGCGTCACCGGCGATGCCATCACCACCGGCAGCTGACGCGCCGGCCCGGAGCAGTCAGCACTGCTCGGGCCGTCGGCGCGCCGGGTCTAGCGGATCCGGATGCCCTGCCCCGCCGTCGTATGGCCGATCACCGGGTAGCCGGGCACCTCGCCCACCACGAGCAGGCCGCCGGAGGTTTGCGCGTCCGCCAGCAGCAGCAGGTCATCCTCCGTGATCCCGGCGTCGGCGTCGAGGTGGGCGCGCACCCAATCGAGGTTGCGCTTGGTGCCGCCGGAGACGAATCCGTCGCGGAGCGCCGCCCGGGCGCCGTCCACCAGGGGGACGGACTGCAGGTCAATGACGGCGCCGATCCCGGAGGCGCGGACCATCTTGTAGAGGTGTCCCAGCAAGCCGAAGCCGGTGACGTCGGTGGCCGCCTTGACCCCGGCGGCGACGGCGGCGTCGGAGGCGTCGCGGTTGAGCCGCGCCATCGTTTCTACCGCCTCGGCGAAGACCTCGCCGGTCTGCTTGTGGCGGTTGTTGAGCAACCCGACGCCTATGGGCTTGGTCAGCGTGATGGGCAGTCCGGGCTCGGCGGCGTCGTTGCGCAGCAACCGATCCGGGTGGGCGACGCCGGTGACGGCCATGCCGTATTTAGGCTCCGGATCGTCGATGGAGTGGCCGCCCAACACCGGGCAGCCCGCCTCCGCGGCGACGCTCAGGCCGCCGCGGAGCACCTCTGTCATGAGTTCCATCGGCAGCACGCCACGCGGCCAGCCGAGCAGGTTGATGGCCGTCACGGGCCGGCCGCCCATGGCGTAGATGTCTGACAGGGCGTTGGCCGCGGCGATGCGGCCCCAGTCGTACGCGTCATCGACCACGGGAGTGAAGAAATCGGCCGTGGTCAGCACCGCCAGATCCTCGCGGACCAGGACGGCGGAGGCGTCGTCGCCGCTGTCCAGCCCGACGAGCACCTCCGGCCCGGGGTGCCCGATCAGGCCGCGGACGGCGTCCTCGAGTTCGCCCGGGGGAATTTTGCAGGCGCATCCTCCGCCGTGGGCAAAGCCTGTGAGCCGGATGGGCGTGGCGCCCTCCTCCGGCTTCCGGGTGGTTATCTGGGCCTCGGTCACCCGCCCAGCGTACCCCCAAGGCAACCCTGCTATATTGATGCGCGGTGGCGTCCGGGTCCTGGTGGGCCCCCCGGTCTTCAAAACCGGTGCGGCCGAGCATCTCGGCCTGGCGGGTTCGATTCCCGTCCGCCACCGCCAACTTCAGGCGTCACTGCCGCCGGCCGAGGAGGACCGTGGACCAGACCGACCCCCGGCGATTCATTCCGCGGACGAACGACCTGCTTGCCCTGGCCGCCGTCCGGGAGGCCGCCGGGCGGCTCGGCGGCCACGTCATCCGCGAGCTGATCCGGGACGTCCAGGACCGGGCCCGGCGCGGCGAGCTGGCCCCCGAACTGGTGGAACCGACGCTGACGGCGGCGGTGAACGGCCGCCGGGCAACCACCCTGCGGCCCGTGCTCAATGCCACCGGCGTCATTGTCCACACCAACCTCGGGCGCGCGCCGCTCTCGGACGCCGCCAAGGAAGCCCTCGTCGCCGCCAGCGGCTACGTCGACGTCGAACTCGACCTTCGGGACGGCAGCCGCTCCAGCAGGGGAGCGGGCGCCCGGGCGGCCCTGCTTGCCGCCTGCCCAGCGGCGGAGGCCGCGCTGGTGGTCAACAACGGAGCGGCCGCACTCGTCCTGGCCACCACCGCCCTGGCGGCCGGCAAGGACGTGGTCCTGAGCCGCGGCGAACTGGTCGAGATCGGCGCCGGCTTCCGCCTTACGGACCTGATGGAGTCCACCGGCGCTGTGCTCCGGGAGGTCGGCACCACGAACCGGACGCACCTGGCCGACTACGCGGACGCCCTGGGGCCGCAGACGGGGTGCGTGCTCAAGGTGCACCCCAGCAATTTCCGGGTCGACGGATTCACCTCCGCCGTGCCGCTGACCGAACTGAGCCGGCTGACCGTGTCCGACGGCGTGCCCCTGGTGGCCGACCTCGGCAGCGGACTATTGACGCACGACCCCCTGTTGCCGGACGAGCCGGACGTGACCTCCGCGCTGCTGGCCGGAGCCGACGTCGTCATCGCCAGCGGCGACAAACTGCTGGGCGGCCCCCAGGCGGGCCTGCTGCTGGGCCGTAAGGACATCATCGAGCGGCTGGCCCGGCATCCCCTGGCCCGGGCGGTCCGCGCCGACAAACTCGCCCTCGCCGCCCTCGAAGCCACCCTCACCGGCGGGGCCACGCCCGTGTCCCAGGCCCTGCACGCCGACGTAGGGGAGCTGCGCCGGCGCACCGACAGGCTCGCCGCGGCCCTCGGCGTCGAGGTCGTGGCCCACGACGGCAGGGTCGGCGGCGGCGGCGCCCCCGGCGTGCCCCTGCCGGGTTGGGCCCTGCGGCTGCCGGAGCGGCTCGCCGGGCCGCTGCGTACCGGCAGCCCGGCCGTGCTTCCGCGCGTGCACGACGGCGCCTGCCTGATCGACTTACGCTGCGTGCCCGCCGCGGACGACGACCGGATCCTTGACGCAGTCCGCCAAGCCCAGGCACGTTTTGCGGTGGCCGACGCCGGGGGCGCAGCCTGAATTATGTACGTCATCGCCACGGCCGGGCACGTTGATTCCGGCAAGAGCACCTTGGTCCGCGCCCTCACGGGGATGGAACCGGACCGGTGGGAAGAGGAACGCCGCCGCGGACTGACCATCGACCTGGGCTATGCGTGGACTACGCTGCCCTCCGGCCGCGACGTGGCCTTCGTCGACGTCCCGGGACACGAACGGTTCCTCGGGAACATGCTCGCCGGTATCGGTCCGGCGCCCGTAGTTTGTTTCGTGGTCGCAGCCGACGAAGGCTGGCAGGCGCAGTCCAGTGACCACCGCGACGCCGTCGCGGCCCTTGGCATCGAGCACGGCGTGATCGTCCTGACCCGGTCCGACCGGGCCACGGAGCAACACCGCACCGAGGTCCTCGCCAGGGCCCGCGCCGAGCTGGCCGGAACAGGCCTGCGCGACGCTCCCGCCGTCGCCGTCTGCGCCATTGACGGCGCCGGGCTGGACGACCTGCGCGCCGCGCTCGACAACGTCCTCGCCCGGGTGCCGGCGCCAACCCTGACCGGCCGAGTGCGGCTCTGGGTGGACCGGTCCTTCACGATCACCGGCTCCGGGACAGTGGTGACAGGAACCCTCGCCGCCGGAACCCTGGCCCGCGGCGACCGGCTGATGCTGTTGGGGGACGCCACCGAGCGGCCGGTGGCCATCCGCGGGCTGCAAAGCTGCGACACCGCGCGGACCTCGGTGGAACCGGTGAGCCGGGTGGCCCTGAACCTCCGCGACGTCGGCCCCGCCGAGATCCGCCGGGGCGACGTGCTGGTGACCCCGGACGCCTGGCCCACCACCGCCGTCGTCGGCATCCAACGCGCCTCGGGCCTGGAGTACACGGAGGTGCCGGAGAACATCATGGTGCATGTGGGAACAGCCGCTGTCCCGGCCCGGCTGCGTCCCTTCGGCGCCGACCTTGCACGCCTGGTCCTCGACCGGGCCCTGCCCCTGGTGCTGGGGGACCGGTTGGTGCTGCGGGATCCCGGGCGTCACTCCGTCCTGGGCGGCGCCCGCATCCTCGACGCCGACCCGCCCCAACTGGTGCGCCGCGGCGACGGGGCCAAGTGGGCGCGGCGGCTCGCCGCGATGGACCCCGCAGGCGACCTCGCCGGCGCGGTCGCGGCCCGCGGTGCGGTCCGGGAGGAGCACCTGAGGCGGCTGGGGCTGCTGACCGGTCAGGACCCCGCAGGGTTCGACGACATCCATGTCATGGGGGACTGGTGGGTGCACGCTCCCGTCCGCGAGGCGTGGCAGCAGCGGTTGCGGACGGCCGTCGAGGAGCTGCGGCAACGGGACCCGTTGGCCCCCGGGCTCTCCATGGGGGCCGCGACCGGCCTGCTGGGCCTGCCGGACGAACGGCTGCTGCCGCACGTGATCGACGCCGCGACGCTGGAGGCCGACGCCGGACACATCCGGGTGCCCGGCAGCCGCGCCGACCTCGGCGCCGCCGAGCCCGCCGTCGCTGAGCTGGAGCGCCGGCTTTCCGCGGCCCCGTTCCACGCCCCGGAAGCCGACGACCTGACCGCGCTGGGCTTGGGCGCCCGGGAGCTGGCTGCCGCCGAACGGGCGGGCCGCCTGCTGCGGTTGCGCGACGGGGTGGTGCTGCTGCCTTCGGCGCCGGCCCTTGCCATGCGTGCGCTGGCCGGCCTTGAGCAGCCGTTCACTACGAGCCAGGCGCGTCAGGCGCTGGACACTACCCGCCGGATCGCGGTTCCGCTGCTGGAGCATCTTGACTCGCGCGGTTGGACCCGGCGCTTGGATGCCGGCCACCGCTCGGTAGTGCGCTGACCGCGGGCGCTAAACCTGGGCGACCGGCCGCGCAGTCCGTGCCGCGTTTTCCCGGGCGGCGGGCAGCACCTGATGGGCCGCTAGCTGGGTGACTGCTTTGTCCTCAACCCGCCCAGCGCCGGCCGGGAGGACGAGTCCCAGAACTCCAAGAAGTCCCGCTCGGCGGCGGCCGCCAGGCCCTCCTCCTTCGCGTGCAACCGTCCGTACGTGAAGGCGTTCTCGCCGCGGTCCTGGGCCCGGCGGGCCAGCTCCGCCAGCCGCTGCCGCGCCACCACGCTGTCCTGGTGCAGGCCCAGCAACTGCTGGATTTTCCGCGCGGACTTCGCGGTCCGTTTGGCGGTCCTGCGCCGCCTCTTGCCTGCGTGCGTCTTCCCGGTGCGTTTGGGCAGTGAGGCGGCCAGTTCGGCTGAGTAGCGCAGCCGCTTCGCCGCCTTGCGGACCTCGTGCAGGCCCGCATCCCGGGTCCCGCCGTCGTCTGCCCTTGCAGGAAGCGCTGTGACGGCGCGCTGTAACCGCCGCCGGTCCTTGGCCACGAGCTTGCCGAACCTCGCCCCGGGATCTCCGGCGGCCGTCGGTGACAGCGCAGCGTCGGTGAGGAACCGTTCCAGATCCGCCAGCAGCTGGACATAGCGCTCGTTTCCGAGCGCCTCGAGGACCGCGTCGAATCCCGCCGCGGCCAGGGCGTCGAGCTCCCCGTCGATCCGGGTGGCAGCCGGGCCATAAGCTCCGGAAATGCCGCGCAACGCCGCAGGCTCCTGGGCGAGCAGGGTCGCCAGCCTCTCGCGGACCACCCCCGGATCCCGGGCCGCGCCCAGCAGCCCCGAGAGCCAGCGCAGTTCGTCCCGGAGCGGTTCCACGGCGCCGTCGTCGAACAACGGCCGTCCCGAGGCCAGCAGGGAGCGGAGGCGGCGGGCCGCAACACGCATCTGATGGACGCCTTCCGGTTGTTTGGACCGGACCCCGGGCGCCTGCTGGCGCAACTCAGCGAGCTGCTGGCCTAGGTAAGCCAGCAAGGCCTCGCCCGCGGTGGTTGCCACGCTTCACTCTACTTCTTGGCGCAAGGCCCTGACGCGAGATGGCAGATCACGGCAATGTTTGTCTCCGGCACTGCCGCGGAGTGTCATCTCGGCATAGGCTGTCCGGGACCGGAACAGCCACGCCACCCCAGGAGCCCCACATGACGCACCAGCACCACCTTGGCCGGGTCGCGGTCGTGACCGGAGCGGGTTCCGGGATCGGGCGGGCGGTGGCCCGGCTCATGCTGGCCGAAGGCTACCGTGTCGTTTTAGCCGGCCGGCGTGAGGAGCCGCTGCTGGCGACCGGGGCCGGCCACGCGCAGGCGCTCGCGTTTCCCTGCGACGTTACACGCCCGGCCGACGTGGAACGGCTCTTCGCCGTCACCCTGGAGCAGTGGGGCCGGGTGGACGTGCTGTTCAACAACGCCGGGATGTTCGGCCCCGAGGCCTCGGTGGACGAGATCAGCGTCGCCGACTGGGACGCCACGGTGGCGGTGAACCTGACCGGTTCCCTGCTCTGCGCCGCCGCCGCCGTCCGGGCCATGAAGGCGCAGTCGCCGCAGGGCGGCCGGATCATCAACAACGGTTCCATCGCGGCGCATTCGCCCCGGCCACGGACCGTTGCGTACACGGTCACTAAGCATGCGATGACCGGGCTGACCAAGAGCATCGATCTTGATGGCCGAGGCTTCGGCATCAGCTGCGGCCAGATCGACATCGGCAACGCCGCCACGGACCTGATGAATGAGATCGGTGTTGGCGACGGCGCGCTCCAGGCCGACGGCAGCCGCCGGGTGGAGCCGACGTTCCCGGTCGAGGACGCTGCCCGCGCCGTGCTGCTGATGGCCGGCATGCCCGCGTCCGCGAGCGTGGGGTCGATCGTGATTACCGCAGCCGGGATGCCGTTCATCGGCCGCGGCTGAGGCCCTGCCGCCGGGCAGGCTGCTGGCCGGCGTCATGGCCCGCTAAAAAAGCGGCAGCAGCCCGGACAAGTCGGCCCGCAGCCCGGACGCGGCCACCGTGCCGGCGTCGACCGCGTCCGCCCAGTCCAGTCGGCCGGTCACCATCGCCAGCCAGGTGGCGGCGTCGCACTCGATGACGTTCGGGGGAGTGCCGCGGGTGTGCCGCGGGCCCTCCACGCACTGGGTGACGCCGAACGGCGGCACCCGGACCTCCACCGAGTTGCCGGGCGCCCGGGCGGTGACTTCCTCGAGGGTGTAGCGCACCGCCGTCGCGAGCGTGTTGCGCGAGACGGCGGGCACCCCGGACGCCGGCACTTCTGACGCTGGCACTTCTGACGCTGGCACTTCTGACGCTGACGCTGGCGCCTGGGCGTCGCGCCACGCGGCCAGGGCGGCGCGGCCCTCGTCCACCGGGATCCGGCGCCGTTGCACTGCCACGGGCCTAGTCCAGCAGCGCCGAGACGGCGTGGCCGAGGCGGATCTTGCCGACTTGCCGGCCGCCGCCCAGGACCGGGTCCACCACCTTTTCCAGCACGCTGGAGACTTCCGGAACCTCGACGGCGCCCGCGGCCGCCAGCAGGGTCAGGCCCACCAGGGTTGTGGCGCGGATGTTGCCGTCAAGGACCTTGATCGCCACCGAGACGCCCTGCGGGGTGGCCATCACCAGCACCCCCTCGGCGCCGATCTTGGCGATGATTCCCAGCTCGTCCATGACAATAGTGTTCGCCTGCCCCCGGCCCTGCACGGCCCACGGGTAGTCCAGCATGGACGTGGCGATCGTGGCGGCGCGGGCGTTGGAATTGTTGTCCCCGGGGGCCTTGGCCAGGCGGGAGTAGGCCCGGGCGAGGCCGGTGAGGGAGACGGCCGCCACCGGAGCGCCGCAGCCGTCGATGCCGAGGTGGGCGATGCGCTCGCCGCAGTACTCCTCGATCACGGAGCGGATCCGCTGCTGCAGGGGGTGGTTCGGTTCGAGGTAGCTGTGGGTATCCCAGCCGTTCTCGGTGCAGGCCCAGAGGAAAGCCGCGTGCTTTCCCGAACAGTTGAAGGCCAGCCGGGACTTCCCGCGTTCCGTCTGGACCAGCCAGGTCCGGGCCGTCTCGTCCTCGGGCCACGCGGCCGGGCACTGGAGTTGGGCTTCCTTGACGCCGGCCGCCTTCAGCATGCCTTCGACCACGTCCATGTGGTCGAGGGAGCCGACGTGGCTTCCGCACGCGATCGCCACCTGCGCGCCGCGCAGCGGCACACCGGACTGCATGGACGCCAGGGCCTGCAGCGGCTTGAGCGTGGAGCGCGCGTAGATCGGGGTGGTGATGTCGCCGAGTTCGGTGACGACGTTGCCGTCCGCGGACAGCACGACGGCGGAGCCGATGTGCCGGGACTCGATGAAACCGCTGCGTTCTATGACTGCCAGTTCGACGGCGGACTCAACAGTGAAGGTGGCATGCGGGTTCGAAGGCATGCTGCAATTCTATGGTGCGATGCCGGCCCGGCCCGGTTACTCCACGGTGACCATCACGGACTGCCAGCCGGAGGCGCCGTCGGGTACGGGATCGGCCCGCTTGTCCGTCTGTACCTCGCCGGTGCCGTCGGTGGCGCGCGCCTTGATGTAGTGCGGGCCGGGGGTCGCCTCCCAGTCGAAGGACCACTGCCGCCAGGTCACCACGGAGGCCTCGGCCGACAGCACCGCCTCGGTCCACGGGCCGTTGTCGATCTGGACCTCCACCTTCGTGATGCCGCGGGTCTGCGCCCAGGCCGTGCCGCCGATCGCGACTTTCCCGGCGGCGACCTTGGCGAAGGACTTGGGGACCTCCACCCGGGCCATGGTCTTGATCGGGCCGCGCTCGGACCAGCCGCGCTGGGTCCAGTAGGCCTTGTTGTCCGCGAACCGCGTCACCTCGAGATCGACCACCCATTTGGTGGCCGAGACGAAGCCATACAGCCCGGGGACCACCATCCGGACCGGGTAGCCGTGCTCCAGCGGAAGGGCCTCGCCGTTCATGCCGATCGCCAGCATCGCGTCGCGGTCGTCCTGCAGGACCTCCAGCGGCGTGGAGGCGCTGAAGCCGTCGACAGAGGTGGAGAGCACCATGTCGGCACCCTCCTTGGGCCGGGCCCTCTTGAGCGCGTCACGGATGGGCATGCCCAGCCATTTGGCGTTGCCGGCCAGGTTCCCGCCCACCGGGTTGGAGACGCAGGTCAGCGAGACGTGGGATTCGATCAGCTGGGCATCCAGGAGGTCCTGGAAGCTGAGCCGCACCTCTTGTTCGACCATGCCGTGGATCCGCAGTTCCCAGTCCTGGACGTTGATTTCCGGCACGCTGAGGGCGGTGTCGATCCGGTAGAAATCCTTGTTTGGGGTCAGCCAGGGGGTGACACCGGGTGCCTTGGACTGGACGCCGGCGGGCACGGCGGCGGCTGGCCTGGCCGGGGCGGGAAGCTTGAGGGCGTCACGGGCCTGCGCCACATTGCTGCGGGCGGCGCTCAGGAGCCGTCCCCCGGTTGCCGCGGCGGCGGCCGCCACTGCAGTGATGCCGGTGGCGGTGAAGAAGGCGCGGCGGCTGGTGGCGGGTCGTTCCGGTTCCTTGGCGCCGCGGTCCGAGGCCACCTCAGGCCATTCCCGCATCCGCCACAGCCTGGTGATCAGGAGCCGGAGCACAATGAGGCCGGCCACCGTGCCGATCAGCGAAGGAATGGCATCGAGGGGCTTAACGCTGGCCCGGGTCACCACGCTGGCCACGATCACCGTGCCCATCAGGACCACCCCGGCCACACCGAGGGCCCACCTGCGATAGGCCACGACACCGAGCACACACGCCAGCAGCAGGATGGTCAGGCCCATGCCCGCGAACAGGGCGGCCTTGTCATTCGTGCCGAACGTAGCGATGGCGAAGTCCTTCATCCACGGCGGGGTGAAGTCAATGAACGTCGAGCCGAGGGCAATCAGCGGCGTCGCGCGGGCCGTAAAGAAGGCGCCGAGTAGTTCCGCGACGGCCAGCACGACGGCGGCCGAGACCACCCCGGCCAGCGCTGCGAGGGCTACGGGCCCTGACAGCAGGCGCTTCCTGCGCTGGTGCATGCGCTGGTTCGTGCCCTGGGGGGTGGTGCCGGGCTTCGGGGTGCTGGGCGTCGTCATACAGGGTGTTCGGAGCGGCGCGGGCCGCGGATTGACCGCCCGGGCGATCGGGCGCGTCGGGGAGTGGGGATGTCTCGTGGATCGTGCGGTGCATTGCGGCGGACATGCCCATCCCTGGGCGTGAGGATTGGACATATACGCACTATGTCCAGTGGCTGCGGCGAGGACTGGGCATGTCCGGTGGGACCCGGCCCGAAGGATGGGCATGTCCGCCGGAACCCGGGGTCCACGGGCCGCAGGGACGGGCATGTCCATCCTGGGGCGTGAGGAGTGGACATATACGCACTATGTCCAGTGGCTCCGGCTTGGAACGGGCATGTCCGGTGGGGCCGGGCCCGAAGGATGGGCATGTCCGTCGGAACCCGGGATCCACGGGCCGCAGGGACGGGCATGTCCATTCTTGGGCATGAGGAGTGGACATATACGCACTATGTCCAGTGGCTGCGGCGTGGGCTGGGCATGTCCGATGGGACCCGAGCCTGGGAGGGCATGTCGTGTAGGCGGGGCCGGGCCCGAAGGATGGGCATGTCCGTCGGAACCCCGGGTCAAGGGGCCGAAGGCAGGCCAACTCCGGCCGGCGGTCACAGCTTAGGAGCCTGCAGGGTCCACCACGTACCCTTGGGAACTGTGAAGGTACTTGTCATCGGCCCCGGCGGCCGCGAACACGCCATTGTCCGATCCCTGCTCGCCGACCCGAATGTTTCCGAGGTCCACGCGGCCCCGGGCAACGCCGGCATTGGCAAGCTGGTCCCCACCCACGCCATCGACGCGAATGACCCCGACGCCGTCGCCGCCCTGGCCACGAGGCTCGCCGTCGACCTCGTGGTGGTGGGACCCGAAGCCCCGCTCGCCGCAGGCGTGTCAGATGCCGTCCGCGAGGCCGGAATCCCCGTCTTCGGGCCCAGCAAGGCCGCCGCCCAGCTTGAGGCCTCCAAGGCCTTCGCGAAAGAGGTCATGGCCGAGGCCGGCGTGCCCACCGCGATGGCCCGGGTGGCATCCAACGCCGCTGAAGCTGCCGACGCGCTGGACACCTTCGGCGCGCCGTACGTCGTCAAGGATGACGGGCTCGCCGCCGGCAAGGGCGTGGTCGTCACCCGCGACCGGGACGAGGCGCTGGCCCACGCGCAGAGCTGCTTCGACGCCGGCGGCACCGTGGTGATCGAGGAATTCCTCGACGGCCCCGAGGTCTCCGTCTTCGTCCTGTGCGACGGCCGCACCACGGTGGCGTTGTCCCCGGCGCAGGATTTCAAGCGCATCTTCGACAACGACGAGGGGCCCAACACCGGCGGCATGGGCGCCTACACCCCGCTGGACTGGGCCCCCGAAGGCCTGGTGCAGGAGGTCATCGACCGGGTTGCGCAGCCCACCGTCAACCAGATGGCGCACCGCGGCACCCCGTTCGTCGGCGTGCTCTTCGTCGGCCTCGCCCTGACGTCCCGCGGCACCCGCGTGATCGAGTTCAACGTCCGCTTCGGCGACCCGGAGACCCAGGCCGTCCTGGCCCGGCTCAAGACGCCGCTCGGCGGCCTGCTGATGGCCGCCGCCAAGGGCGAACTGGACAAGGTCCAGCCGCTGCGCTGGTCCAAGGAGTCGGCCGTCGCCGTCGTCGTCGCCGCCGAAAACTATCCGGGGACGCCGCGGACGGGGGACCGGATCCGCGGCCTCAAGAAGGTCGAGGCGATCGAGGGCGTGCATGTCATCCATGCCGGCACCAAACTCGACGACGAGGGCAAAGTCGTCTCCGCCGGCGGCCGCGTCCTCGCCGTGGTGGCGCTCGGGACCGACCTCGTGGAGGCACGTGAGCGGGCCTACGACGGCGTCGAACTGGTCCAGCTCGACGGCGGCCAGTTCCGTACCGACATCGGCGGCAAGGCCGCCCGCGGCGAAATCAAGGTGACGGCCCCCGGCGCGGCCGCCGCTGCGGCGAAAGCGAAGGCTTGATCGTGAACGCGACTGAATCCTCCCTGCCCGCAGGCGGCCTCGACACCGAGACGCTGGACCTGCCCGGCTGGACGCACGTCTACTCCGGAAAGGTCCGCGACCTCTACATTCCGGCCGACTCCTCCATCACGGAGCGCTTCGGCCACGAGTGCGTCCTGGTGGTGGCCAGTGACCGTATCAGCGCTTTCGACCACGTCCTCGCCAGCGAGATCCCGGACAAGGGCCGCATCCTCACCCAGCTGAGCCTGTGGTGGTTCGAGCAGCTCGGTGTGGAGCACCACGTGCTCGCATCAACGGTCGACGGCGGCGTCCCCGCCGCCGTAGAGGGCCGCGCCATGATCTGCAAGAAGCTCGAGATGTTCCCGGTGGAATGCATCGCCCGCGGCTACCTGACGGGGTCCGGGCTGGCGGAATACAAGGAATCCGGCACTGTCTGCAGCATCCCGCTGCCGCCCGGCCTCGTCGACGGGTCCCGGCTCGCCGACGCCATCTTCACCCCCTCCGCCAAGGCCGAGGTGGGGGAGCACGACGAGAACATCACCTACGAGGACGTGGTGGAGCTGGTGGGCGAGGACATCGCAGGCCGGCTCCGCGAACTGACCCTGGAGATCTACACCAAGGCCGAGGAGATCGCCCGGGACCGCGGCATCATCCTGGCTGACACCAAGGTGGAGTTCGGCATCGACACCGCGACGGGCGTCATCACCCTCGGCGACGAGGTCCTGACACCGGACTCCTCGCGTTTCTGGGACGCCGCCACCTACAAGCCGGGGCAGGCGCAACCGTCCTACGACAAGCAGTACGTTCGCGACTGGCTGACGTCCGCGGAGTCCGGCTGGGACAAGGCCTCCGACACGCCGCCGCCGGCGCTGCCTGCCGACGTCGTCGCCCGCACCCGCAGCCGCTACGTCGAGGCCTTCGAGTTGCTCACCGGGCGTACGTTCGCCTGAGGCGCCGGCGCCGGGGCGGTGTGCCCGAGCCGCGGCGGCCGGTGCTTCGGGACCCGGCCGCCGGCCGCCGCGGCTCAGTGCCTGCTGATTGCGGTCAGGTGCCGGCGGCTGCCGCGGCGCGGCGCTGGGCCAGCCGGATTTCCAGCACGGCATCCATGGCCTGCTGGACCCGGTCCGAGGCGCCGGCCGCGCTGAACTCCTTCTGCGCTTCCTCCAGGTACACGAGGGCCTCCTCGGACTCGCCGGCGGCCTTGAGCGCCTTACCCAGCAGGAGCGAGACTTCGCCGGCGGTGTGTTTGGCCAGCACGTCCCGCTCGGCGTGGATCTCGCGCAGCTTCTGCACGGCGCCCACGATGTCGCCCGTGAGGTACAGCCAGCGCGCCCGGATAAAGGCAACCTCCAGGTGGTCCGTCTTGTTGCCGCCCACAATTGAGAGGGCCAGTTCGGCGCGCTCGATGGAGGACAGGGTTTCCGGTTCGACGATCCCGGACGAGAGGCGCACCGCGGCGGAGGCCTTGTTGAACCGGGCCCAAAGATCAATGTCGTTCGCGGGGGAGAGCAGCTTGGCGGCCTTCTCGTGGTACTTGATGCCCTCGGCGTAGTCATGCCGCATGAAGGCGACGTTTCCGACCACCCAGGCTACTTCGCCGGCCAGCTGTGACATGGACTGCTCGTCCATCTGCTCGTTCATGTCCTGGCAGTACTTCCAGGCTTCGTCCAGCCGCCCGCTCTCGGCCAGGGCACCGATTAGCGCGCGCAGCGCACCGATGATGAGCGTCGAGCCCTTGGGCAGCTGGGAGCAGAGCCGCACGGCTTCCTGGGCTTGCTCCACCGCTGCCGTCAGCTGGCCCTGGCCCTGCGCGGCCGCGGCGAGCATCTGCCGGGCACGGACTCCAAGGCCGGCGGATTCGGCGGCCATCGGATGGTCCAGCAGGCGCTGCACGATCGCCCTGCAGTCGGCCCACATGCCCTGCTTGATCATGCATTCAGCCTGCATATAGGTCATGTTCCACCAGGCGCTGGTGTTTTTCGCCTCGAGGGCGATCTGAGCAGCGGCCGCCGCATGCACCGCGGCCAGCGGGTAGTCCCGGAGGTCCCAGGCCTGGCGGGCGTACAGTCCGGCCAGTACGTATTCGGCGTCGCTGACGGAAACCGGCTGGCTCCACGCTTCGAGGGCCTTGGGGGCCAGCTCAAGCCGCCGGGCGAGCTCCTCGATGACATCCGCGGTTGGTTCCCGGCGGCCGGTTTCGAGCAGCGAGATGTAGCTGGGCGAGTAGAGATCCTTCCCCAGTTCCGCCTGCGTGAGCCCACGTTCCAGCCGTTCCGCGCGGAGTTTCTCCCCGAATCCGTTCCCCACGGATACCACCTCATTCCGGACACTTCATGTACTAAATGCTTGACACTCTCTGTGGAAAACATTTTACAATGTATGTCAACAAGGGCAGTGCTGACTTGGTAACGACTACGACTCAAAATTGAGGAACTCTATGTTGAAGAAGATTGCAGCCGGCGCGGTTCTCGCGGGCGCCCTGGCTTTCTCCGCAGCGGCTCCGGCCGTTCTGTCCGCAGGTTCCATCGCCGATACCACCAACATCACCGCCGTTGGCAACTGGCCCGACCCCATGCGTACGGCCACGGCCGTGGGCAACTGGCCCGACCCGATGACCTACTCCACGAACGTCGGCAACTGGCCCGACCCGATGTAACCAAAACGCTCAGCGAACGGCCCCGGTGGCACCGAAAGGTGTCACGGGGCTGTTTTATTGCCCGGAACCGCCATCCGCTGCTCCGGCGGCGGGTGCCCGGGTGGCCGGGTGACCGGACTGCGAGCTGACTCCGCAAACACAAAAGAGGGCCTTCCGAATGGAAGACCCTCTTTTGACTGGTCGGGATGACAGGATTTGAACCTGCGACCTCGTCGTCCCGAACGACGCGCGCTACCAAGCTGCGCCACATCCCGATCCGTTACTTCAAAAGCAACTTCACAAGAGTATCCGATTCGGGCCCCGGATGCGAATTCGGGGCTGTCACAGGGAGAGCGCGCCGCCGCATGCGTCGGACTCAGACCAGCGAGTCCTTCCACGCCCCGTGCAGCTTGGCGAAGCGGCCGCCCCCGCCGATCAGCTCCGCCGGCGTGCCGTCCTCGACCACGCGGCCGTCGTGGACCACAAGCACGCGGTCGGCGGTCTCCACGGTGGAGAGCCGGTGCGCGATGATCAACGCCGTGCGGCCGGCCTCGCCGGAGCTCACGCCCCGGAGCAGGCTCGCCAGGCCGGCCTGGACCAGCCGTTCGGACGGGATGTCCAGCGAGGACGTGGCCTCATCCAGGATCAGCACCGCAGGCCGTGCCAGGAAGGCCCGGGCAAAGCTGATCAACTGGCGCTGGCCGGCGGAGACGCGGCCGCCGCGCTTGTTGACTTCGGTGTCGTAGCCGTCCGGAAGCGCGGTGATGAAGCCGTGGGCGCCCACGGCCTTCGCGGCGTCCTCGATCTCCTGGCGGGAGGCCTCAGGCCGGCCCAGGGCGATGTTGTCCGCCACGGATCCGCTGAACAGGAACGCCTCCTGGGTGACCATCACGACGTTCCGGCGCAGGTCCGCCGTCGTGAGCTGCCGCAGGTCCACGCCGTCGAGCGTGAGCGAACCGGAGGAGACGTCGTAGAAGCGGGCGATCAGCTTGGCGAGGGTTGACTTGCCGGCGCCGGTCTGGCCCACGAGGGCGACCGTCTGGCCGGCCGGAATGTGCAGGTCCAGGGCGGGAATGACGACGGGGCCGTCGCCGTAGCGGAACTCGACGTGCTCGAAGCCGATGCGGCCCTCCGCCTGCGGCAGGGCCACGGGGTGCTCCGGCGGCCGGACGGTGGGCACCTCCTCTAACAGCCCGGAGACCTTCTCCAGCGCCGCCTGCGCGCTCTGGAAGGAGTTGTAGAACATGGCCATCTGGTCGACCGGCTGGAAGAAGCGCTTCGCCGAGAGGATCAGTGCCAGCAGCACGCCCACGGCGAGTTCGCCGGAGAGGACGCGGAAGCCGCCGGTGAGCAGGACGACGGCGACGCAGACGTTCCCGATCAGGACCAGGCCGGGCTGGAGGATGCCGTTGAGGTTGATCGAGCGGACGGTGACCTTGCGGTAGTCCTCCGAAAGCTCCGCATACCGCTCGGCGTTCTGGCGCTCCTTGCGGAAGGCCTTGACGGCGCGGATCCCGGTCATTGTCTCGATGAAGTGCACGATCAGCCTGGCCGAGACGACGCGCGACTCGCGGAACGCGATCTCGGAGTGCTTCTGGTACCAGCGGGCCAGGAAATACATCGGCACGCCGGCGGCCAGCACCAGCAGCCCGCTGCGCCAGTCGAGTGCGAACACCGTGACGGCGGTGAAGATCATGAACAGCATCCCGGACGCGAGCGAGCTGACCCCGGAGTCGAGCAGTTCGCGCAGTGCCTCGAGGTCCGACGTCTGCCGGGCGATGATTCGGCCCGAGGTGTATTTCTCGTGGAACTCCAGGCTCAGCCGCTGGGTCTGGCGGAAGACCCGCACACGCAGGTCCAGCAGCATCGCCTGGCTCAGGCGGGCGGTCGAAGTCACATACAGGGCCGTGAGGCCCGCCGTCGCGACGGCCGCGGCGAGGTACGCGGCGCCGGCCAGCATGAGCGGGAGGCTGTCGCCGGCGCGCAGGGCCGGCAGCGCGTGATCGATCCCGAATGCGATCAGCGCCGGGCCGGCCACGCGGGCTGCCTGGGACAGGACGACGGCGGCGATGGTGAGCCAGAAGCGCCGGCGGACGGGACGGATCAGCGAGCCGAGCAGCGCCAGGGAGCGGCGCCGGACGGCCCGGCTGTCGGACTTGGACAGGTGTGCGTTGTCCTCGTTGGCGGTGCCGAAGGTGGCCGTGCTCATCGGGACACCTCCTCGGCCTCGAGGGCAGACAGTTCGGAGTCCAGGTCCCGCGGTTCCGGGTCCAGGCTGGCGATCACGTAGCGGTAGTGGCTGTTTTCCGCGAGGAGTTCGGTGTGGGTTCCGACGGCGGTGATCCGGCCGTCCTCCAGCAGCGCCACCCGGTCGGCGAGGGCCACGGTGGAGGGCCGGTGGGCCACGAGCAGGGTGGTGGTGTCCGCGAGGACCTCCCGGAGCCGGGCTTCCACCAGCTCCTCGGTGTTGACGTCCAGGGCCGACAGCGGGTCGTCCAGGACCAGCACCTTCGGCCTGGCGGCGACGGCCCGGGCCAGGGCGATGCGCTGCCGCTGGCCGCCGGACAGGCTCAGGCCCTCCTCGCCGATCAGCGTGTCCAGGCCTTCGGGCAGGGAGTACGCGAAATGCGCCTGGGCAGTGTCCAGCGCCTCCGCCAGGATCTCCTCCCGGCGCTCCTGCGACTCCTCGTCCCGGACGCCGAGCAGCACGTTGTCCCGCACGGAGCTGGAAAAGAGTGTGGTGTCCTCGAAGGCCACGGAGACGACGGTGCGCAGTTCCTCGACGCTGAAATCGCGCAGGTCCACGCCATCGATCGTGACCGAGCCCGCCGTCGCCTCGAACAGGCGCGGCACCAGTTGCAGCAGGGCACTCTTGCCGCTGCCGGTGATGCCCACCAGGGCCATGGTCTCGCCGGGCCGGATGTCCAGGCAGATGTCCTTGAGGATGGGCTTGTCCGGGGCGTCCTCGAAGGCGAAGGTGGCGTGGCGGAAGGCCAGGGCGCCTTTGAGCTCCGCGGGCCGGCGCGGCTGCGGCGGGCTGGTGATGGTGTTGACGGAGTCCATCACCTCAAAATGCCGGTCCACCGCGGTCTTGGCGGTCAGCGCCATGGCGAGCAGCATTCCGCAGAACTCCACCGGCGTGGCGATCACGGCGGCGGTGGCGAAGAACGCCACGAGTGACCCGATGCTCAGCTCCCCGCCTGCCGCAAGCATGATGCCGACGACCAGCCCGGCGCCGAGGGCCAGCTCGGGCAGCAGCGTGACGACGAGGCTGAAGGCGGCCAGGTGTTTGGCCTTCACAATTTCGGTCTGGCGCAGTTCCTCGGCCTGTTCGTTGAAGTTTTCCAGCGCCTCGCGGCTGCGTCCGAAGGCCTTGAGCACGCGGATGCCGTGGACGGATTCCTCGACCGTGGTGGCGAGGTCCCCGGCCTGGTCCTGGCTGCGGCGGGCCACCTTGCTGAAGCGGGTCCGGAAGCGGAAGCCGTAGATCATGATCGGCACGGCGGCGGCCAGGAAGATCAGCGCCAGCTGCCAGCTCATGGCAAACATCACGACGACGCCGATCACTACCGTCAGGGTGGTGACCACAAGCATGATCGCCCCGAACGCCATCCAGCGCCGGAGGAAGTTCAGGTCCGTCATAGCGCGTGAGAGCAGTTGTCCGGAGCCCCAGCGGTCATGGAAGGACACGGTCAGGTCCTGCAGGTGGTCATAGAGCGAGACGCGCATCCGGGTTTCCACCGTGGTGGCCGGGTTGATGACGAACTGGCGGCGCAGCGCCACCAGCCCGGCTTCGGCGATACCCAGGACGAGGATCACCCCGGAGGCGATCCAGACGGCCTGGCTGCTCCCGCCCGGCCTCAGCCAGTCGTTGATCAGGACCCGCAGGACCTGGGGGATGGCCAGGGCGACAATGCTGGCCATCAAGGCAGAGACCAGGCCCATGACAAGCCGCGGCATGATCGGCCTGACGTGCGGATAAAGACGACTGATTGATGTGAAAAACGGTGTCTGCTTGGCCATGCCTGCTTCTTTACTGCAACTGCGGAATGAATTACGCAACTGGATGTAGTTTCCTGTAGCAACTACCCTAGGCCATTTCGTGACCCGGTTCACAGGATATCGGTCCGTTCCGCAATCTGGCCCAGTAATTATGTTCCGCAATGGCCCGGGTGCGGGGGCGGCCAGGTACCCGGCCAGCGTGCTTGGGGGACATGCCCATACTTCTGGCCGCTCAGGGGAGCATGCTCATTCTTCGCGAACCACACGTAGGGACATGCCCATCCCTGGATGCGGGGGATGGGCATGATGCCGTTATGTCCATCGCTCGGCGTGAAGACTGGGCATGTCCCATGGAATCTTGGTCTCGGAGATGGGCATGTCCCTCCGAAGCGGGCGCATGGGGAGCCCGCCGGCTCAGCTCCGGGCGGTCAGGGTGAGCAGTACGGCCTCGGGCTTGCAGGCGATCCGAACCGGAGCGAAGCGCGAGCTGCCGATGCCGCCGGAGACGTTCACCGGCGTCGTCCGACCCTTGCTTTCCCAGTCGTGCAGGCCCTTGGCACGCCAAGTGGGCAGATCGCAGTTGGACACCAGCGCCCCGTAGCCGGGGACGCAGATCTGCCCGCCGTGGGTGTGTCCGGCCAGGAGCAGGTCTGCGGCGTCCTCGGTGAAGTGGTCCAGCACGCGCTGGTAGGGGGCGTGCGCGACGGCGACCCGGAGATGGGGCTTGGCATCCTGGCCCCTGGTGCCGCGGGGCCAGCCGGCGTAGCGTTCGAGGCGCAGGTGCGGATCGTCCACTCCGGAGAAGTCGACGCGCAGGCCCTTGATCACCAGCGACTGGCAGCGGTTCGTGAGATCCACCCAGCCGCCCATTCCGAAACCCGCCCGCAGCCTTGGCCAGTCCAGCTCTACCGGCTTCTTCGGACGCCCCGAGGGGCCCCGGAAGTAGGCTGCAGGGTTCTTGAAACCGGGGGCATAGTAGTCGTTGGAGCCGGGAACGAAGACGCCCGGGAAAGCCATCAGCGGCCGTAGGGCTTCGAGGACAGGTTCCACGGCCTTGGGGTGGCTGAGGTTGTCCCCGGTGTTGACCACCAGATCCGGTTCGAGTCCGGCGAGGGACGCGAGCCAAGCGGCCTTGCGGCGCTGGCCCGGCACGAAGTGGATGTCGCTCAGGTGCAGCACGCGCAATGGCCCGAAGCCGGGCGGCAGGATCGGGAGACTTTCCTCCCTGAGGACGAATTGGTTCTTCTCCCACAGCCCGTAGCCGGCCGCGGCGGTCCCTGCGGCTGCTCCGACGGCGGCGGTTACGGCAAAGCCGCGCCCGATGCTTCGGGCGCGGCTAGCCAGTGTGTTGGCGGGGGCCATCGGCAACCCTTACTTCTTCTGGCCCGGCGGATTGGTCGGCGGGGCCGACGGCGCAGGGCTGTCGGTGGGCGCCGGTGCCTGGGTCGGCGCCGTCGTCGTCCTCGGGACAGGGACAGGAGCCGGGGCGGTGACCGGACCCGTGACCATGTTCGACGGCGGGGCCGGGAACGGGTCCGTGCCCCAGGCCGGGGCCACCTGGGCCATGAAGTTCGAGAACTGCGGACCGGCGATCATGTAACCGTCAATGCCCTTGTAGAACTGTCCGTTGATGGTGATGTTCTGGCCCGGACGGCGCTGGTCGCCCAGCGGATCGCCGAACCAGGAGGCCGTCGCCAGACCCCGGGTGTGGCCGACCACCCAGGTGGACTCGTTGTTATTCGAGGTACCGGTCTTCGCGGCGATCGGGAAGTTGGTGCGGGTCGAGATCCTCGGCTTGATCAGGGCGCCGGAACCCCGGTTCAGGACTTCCTGCAGCGCGTAGTTGACGCCCCGGGCGACCTCTGGCTTGATGGCGTCCCGGCAGTTGGTGGCCTGCGCTGGCAGCTTCGCGCCGTTCTGGTCCGTGACCGAGGTGATGGCGATCGGCTCGCAGTACTTCCCGTCGTTGGCGAAGGTCGCGAACGCGCTGGCCATGGACAGGGGGGAGGTCTGCGTCGCACCCAGCAGGTTGGACGTCGTGAACATGTTGATCTTCGGGTTCGGATCGGTGACTTTGCCGTCCTTGTCCACCGCGGGAAGGCCGGAGTGCAGGCCGACGGAGTCAACGATCTTCTGGATGCCGCAGAAGTCCAGCTGGGCGGCAGAGGCGAAGGTGATCGTGTTGATCGAGTTGTAGAGACCCTCGAGGACGGTCAGCGGCCTGTACCAGTCTTCCTCGGCGTTCTGGAGGTCGTCCGCCGCACCGAGGTCCTTTTCTGCGGTGTTGTAGGCGCCGGTGGTCACGCCGCAGGAGTTCCGCCACTTGAAGTTCAGCGGGTACTTCCGCACGGCCCCGTTGAGCACCTGGTTCATCGACTTGCCCTCGGTCAGCCACTCGGCGAAGGTGAACGGTTTCATCGTGGAGCCCGGCTGGGCGCCGCCGAGGCCGTTGATGTCGTTGCCCTTCTCATCGAGTTTGTCGACGTTGAAGTTCAGCTCCGTGTTGAACTTTCCCGGGGCGGGGAACCACACGGTGTTTTGAGCCATGTTGATGATCTTGCCGGTGCCCGGCTGGACCGAGACCAGGGCGGCGCCCCATTTGTCCGGGTTCGCTCCGGCCGAAGCATCCACCTGCGCCTGGGCGACGGCCTGGGCATTCGGGTCCAGCGTGGTCTTGATGGTCAGGCCGCCGCGGAAGATCTTCCGGTTGCGGGCGTCGGCGTCGGCCCCGTAGGCCGGGTTGTTCAGCAGCAGGTGCAGCACATAGTCACAGAAGTACGGCGCCGTGGCGGCGTACGCGCAGCCCTGCTTGGCCTGGGTGACCTTGGTCTGCACCGGGGTGGCCACGGCGGCGTCATACTCCGCCTGCTTGATCTTGCCCTGGGTCAGCATTGCCTTGAGCACCAGGTTCCGGCGCGCCTTGGCGTTATCCGGGTTGGTGATCGGGTCATAGAAGGACGGGCTGTTGACCACGCCGGCCAGCAATGCGGCCTGCGGCAGGGTGAGGTCCTTGGCGGTGGTGCTGAAGAAGAACTTCGAAGCGGCCTCGATGCCGTAGGCGTCGCGGTTGAAGAAGACAATGTTCAGATAGCCCTCAAGGATCTGCTCCTTGGTGAACTTCTTCTCCAGTGCGATGGCGAGCTTCATCTCGCGGAGCTTGTCCCCGACGCCCTTGTTGACGCCGTTG
This sequence comes from Arthrobacter sp. KBS0702, assembly GCF_005937985.2. NCBI lineage: Bacteria > Bacillati > Actinomycetota > Actinomycetes > Micrococcales > Micrococcaceae > Arthrobacter > Arthrobacter sp. KBS0702. The sequence goes on along the minus strand of NZ_CP042172.1, from coordinate 3,087,577 downwards.
AGGAGGACCTGGTCGCCCTTGCCCTCGGACTCCAGCGAGGAGTTGATGACGTTGTTGACGTACTGCTGCGTGATGGTCGACGCGCCCTGCTTGTTGCCGCGGGCGGTGCTGACGAGGGCGCGCAGGATGCCGGTGGTGTCCACGCCGCCGTGCTCGTAGAAGCGGCTGTCCTCAATGGCGACGATCGCGTCTTTGATGTACGGCGACATCTTATCCAGCGACACCCGGGTCCGGTTTTCCGAGAAGAGGCTCGCGATCACGCTGCCGTCGGCAGCCAGGATGGTGGTGGACTGGCTCGGCGGATCGACCTGCAACTCCGCCGGCAGGGTCTCAAAGAATTTAATCGACCCGCTGGCGCTGTTGCCGGACAGGGCGGCCGCGGGGACCAGCAGTCCGGCCACGAGCACACCACAAATGGCGCTCACGCCCAGGAAAAGAATGATCTTTCCGAGGGTGGTGGCCGTGTCGAATAAAGGGTTCTTACCAGTCGCCATGTTTTCCACTTTACCGGCAACGACTAGGCTTTACTTCATGACCAAATGGGAGTACGCCACGATTCCGCTCATTATCCACGCTACCAAGCAGATCCTGGATCAGTGGGGCGACGACGGCTGGGAGCTTGTCCAGGTTGTTCCGGGCCCCGATGGAAACGGCCTGGTTGCCTACTTGAAGCGGGAGAAGCAGTAGCCATGAGCACCCCTGAAGCGGCCGCTCCGGGCGCCGGCCTCGGCGCTACAAACAGCCCCGTAAACGGTGCCGAAAGCGCCGTGGCAACCGACGAAAATGCCGTAGGCACCGGCGCGTCGTCCGCCGTCGAACAGCGCCTCGCCGAGCTTGGCCTGGCGCTTCCCGCCGTGGCCGCTCCGGTGGCCGCGTACGTCCCCGCTGTCATCTCCGGCAACCATGTCTACACCTCGGGCCAGCTGCCGTTCATCGACGGCAAGCTCGAAGCCACCGGCAAAGTCTCCTCCGGAACCGAAGGCACCTCGGACGAGCCGACCGTGTCCCCGGAAGCCGCCAAGCGCTACGCCGAGGTCTGCGCCGTTAACGCGCTGGCGGCGGTCAAAAGCGTGATCGGCGACCTGGACCGCATCACGCGGATCGTCAAGGTCGTCGGCTTCGTCTCCTCCGACCCTTCGTTCACCGGCCAGCCCGGTGTCATCAACGGCGCGTCCGAACTCCTGGGCAAGGTCCTTGGCGACGCCGGCCAGCACGCACGTTCCGCCGTCGGCGTTGCCGTTCTGCCGCTCGACTCTCCGGTCGAGGTAGAACTGATCGCCGAATTCGCCTAGAAGGCCGGTCGTTTCCCTTGCCGCACTTAGCACGACGCCTGTTCGTCCTCCCCCCGGATCTTGAGGGGGCAGCCCGTAGTTGGCTTGAACACGGCGAGCGGACCCCGCGCGCCCCCCGCTACGCCTCCTCCGTGGTCCTGCTGCGGGACTCGCCCACCGGCCTGGAAACGTGGCTCGGTTACCGGCCGGGCTCCTCGCCGCTGGGGGTGCTCGCCTTTCCCGGCGGCTCGCTGGAGGCGACCGACGACGACGCCGTCGGCTGGCTCGGTCCCGCGCCGCAGTACTGGGCCGAAAAGATGGGGACGTCCGACGTCGGCCTGGCGCGCCGCCACGTGGTGGGCGCAATCCGCGAGCTGTTCGAGGAGACCGGTATTTTGCTGGCCGGTCCGGACCTGTCCACCACGGTGGAGGGAACCTCCACGGCCGAGTGGATGCGCGCCCGGGAGGCAGTGGCCGATCAGGAGAAATCCTTCACCGACGTGCTGGCCAAGCGCGGACTTTCGCTGCGTACCGACCTGCTGAAGCCGCTGGTGAACTGGCTCAGCCCGGACTTCTCGCACCGCCGCTTCAACACCCGGTACTTTGCCGCGACCGTCCCGATGAACCAGCAGCCGTCGCTGCTGGCCAGCAAGGGCATCTGGGGTCGCTGGGTGTGCGTCCGCAAGGTCATCGCCGAACGTGACACCACCGCCCTCGGCGACGAGGTGGGCCAGCCGAACACCGTAGGCCTGAAGCTGGGCCAACTCCTGGTGCCGGGCTCGGAGATCATGCTCGAGAAGATGGCGGCCGCCAACGGCTGCATCGCCTACCTCAGCTACAAGCGCACGGCACACGCCTACCAGCCGACCCTGGTGGAGGAGGACGGCCAGTTGATGCTCGAAGTCGAGGCCGCCAAGACCGTCGCCGGGGAACCCCAGCGGGAACGCTGACCGTCACGGGGCGACCCGGGGCTGTGGGGACTCCTGACGTGACCTGCCACCGGGCATGCTCATCGCTCGAGCCGGGCAATGGACATGCCCGTCGGGACGGGAACTCGTTGCTGGGCATGCTCATCGTTCGAGCCGGGCAATGGGCATGCCCGTCGGGACTGGAACTCGTTGCTGGGCATGCTCATCGTTCGAGCCGGGCAATGGACATGCTCGTCGGGACGGGAACTCGTTGCTGGGCATGCTCATTGTTCGAGCCGGGCTATGGACATAGTGGGCATATGTCCATCCCTGGCGTGCAGGGATGGGCATGTCCGGAGGTAGCTGCCGCGAAAATCAGAGGGCCGGCCCGTTGTTACGGACCGGCCCTGTGTGGTTTTCGGACGTGTTGCGGAACCCTTAGCGGGAACGCTGGCGCAGGCGCTGCATGTCGAGGATCACGACGGCGCGGGCTTCCAGGCGCAGCCAGCCGCGCTGGACGAATTCGGCGAGGGCCTTGTTGACTGTCTCGCGGGAGGCGCCGACCAGCTGGGCGAGCTCTTCCTGGGTGAGCTCGTGGGCTACGAGGACGCCGTCGGTCGCGGGACGGCCGAAGCGGTCCGCCAGGTCCAGCAGGGCCTTGGCGACGCGGCCCGGGACGTCGGAGAAGACGAGGTCGGACAAGGAATCGTTGGTGCGGCGCAGGCGGCGGGCCAGGGCCTGAAGCAGCTGTGCGGACACCTCCGGGCGGGTGCGCAGCAAGGCGTTGAGGCTCTCGTTCTTCAGCCCGGCCAGGCGGGTTTCAGAGACTGCGGTCGCCGTGGCGGTGCGCGGGCTCGGGTCAAACAAAGCCATTTCGCCGAAGAGTTCGCCCGGGCCGAGGATGGCGAGGAGGGACTCGCGACCGTCGGGGGAGGTGCGGCCGAGTTTTACCTTGCCGGAGACGATGAAGTAGAGCTGGTCGCCCTGGTCGCCTTCCCGGAAAACCGAGGCTCCGCGTGAGAGGTCCACCTCGGTGAGTTCGTCCGTCAGCAGACGGAACGCCTCGTCGTCGAGCGTGGCGAAAAGGGGTGCGCGGCGCAATACCTCGATATCCATGAAATCTCCTGACTTACTGTGTCGGCTGGGGCGCTTCAGCCATTGTTTCAGAATTTTGCGGCTTCTGTGACGTAGTTGGCATCGAAACGCGCGAAACGGCGCCGGAGTACGCCCCCGGAGCCCCGACGGTCAGTTGGGGGCAGGGATGCGTCGGGCAGGACGCCAGCACCCGGCAAAGTGTCGGTGCACGCCGGTAGAATGAGGGCCTACAAGTTTTTAAGGAGCCCCGGTGTTCGGCTTGACCATTTTGGACCTGGCGTTGATCCTCACGCTCCTGTCCTACCTGATCTACGGCTTCCGCAACGGCTTCCTGGTGACGCTGGGCGGCATCGCAGGTTTCGCGGCAGGGGCTGTGGCCGCCTTCGTGTCGGTGCCCATCGTCAGCGATCTCGTCGACGACCCCGGCTGGCGGCTCACCGCGATTATCGCCACGGCCGTGCTGCTGATGATGCTGGGGCACGGGCTGGGCACCATGATCGGACGGCGCATCCGCAGCGTCGTCAGGATCAGCCCGCTCCGGCTGGCCGACCGGGTGGTGGGCGGCGGCGTCAACGTTGCCGTGTCCGCCCTCGTGATGTCCATGCTGGCCTTCAGCATCAGCGCCCTGGGCGTTCCGTTTGTTTCCCAGCAGCTTGCTGATTCGAAGGTGATCGGGTTTATCGACGGCGTCACCCCCACACCGCTGAAGACGTCCATGGCCCAGCTGCGGTCCGCCGTGATCGGCGACGGCATTCCGACCCTGTTCGAAGGCATCGGCGGCCAGCCGGTGCCGGTCCCGGATGCCAGCACCGACACCCCGGCGCTGAACAAGGCGGCTGCGTCCGTGCTGAAGATCGCCGGAACCGCCTACCAGTGCGGACAGAACCAGACCGGAACGGGCTTCGTCGTCTCGCCCGGCCGCGTTGTGACCAACGCCCACGTGGTGGCCGGCGTCCCCGAGCCGGTTGTCGAGGTCCCGGGCGGCGGGGCCCTTCCGGGCCGGATTGTCTACTTCGACAGCCGCCACGATCTGGCTGTGCTGGCCGTGGACGGGCTTCCCTCCGCGCCGCTGCCACTGGGGCCCAACCTTCCCGCCGGCAGCCCCGCGGCGTTCGCGGGTTATCCGCACGGTGGGCCGTTCCAGTCCAAACCGGCCACCGTCCGGGACATCGCGACTGTGCTGGTACCGGACATTTACGGCAACAACGCCGCAGCCGAGGACGTCTACCGGCTCGCCGGCGACGTCCAGCCGGGGAACTCCGGCGGACCGCTGCTGACCATGGACGGGCAGGTGTCCGGCGTGGTCTTCGCGAAGTCGACGTCGGAGGCGTCGCTCGGTTTCGCCATCACCATGAACGACCTCGGCCCCGTGGCCGCCCAGGCCCCCGGGCTCGGCGCCACCGTCTCGCCCGGCCAGTGCATCAAGAAGTAGCCGGGGCCGGGGCGTAGGCTCGCTCAGCCGGAGGCCGCCTCGATCCATTCGAGGCTCTGTCCATGCGGTCCGGCGATGGCCACCGGCAGGCCGTCCTCAAGCAGCAGGAAGCGTCCGCCGAGCCGCGCCTCGTCCATTTCCGGAACCACACTGGAGCCGTCGGTCTGGATGATGACCGTGTGGCCCTCGTTGGAAAGCCAGTGGCAGCCCCGGTCCGCGGCCAGCAGGGAGATGCTGTCCCGGAAGACTTCGCGCCCTGCCGCGTCGAGGTAGGCCATCACCGCACTGTGGAACACCACCAGGGCGGCGTCCGCCGGGGCCTGCGCGGCCAGGGACATGAGCTGTTCGTTGAGATCCCCGGCGACCAGCAGCGGCGGGTCAGCCTGCGCAATCGTGATCGCCTGGCGCAGCCGCTCGCGGCGGAAGTCCTGCTCCGGCCAGATCAGCGCCTCGAGCCAGGCGACGTCGTCGGGGTCGCGGACGTCGAGCGGATTCAGGTCGATGCCCGCGCGCCACGCCACCGCGGGCAGCCCGGCCGGCAGCGGCACGGGCCCGGTGGTGGCACAGCGCAGCACCGGGTAGCTTCCGGGCGCTGCGCCGGCCGGAGCCAGCCGCGTCACGCCGCCGGATCCGGCGCCGGCCACGCCGTCATACTCGTAGCCGTAGCGGTCCGGGAACAGTGCCAGCCCGGCCGAGGCGCCGACTTCGATGAGGGCCAGCGGACGGCCCTCCGCGGCTGCGATGCGCGAAAGGGACGGGAGCAGCGCGGCGCAGCGGCCGGCTTCGTTCGTCTGCGTGGACCGGGAGAGGACAATCCGGGAGACGTCGTCCCAGTGGGCGTCCAGGAAACTCCGGAACTCCCGATACGGGCCGACCCGGGCGCCGAGGAAGCGGGCGGCGCCCAGCATCAGCAGGGGCTGGCGCTTGTTATGCGGCCAGTCGTTGATGCGCCGGAGGAGTTCGGGGTCGTCCGCGATGCCCACCGACCATTCGGCGTAGCAGGCGGAGTTACCGGGGGCATCGACGGTACCGAAGTGGCGGTACCAGTCAGCCGTCCCGGCCTGCTCCGACGCGGGGGACATGCCTAGTCCCGGCCCGCGTAAAGTTCGGCGAGGTATTCGACGGCGAAGCGGTACCCGAGGATTCCGGCCCCGGCGATCACGGCCTTGCTGACGTCCGAGAGGTAGGAGTGGTGCCGGAACGCTTCCCGGGCGTGCACGTTGGTGATGTGGACCTCGACGGCGGGCAGCTGCACCGCCGTGATCGCGTCCCGGATCGCCACCGAGGTGTGCGTGTAGGCGCCGGCGTTCAGGACGATGCCGACCGCCGTGCCGCGGGCGGCGTGGATGGCGTCCACGAGCGCGCCCTCATGGTTGGACTGGAAGCATTCGACGTCGAGCCCGTGCGCCGCGCCGGCGTCCTTGGCGAGCTGTTCGACGTCGGCCAGCGTGGCCGTGCCGTACTTCTCGGGCTCGCGGGTGCCCAGCAGGTTCAGGTTGGGTCCGTTGAGGACCAGGATGGTGCCGCGTCGAACGTCCGCGGAGGTGGCTTCGCTCATGCCAGCCAATGTACCGCGGAACCGCGGGCTCTGGCCCGCGCCGGGCCCGCTGCCTACACTGAAAGGACCATCGTGCGGAGCCTCCGTAACGGTCGGTCCGCGCGCAACAAGCCCAATTCTCTTGGAGCGTCATCATGCGCAACATTCACGCAGTGAAAGCAATCCGCCGGGCTGCCGTGGCCTTCTTGGCGGCGGTTGCCGTGCTTGTGCCGGCGCCGCTGTCCACCGCCGCAGAAACCGACCCCGGACACGGCCGCTCTGTGATCACCCTTCCCGGCGCCACCGGAGCGGAGGGCATCGCGGCAGGTGAAGGGTCCACGTTCTTCGCCGGCGACCGCCTCAACGGAAACATCTACCGCGGCGACATCCGCGACGGGACGGCAAAGAAATTCATTACCGCACCCGCCGGCAGGGCCGCCATCGGCATGAAGGTGGACCGGCGCCACGACCTTCTCTTCGTCGCCGGCGGCGGCACCGGACAGGCCTACCTCTACGACCTCAAGTCCCGGAAGACCGAAGCCACGTACCAGTTGGCCGCGGCCGGGGCGAGCTTCATCAACGACGTCACCCTGACCAGCCGCGGCGCCTGGTTCACCAACTCCCAGGCCGGCGAGCTCTACTTCGTGCCGGTGGGCAGCGACGGCGAACCCGGAACCGCCCGCACGCTGAAGCTGAAAGGCCCGGCCGGGACCGTGGACCAGGGCTTCAACCTCAACGGCATCGCCGCCGCCGGGGACGGCGACACCCTGATCGTCGCGCACACCGCTCGCGGCGTGCTCTACACGGTCAACACCCGCACCGGGGCGAGCGCCGAGATCGGCGGCGTCAGCGTGCCCAACGTCGACGGGATCCTGCTCAAGGACGGCACCCTGTGGGCCGTGCAGAACCTGGACAACCAGGTCAGCCGCATTCGGCTCGACAGCGGCCTCGATTCCGGGGAGCTGAGGCACGTCATCACGAGCCCGAACTTCGACATCCCCACGACGGCGGCCCTCTTCGACGACACGCTCGCCGTGGTCAACTCGAAGTTCACCAACCCAGGGGCCACCAGCTTCGAGGTAGTCCGGGTCCAGGCCCGCTAGCGGCCGCAGCCTACTTCTTGAGCGAGTTCGCGATCTGGGCCATCACGGTGTTGTCGGCCAGCGTGGTGGCGTCGCCGACCTCGCGGCCTTCCGCGACGTCCTTGAGCAGGCGGCGCATGATCTTGCCGGATCGGGTCTTCGGCAGTTCCGGAACGATCAGGATGGTCTTGGGCTTGGCGATCGGACCGATTTCCTTGCCCACATGGTTGCGGAGCTCCTGGACCATCGCCTCACCCGAGTCCACCGCATCCCCACGCAGGATCACGAACGCCACGACAGCCTGGCCGGTAGTCTCGTCCGCCGCGCCGACGACGGCGGCTTCCGCCACGGCCGGGTGGGACACGAGGGCGGATTCGATCTCGGCGGTGGAGAGCCGGTGGCCGGAAATGTTCATCACGTCGTCCACGCGGCCAAGCAGCCAGATGTCGCCGTCGTCGTCCTTCTTGGCGCCGTCGCCGGCGAAGTACATGGTTTCGAAACGGGACCAGTAGGTTTCCTTGAACCGCTCCGGGTCGCCCCAGATGCCGCGCAGCATGGCCGGCCACGGCTCGCGGATCACGAGGTAGCCGCCGGCGCCGTTGGGCACGGACTCGCCGGCTTCATCGACGACGTCGACGGCGATGCCGGGCAGCGGGACCTGCGCGGAGCCCGGCTTGGTCGCGGTCACCCCGGGCAGCGGGGCGATCATCTGCGCACCGGTCTCGGTCTGCCACCAGGTGTCCACGATCGGGGCCGGGTGGTCCTTCTTTTCCCCGTGCGCGCCGGCGTTGGCGCCGATGACCTCCCGGTACCACATCCACGCTTCGGGGTTGATGGGTTCGCCCACCGAGCCCAGGACGCGGATCGAGGACAGGTCCGACTTGGCCGGGATTTCCTTGCCCCACTTCATGAAGGTGCGGATGGCGGTGGGGGCGGTGTAGAGGATGGAGACCTTGTACTTCTCCACGATCTCCCACCAGCGGCCCTGGTGCGGGGAGTCGGGGGTGCCTTCGTACATCACCTGGGTGGCGCCGTTGATGAGCGGCGCGTAGGCGACGTAGGAGTGGCCGGTGATCCAGCCGACGTCGGCCGTGCACCAGTAAACGTCCGTTTCCGGGTGCAGGTCGAAGACCGCCTTGTGGGTGTAGGCGCCCTGGGTGAGGTAGCCGCCGGTGGTGTGCAGGATGCCCTTGGGCTTTCCGGTTGTGCCTGAGGTGTAGAGGATGAACAGCGGGTGCTCGGCGTCGTGGCCGACGGCGGTGTGCTCGGCGGAGGCGGTCCCGACCGTATCCGCCCACCAGTGGTCCCGGCCGTCATGCCAGTCGACGTCCTGGCCGTTGCGCTTCACGACGACGACGTTCTGCACCGTGTGCCCGGAACCGTCGCCCTCGTGGGCCAGCGCCTCGTCGACGGCGTGCTTGAGCGGGCTGGGCTTGCCGCGGCGGTAGGTGCCGTCGGCGGTGACCACGAGCTTGGCTTCGGCGTCGTCGATCCGGGACCGCAGGGCCTCGGCGGAGAATCCGCCGAACACCACGGAGTGGATGGCGCCGATCCGGGCGCAGGCCAGCAGCGTGATGACGGCTTCGGGGATCATCGGCAGGTACACGGCGACACGGTCGCCCTTGGCCACGCCGAGGGATTCAAACGCGTTGGCGGCCTTCTTGACCTCTTCGGTGAGCTGCGCGTAGGTGTAGGTCCGGGTGTCGCCGGGCTCGCCCTCGAAGTAGATGGCGACGCGGTCCCCGTTGCCGGCCTCGACGTGGCGGTCCAGGGCGTTGTACGCGGCATTGATCTCGCCGCCGACAAACCACTTGGCGAACGGCAGGTTGGACCAGTCCAGCGTCTGGGTGAAGTCCTTGCTCCAGCTGAGCAGGCTGCGGGCCTGCTTGGCCCAGAAGGCGGGCCGGTCGGCGTCGGCCTCGGCGTAGTCGGCGGCGGTGACCACGGCGTTGGCGGCGAACTCGGCCGAGGGGGCGAACTTCCGGTTCTCCTGCGACAGGTTTTCGAAGGCATCGCCCTGCCGGGGCGCCTGGGTTGTCGTGGAGCCTGGGGTCTGCTGGGACATGGTGAACCTCATCATTCATCGAGCCGTGCCGCACGGAACGTCCGTTGCGCCGCAGCGCCCGGCCACGTGCGCGGCATCGGGCATCGGCTGGTCACGGACGTGCCGCAAGAGCTGTTCCGAAATACACACTAACCCTTGGCTCCGACCGAACGTGTGCCCCGTCACAAAGGGAGCCGTGAACGGTGTTTATTAAGCGCCGAATGGCGGCTGTTGGCCTTTGGCGCGCATCACGCGTTGCATGTGACGGTGGACCAGCAGGGCCCATCCAGTGAGCAGCAGGGTAAGGGTTATCAGTACGATGGCGATCGCGGGTGCCGAGGGCAGCAGGATCCCGGCGACCACGGCGGCCACGGCGAAGAAGCAGACGCCGCGCCAGAGAAAAACGGGGGTCGCGTTCAGTAGCTCCATGCCCAAACCCTACTCCCCGCGAAGCTTCCCCTCGCCCCGCACCTCTGGCTAAGGGAGGCCTCCTTTAGCCAGAATGGGGCCATGGTGGAGGCAACCGCCAATTGGGGGAAGACAACGTGAGATTTTGGGCACGGACGCAGGCACCATGGCCGCGGGCCCGCATCGCCGCCGCACCCGCGGCGCTCGCCGTCGTACTGCTGCTGACTAGCTGCGCCGGGCCGCCCAGCGCGGCGGACCGCAGCTACCGGGGCATGCTTTCGACCCCGCAAGCGACGCCGTCCGCAGGGCCGGGTGCACCGTCCGGTGCGCCGCCGGCTGCCTCTCCCGCGCCGCCGCTGTCCCTCGGAGAACCATTGGCAGCGTGGGTGGACAGGCCCCGGCGGTTCGGCATTACCCTGTGGGGAAGCTCCAGTTGCCCGGCCGTCCCTTCCCGGATCGAAGCTACCGCGCCGGACCGGGTCAGCATCCGCGTCGAACCGTCCGCGGGAAACCCGTGCACCGCGGACCTGGCGCCGACCTCGCACGAATTCAGTGTCCCGGTCGGCGCGGGCACACTCCCGCTGACGATCACGCTGGTTTACGCGCAGGGCGAAAGGACCCGCACGCTGGTGCTGGAGTGACGGCCGGTCAGCTAGTGATCGGTCCTGCACTTGGCTAGGCTGAGATGAAGTTGTGACATCCGATGGGGGCGACAGGACCGCTGGCGGTCCTGTTTTTGCCTGCCGTTAGGCTGCACTGTCCAGGGTGCGGCCACGCTAAGGAGAACAGAATGAACGAGCAAAGCAACGGGCAGCTCCACGTGCCCTCCCGCAACGACGCGACGGCCGGGCCGGCGCAGACCAGCGGGCAGGGGGAACAGCCACGCTTCACCGTGGATAAGCCGAACGCGAAGAACAACGAAGCCGTCCTCGGGCCCTTCACCGTCCGCGACCTCACCGTCTTCGGGTCCACGCTGGTTCTCTTCATCGCCTCCCTCGTTCCGATGTTCGCCATCCGGTACAACCTCTGGAACCTGGGCAGCCTCTTCTTTCTGGGCCTGGGGATCCTGCTGCCGCTGATCGTCGCGGCACTCTTCGTGGCACGCCGGGTCAGCCCGGGCACCAAGATCCGGATCGGCTCCCTCTCCGTTGACCAGTTCGGCTCCGTCGTGGCGTCCTTCAGCCTGGCCTTCTTCTTCCTCGCGGCAGCCGGCGCGTTCGTGCCCAGTATGCTGTTGGGCCTGGTGGGAGCCCTCGGACTCTTCACCGCCACCGTGCTGGCACGCCTGATTCCGGTCCTCGCCGGCGATTTCCTGCACCGCCCCGAAACCCCCGCCCACGTTGTGGCGCGCGAAGCCGCGGAACCGGTCCGCAAGCCGCGCGCCCCGAAGGCGCCCAAGGCCCCGAAGGCCGCTGGCGAGGCCACGGCCGCCAAACAGGGAAGCAGTCCGTTGGCCGGCTGGGCCAAGAAGATTGTCCCCGGTAAGCAGACCGCAGGTTCGGAGCCCGCAACGCGCGGCCAGGAAACCACCGGGGCGTCGCACGGCGGTGCCGCCGCCGCTGCCGGTGCTGCTGGTGTAGCCGCTGGTGCCGCCGCTGGACCTGCCCGCCCGGCGGCCCAGGAGCCGGCCACCCAGGCGCACAGCGTCGTACCCTCCGCGTCCCCGGCGCCGACGGCGGCCTACGCACCGTCCGCCGCGGCCGCCCCCGCCGCCAGCCAGGAACCATCCGCCGCCGAGCAGACGCAGGCTGCGGCGGCACCGGCCGCTCCTGCAGCACCGGTCGCCCCGTCGGAGCAGCACTCCGGCCTGGAGGAAACCCAGGCGGCCGCGGTCCCGGCGGCGGCAGCACCGGCTGCAGCAAGCCACGATGCCCCCACCGCGCTCACGCCCCAGGTCCGTTCGCAGGAACCGATCGGCGCCACCGTGGATCCGGCGAGCCGTCCGGAGACCGAGGCCCACCAGCCCGCCTACGAGGCGTTCTGGTTCGCCGTCGCCCAGCCCCGCACCGCCGTGGACGAGCACACCGGCGCGCCGGCGTTCGTCGTCGAGCCCGGCGGCTGGGTGCTGGCCCTTGAAGACCGCGGCCACGAGTTCCTGGTCCAGCACACGGACGGCCGCGTCGGCGTGTTGCGGGACCTGAGCAACATCGAACGCGGCTAGCCGGACCATGGCCACCGAATCCGGGAGCGTCGGGCCAGGAAGCGCGCAGCCCGGCGGCGCGGCGTTGACCGGCGCAAAGCCCGGCAGTGCGAAATCGCGCCGCTGGGCTGCCGGAGAGACGCTGCTGGGGCTCAAACGCCGGGCCCGCCGGATCAACAAAGCGCTGGCCGAGCAGTACCCCTACGCGCATGCGGAGCTGGACTTCCGCAGCCCGTTCGAGCTGGTGGTGGCCACCGTGCTCTCGGCCCAGACCACGGACGTGCTGGTCAACCAGATCACGCCGCTGCTGTTCGCCCGCTACCCGGACGCCCGCAGCATGGCCGAAGCCGAGCCTGCCGAACTCGAGGCCATCATCAAACCCACCGGGTTCTTCCGGTCCAAGGCACGGAACCTGATGGCGCTGTGCACGAAGCTTGTCGACGACTACGACGGCGAGGTGCCGGGCCGGTTGGAGGACCTGGTGAAGCTGCCCGGCGTCGGCCGGAAGACCGCAAACGTCGTCCTGGGCAACGCGTTCGGCATCCCGGGCATTACGGTGGACACGCATTTCGGCCGGCTGGCCCGCCGCTTCGGCTGGACGGAGTCGGACGATCCGGTCCGGATCGAGTCCGATGTCGCCGAGCTGTTTGAGCCGAGGGACTGGACCATGCTCTCGCACCGCGTGGTGTTCCACGGCCGGCGCGTCTGCCATTCCCGGAAGCCGGCCTGCGGCGCCTGCGCGGTGGCGAACTGGTGCCCCAGCTACGGTGAGGGCGAGACCGACCCGGAGAAGGCCAGGAAGCTGCTTAAATACGAGCTGGCCCCTGGGCAGGAGGACCTGTTGGCGAAGCTGCTGGCGGAAACCCACCGTGCTGCCGAAATCCGGATGGAATCGCAGCGGAGGCCGCGGTGACCGCCCGCCAGGACCTGGTTGACCTCGTGGCCGCGGTGGAGGCCGGAACTGCGCCGTCTCCGGACCCTCGCTGGCGCGAACTGGCGGTGGAGCCGGGCGAACGCGTGCGCCGCGCGGCCGTGTTGATGCTGTTCGGGTCCCTCGATGATGTGCCCGCGACGTCGGTGAAGCTGCTGGCACCGGCGGACCTGGATGTGTTGCTGCTCCAGCGCGCGCAGACCCTGGACGACCACCCCGGGCAGGTCGCCTTTCCCGGCGGCGGCATCGACGCCGGCGAAACCGTCATCGAGGCAGCCCTGCGCGAGGCCGAAGAGGAAACCGGCCTGGATCCGAGCGGTGTGGAGGTCCTCGGCGTCATGCCCGAACTGGCGCTGCCGCGCGGGAATTTCCTGGTCACCCCTGTCCTGGGCTGGTGGGCGTCGCAGTCACCTGTCCGGGTGGTGGACTACGGCGAATCCGCCCAGGTGTTCCGGGTGCCGGTCCGGGACCTGCTCGACCCCGACAACCGGGTCATGGCGACCGTCAGCCGGGCCGGCCAGACGTTCCAGAGTCCGGCTTTCACCGTCAACGGCGTGGTGGTGTGGGGCTTCACCGGGATGATCCTCAACCAGTTGTTCGACCAGTTAGGCTGGGCCGTCCCCTGGGACCGCAACCGCCTCCACGGAATCGACGTCTAGCCGTAGGAAGCGGACGCCAGGCGCCTTACCGCGACGTCACGAGCGCGTCGGGCAGCGGCGCCGAACTGGCCGGTCTGGCTGGCTTGGCTGGCTTGGCGGCGGAGGAGTGGTCCACGACCAGGCCGGTGGCGGCGTTCTCGCGCACCGCGGTGATGCCCGCGGCTGCCCCCTTGATGGTGCTGAAAAGCGGTGAAACAGCCACAACTGTCCCGTCCGGTGCCGTCAGCTTGAAAAAGTACGACTCTTCTCCGGCCGCTGCAATCTCGAATACGCCAGCCACTCTGCTGCCTCCCCGGTTCCTTGCCTTATTGCGTTTGCGCCGGCGGATGATGCGATCACCGCCGGCCCTTTTTTGAGCGTAACGGGGCTCATAGAGCGGGCGCAACGCTACTGGCGGGTACGTTACCCCGGGTGTCCAGCCCGCCCCGGGCGGGGGATTTGCCGCCTATTTGGCGTTGTCGTAGGAGTCGACGACGGCGATGCTCACCGGGAATTCCACCGGAATCCTGCCGAACAGCAGCTCCTTGGCGGCGGCCGCGGATTCCTCGATGGCCCGGATGCTGGCATCGACGGCGTCGGCGGGGCAGTGCACCATGACCTCGTCGTGCAGGAAGAAGACCAGTTCCCCGGCGGGGGTGCCGCCGGCGCGCAGGGTCCGGAGCCGGCGTCGCAGTTCCGCCAGCCAGCAGGCGGCCCAGTCGGCGGCGGAACCCTGCACCACGAAGTTCCGGGTGAACCGCCCGCGCGAACGGGCCAGGGACTCGGCCCGGCGTTGTTCCTCGGCGGTGGCGGATTGCTGGCTGCGCAGCCACCGATCCGAGGGCGGCGGGCTGCTGCGGCCGAGCCGGGAGGTGACCGTCTTGCCCGCCTCGCCGTCGCGGGCGGCCTGTTCCACGAAGCCGACGGCGCGCGGGTAGGTGCGCGCCAGCTGCGGCATCAGCCGCCCGGATTCGCCTGTGGTGGCGCCGTAAATGGCGCCGAGCAGGGCGATCTTGGCCTTGGCCCGGTCGCCGCCGAAACCCTGCGCGGCGATGCCGGCGTAGAGGTCCTTGTCGCGGGCGGCCTCGGCCATCCTGGAGTCCTGGGCCAGCGCCACCAGCACGCGCGGCTCAAGCTGGGAGGCGTCGGCGACGATCAGTTTGTGGCCCGGGTCGGCGTGCACCGCGCCGCGGATCTGCCGGGGGATCTGCAGGGCGCCGCCGCCGCGCGAGGCCCAGCGCCCGGACACCACGCCGCCCACCACGTATTCGGGCTGGAAGCGGCCGTCCTTGACCCAGGCGTCCAGCCAGGCCCAGCCGTTGGCGGCGTGGAGACGGGCCAGCTTCTTGTAGGCCAGCAGCGGTTCGATCGCCGGGTGGCTGGATTCCTTCAGCTCCCACTGCCGCGTGCTCTTCACCTCGATGCCGTTCCGGTGCAGGGCGCGCATCAGTTCCTGCGGCGAATCCGGGTTCAGCGCCGGGGAGTGCAGCAGGCTGCGGAGTTCGGTGTTGAGCGCCTCCAGCTTGGCCGGCCGGTGGCCTTGGGGCGGGCGCGGGCCGAGGTAGTCGGCGAGGATCCGCTCGTGCAGCTCTTCGCGCCAGGGCACTCCGGTGTGCTGCATTTCGGCGGCGATCATGGCGCCGGCGGACTCCGCGGCGAGCAGGAGCTGGAGCCGCTGCTTGCGGCGGTCGCCGTCGGGGGCGACTCCGGCCAGGGATTCCTGCTGCGCGGCGTACTCGGCGCGGAGCTCCTCGGGGGAGTGCCTCGGCGCGGCGCGCAGCCCGGGGTCATCAAAGAGGGCGCCCTGGTCCGCGGGCGGGGGAGGGGGCTGCAGTGCCCGTGGCGGCTGCTGGACGTCGTCGTCCTGGGTCAGCTTCTCCGCGTTCCGGGCGTACGCCGTGTGCGCGGTGAACTCCGAGTGGGCCAGGATGGCGCCGCACAGGACCAGGTCGTAGCAGCGTTCCAGTTCGACGCCGGCGGCCAGCAGAGCCGGGTACCAGTCCTGCGTGCGGTGCCAGATCCAGCGCGGACGCTGCTGTTCCAGCTCGCGCACGACGCCCGGAAGCTCGCTGGTGGCGACCAGTCGCGGCTCGGGCATGGCGGGATCAGGGGCGCCCGCCGGTGTGAGCCGTTGTAGGGCTGCGCCGTCGGCGTGGGCGGCGAGCAGCAGGTGCATAGGCTCAATTCTGCCCTGCCGGTACGTCCGCGACGGCCACCGCCCAGACCCGCCGCCGCCAGGTGCCTGAATCCGGGGTTTTCCTCGGCGCTTTCCGCGCCGCTTTTCCACATAGCCGGCGACGGCGGTTTTGTCCCGCGCCCGGGGCGCCCACAGTGGTGGCATGAGCAGGCACCAGCTACCCGAGCCCGTGACGCCCCAGCCCGGAATCCAACCCGTGTCCGGGGCCCCGCCTGCTGCCTGGCTTCCGGACCGGGCGGCGGAGACGCTCCTCATCACCGGATCCGAGGTTCTGCGCGGCGAGGTGGAGCGCATCGTCGCCGCCGCCGGGCGCCAGCTGAGCCGCGCACGGGACGCCACGGAGGCGGCCCCGTACTGGGACTCGGCTGTCGCGGTGCTGGTCGGCAGCGATGTACGCGAACTGCCGGTCCGGCACCGCGCCCCTGCCGTGCTCGTGGGCCTGAGCGGCGAAGGAGACAGCCTCTGGCAGCTGGCCGCCGTGATGGGGGCCGACCGCGTGGCTGTGCTTCCCGAGGGCGGCCCGTGGCTGGCGGAATACCTGAGCCGCTCGCAGGTCCCCGATCCGGGCGGCCACGTCCTCGGCGTAACCGGCGGCTGCGGGGGCGCCGGCGCCACGACGGCCGCGATCTGGCTGGCCCAGGCCGCGGCGGGCCTCGGCGCCCGGGTGCTCCTGATCGACGGGGATCCCTGGGGCGGCGGCCTCGAACTGGCTCTTGCCGCCGAGGACGCCCCCGGTCTCCGCTGGCCCGACTTCGCCGAGGCCAGCGGCAGCATAGACCCGGGTCAGCTCCACGAGGCGCTGCCGGAGGCGGGCGGTTTCTCCTTCCTGTCGTGGCCGGGCAACCGGGAGCGGCCCGGGGGCATCGACCCCGCTGCGGTGGCCGGAGTGCTCGATGCGGCGCGGCGGTGCTACGAGCTTGTCCTGCTGGACATCGGCCGCGGACGGGAGGCGCTGCGCACCTTCGCGTGGGAATGCGACCGGGTTCTCATCGTGCTGCCGGCCCAGCTCCGGGCCGCGGTGGCGTCCACCCGCCTGGTCCACGAACTTCCGCCGGTGGATACCGCGCTTGTGGTCCGGGCGAGACCAAGGACCACCCTGGACCTCCAGCTCATTTCCGAAGCCGTGGGGCTCCCCGTGCAGGCCATCATGCCCGAGGTCCGCGGAACCGCGGACGCCACGGAACTCGGGCGCCTGCTGGACGCAGGGGGACGGCGCGGCGTGCAGCGCTTCACCGACGCCGTCCTCGATCTCGACGGGGACCGCTACCCATGAGTTCGCATGCGGCAGCAGATCCGCCGGACGCGGTTGGTCCGGCCGGTCCAGCCGGCCCGGCCGGGCCCCCGTCCCGCAGGCAGCTGCGCGGCCCCCAGCGGCGGGTGGATGCGCGGCTGTTGGAAGCGGTCCGCGAATCGGTCATGGCCGACGCAGGCCCGGTCACGCCCTCCCGCGTGGCCGCGGCCGTGCAGGCCAGCGGCAAGCTCCTCGGCACCGCCGGGGCGCTGGCCGCCGTCGAAAGCATCAGCGCCGAACTGAACGGGCTGGGACCGCTACAGCCGCTGACCCGTGACCCGCTCGTGACGGATATCTTCGTCAATGGCCCGGCCTCGGTGTGGCTGGACCGGGGCCGCGGGCTCGAACGCGCCCCGGTAACCTTCGCCGGTGAGGCCGAGGTCCGCGCGCTGGCCGCCCGGCTGGTGGCCGCCGGCGGGCGCCGACTGGACGACGGTTCGCCCTGCATGGATGTCAGGCTCGAGGGCGGCTATCGGGTCCACGCGGTGCTACCGCCGATCTCCACGGCCGGAACGCTGCTGAGCGTGCGGATCCGGCGCGAGTCGGTCTTCTCCCTGGACGAGCTCGGCCGGGCCGGCATGTTCGGCCCCCTCATGCGGGAGGTGCTGGAACGGATGGTGGCGTGCCGGCTGAGCTTCCTGGTCAGCGGCGCGACGGGGTCGGGAAAGACGACGCTGCTCGCCACGCTCCTTGGCCTGTGCCGGCCCGGTGAGCGACTCGTCCTGATCGAGGACGCCGCGGAGCTGAACCCCGTCCATCCCCACGTGGTGTCGTTGGAATCGCGCCACAGCAATCTTGAGGGCGGCGGCGCCGTCGATCTCGGCGAACTGGTCCGGCAGGCCCTGCGGATGCGTCCCGACCGGCTGGTGGTAGGGGAGTGCCGCGGTGCGGAGGTCCGGGAACTGCTCTCCGCGATGAACACGGGGCACACCGGCGCCGGCGGCACCATCCATGCCAATACGGCCGCCGCGGTCCCGGCCCGACTGACGGCGCTCGGCGCGCTCGCGGGCATGGGACCCGACGCCGTCCGGCTCCAGGCGGCCAGCGCCCTAGACGCGGTTGTCCACCTGGAACGGACCCGTCAGGGCCGGCAGGTGGCTTCCGTCGGGCTGGTCGGGGAAAACGGGTCCGGTCTGGCCGTCTCGCTGGCCCTGGAAACCGTCGACGGCGCGGTCCTCCCCGGTCCCGCCTGGCCGGAGCTGGCGGCCCGCCTCGGCATGGACCCGCTTGCCGCTCCCGGCAGTATTGACCACGCCGGAACCGTCCGCCCCGCCGTGGCCTCCAGGCTGCCATGACTGCCGCGCTCACCGGGATCCTGGCGCTGGCGCTTTGCCTGCTCCTCGCGCCGTCGGCCGGCCCGGGCCGGCGCCTTCGGAAGGTCCTCTCTGTTCCGTCGGGCAGGCATCTGCCGGAAGTGCTCGCGGCCCGCCTGCGCCGCTGGCGGGGCCGCTTTCCGCGCCGGGGCAGGGGTGCGGCCGCATCGGAGGTTCCCCTGACCGTGCTTGTGCAACAGCTGGCCGCACTGTTGAAGGGCGGCCGGACGCCTGCCCGGATGTGGGAGGACCTCTGGCAGCTCTACGGGGACCCGGCGTCTGCGCTGCAACCGCCGGACAGCCCGGGGCGGCACGACGGAACGGCGGGCCGCTCCGGTGCGCTGGGTGCGACGTCCCGAGAGATCCTGGCCGCTGCCCGGGCTGCGGCCCTGCGGGGGTTGCCGGTGGCCGCAGCCATCCGAGCCCGAGCCTCCCCGGAACGCGGCCGGTCCGCACCCCGGGGTTCGGACCGCGGGGAACAGGCGGTCTGGATGGACCTTGCCGCGTGCTTCGACGTGGCCGATGCCAGTGGCTGCCCGCTCGCCGACGTCCTGACGCGCTTCGCCGCCCACCTGGAATCTGAGGGCGACGCCCGGGCCGCCCGGGAGACCGCGCTCGCCGGGCCCAAAGCTACGGCCCGGATCCTGACCTGGCTGCCTTTCCTGGGGCTCGGGGTCGGGCTATTGCTTGGTGTGGAACCCTGGGCCATCCTCCTCGGCAGTCCCTGGGGCATGACGGCGCTTATCGCGGGGCTCGCACTCACCGCCTCTGGCCGGTTCTGGTCCGCCCGCCTCGTCCGGGCCGCGGCCGGGCGGCAGCCGTGACCCCGCCGGGTGGCCTCGCGGTGGCCGCGCTGCTGGCCGCGGCTCTGGTCGTGGCGGGCGCGGACCAGCGGCGGTCGGCCCGGCGTTGGAGGGAGCGGGGCGCGCACCGGTCTGGCGGGGCAACCGGCGGCGTCAAGGGGGGCCGCGATGACCAGGCGGCCCGGAACCGCGGACTCCGGGATCCCGTCCTGATGCTGGAACTGATCGGCGCCATGCTGGACGCCGGATCCGGGCTTGGCCGCTCGCTTGAACTGATCGCCGCGCACGCCGAGCCAGAGATCAGCCGCCCGCTGGGGCCGGTCGTGTCCGCCCTTGCGATCGGCGCCGACTGGGAGACCGCCTGGCGGGGCTCCCGCAGCGCTCCCGCCCCGGTGCTGGCGCTCCGCGAGGCCCTGGGTTTTGCGGCACTGACCGGCGTTCCGTCATCGGCCATCCTGTACGCGGAGGCCTCCCGGCTGCGCCGCGAGCAGTTCCGGGAGGCGGAGCGGCGAGCCGCCGTGCTGGGCGTGAAGCTCGTCATCCCGCTGGGACTCTGCTCGCTGCCCGCCTTCGTCTGCCTGGGTATTGTGCCGGTGCTGCTCGCGCTGCTGCCCCCGGGCACATGACCGGCGTCGGGCGGCCTGCCCGCTGCCGGAACTTGGCCGGTGTGCCGGGACTCCTCCTCCACAGCCGAACTTATCCACTTGGCGGAGCAGCGCCCTTACCTTCAGGGAACGGACGACGGAGATTGGAATGAGCCGGTGACTGCGCCGGAATCTCCCGAGAGGAACGCTCATGACTTTCCACCGCAACGCCCCGGACGGCCCCGACCACGCGCCCGTCGGGACCGAAACCGCCGAAGTACGCGAAATCTATCCGGGCGCAAGGCAAGCCCGTCCGGTGCAGGTCTTCCCGAGGCCGGAGCGCCGGCAGCGGAAACTCCTCCGCTCCGAAGCGGGGATGGCGACCGCCGAATACGCGATCGCCACGCTGGCGGCCGTAGGATTCGCGGGCCTGCTTGTGCTGATCATGCGCAGCGAAGAGGTCCGGGGGTTCCTGCTGAACCTTATCCGCACAGCCCTCGCCCTGCCGTGAACGGGGCGCCGCCGGCCTCGGAGGCGACCCGGGGCGCCGTGACGGCCGAGTTCGCCGTCGCGTTGCCGGCCGTACTCCTGGTCCTTGGCCTGTTGCTGGCCGGGTCGGCCGCCGGGCTGACACAACTCCGGCTCGAAGAGGCGGCCCGGGCCGGCGCCCGGGCGCTGGCCCGCGGCGAAGACGCGGCCGCCGTCGGCGGCATCGTCCGGCAGCTCGCCGGGGATTCGGCGCGGGCAACCGTGACCGCCGACGGCGTCTGGCTCAGCGTTACGGTGTCCGGGACCGTGAGCGGGGCAGCGGGTCCACTGATCCCGTGGACGCTCACGGCGAGGGCCTGGGCGCGGCGTGAATCCGCGGGCGCCCCGGCACTTTCCGCGCCAGCGAAGATGCCCCTGGTCCTGAGCCGGGACGCGTGATGCGCGGGCCCTGGCCCGGAACCCCGAGCTCGGAGCGGGCACGGTCCTCGCGACCGGCCTCGGGCTGGTGCTGCTCTTGGCGCTGACCGGGGTCGTCCTGCTGGCCCAGGCCGCGGTGATGGCCTCGAAGGCCGCCGCAGCTGCGGACCTGGCGGCGCTGGCGGCTGCGGACGCCGCCCGCGGACTGACCGCCGGCGAGCCGTGTGCCGTCGCCTCTGAGGTCGCTGGCCGGCATGGCGCACGGCTGGTGGGCTGTTCCGTGGCTGTCGGTGACATCGTCCAGGTTCGGACAGAGCTGCCCCTCCGAAGCATGTTCGGTCCGGCTTCGGGGCTCGCCCGGGCGGGACCGCCGCCGTCCGTGGACGCCGGGCCGCCCGGGCCTGGCCGTCCGCCGCCGCCGCCGACGGGCACGGGCTAGCCGGACGCCGGCCTATCAGTCCCTCCCGGACTACCCGGCCGGGGTCGTCACCTGACCGGGTGCCCCGGCGGACGGGGTCACGTCCTCCCCGGCGGGGCCGCCCATGACGTCCGTGGCGTCAGTCAACAGCATCTCGATCAGCGTGACGGCGGCATCCTTGTCCAGCGGATTGTTCTTGTTGCCGCATTTGGGCGACTGAACGCAGGACGGGCAGCCCGACTCGCATTCGCAGGCCCTGATCGCGTCGCGCGTCGCGGAGAGCCACACCCTGGCCTTGTTGTAGCCGCGCTCGGCGAAGCCGGCTCCGCCGGGGTGGCCGTCGTACACAAAAATCGTGGGGACTCCGGTGTCGGCGTGGATGGCCGTGGACACCCCGCCGATGTCCCACCGGTCGCTGGACGCCACCAGCGGCAGCAGTCCGATGGCCGCGTGCTCGGCCGCGTGCAACGCGCCCGGGAACTGCGCTTCGATCAGCCCCGCGCCCGTGAGGGAGCGGTTGTCCATCACGAACCAGACCGCCTTGGTGAACAGGTCCCGGGCGCCCAGCTGCAGCGGCTCCTCGCCGAGGATCTCGTTGGAAATCAGCGCCTTGCGCTGGAAGGAGACCACCTGTGTCGTCACTTTCACATCGCCGAAATGCACCGCTACGTCGCCCCACTGCGTGGTGCGGAGCGTCTCCAGGACCTCAATCTGGGTCACGTCGCGCGCCGTCGTGTAGTAGTCGGGGTTGGCGCGCCGCACCACGACGCAGTGCTCGCCTTCGTTCAGGTCCTCGACCACATAGCTCTCGCCCTGATGCACATAAATCGCGCCGGTGTGCGCCTGATAGTGCGTCTGGGGTGAATCCATGGTGCCGAGCAAGGAACCGGTGTCGGCATCCACAATGCTCACCGGTCCGCCGCCGTCGGCCCGCAGGTTCACCATCGCGGCGGCGCTCTGCGGGTGCGTCCAGAACCAGCCCGCCGGACGCTTGCGGAGATAGCCCTGGGCGACCAGCTGGTCCAGCAGTTTCTCGGCGGTCGGGCCGAACAACTCAAGCTCCGCGTACCCCAGCGGAAGCTCTGCCGCGGCTGCGCACAGGTGGGGTCCCAGCACGTACGGATTCGAGGGGTCGAAGACTGTGGCCTCCACCGATACGTCGAAGATCGCCTCGGGGTGGTTCACCAGATACGTGTCGAGCGGATCGTCACTGGCGACGAACGCGGCGATGGCGTCCTGTCCGGCGCGGCCCGCCCGGCCGATCTGCTGAAACAGCGACGCCCGGGTTCCCGGCCAGCCGGCGACCAGGACCGCGTCCAGGCCCGAGATGTCGATGCCCAGTTCCAGCGCCGACGTGCTGGAAACGCCCAACAGCTCGCCGGAGCGCAGCGCCTTTTCCAACGCCCGCCGCTCCTCCGGCAGGTACCCGGAGCGGTAGGCCGCCACCCGTTGCGGCAGGCTGGGGTCCACTTCGTCGAGGAGGCGCCTGGTGATGGAGGCGATCGTCTCGGCCCCGCGCCGGGACTTGATGAAGGCGATCGTCCGGATCCGGGAGGAGACCAGGTTCGCCAGCAGGTCCGAGGTTTCGGCCACGGCGGTACGGCGCTCCTTGGCGCCGTTCTCGCCGCGTAACTCCGTCAGGGCCGGCTCCCAGAATGCCACCGTGGTGGCACCATGCGGCGAGCAGTCCTCGGACACTGCCCGGACCGGAGCGCCGATGAGACGGCCGAAGGACGTCCCGGGGTCGGACGCTGTGGCCGAGGCGGCGATGAACACGGGACCGGGATGGTCGGCGCCGGGACTGTAGTAGGCGCAGATCCGCCGCAGCCGGCGCATCAGGTTGGCCACGTGCGAGCCGAAGACGCCGCGGTAGCTGTGCGCCTCGTCCACAATCACGTAGCGCAGCCGGCGGAAGAACCGCGCCCACCAGGCGTGGTTCGGCAGGATCCCGAAGTGCAGCATGTCCGGATTGGCCAGGATTACGTTGGCGTGGTCCCGGATCCAGCGGCGGGAGGCGGGGTCGGTGTCGCCGTCGTAGGTTTCGGCGCGGACGGTGGGAAGCCGGAGCGAGCGGATGGCGGCCAGTTGGTCGGCCGCCAGAGCCTTGGTGGGGGAAAGGTAGAGGGCCACGGCGCCGTCGTCGTGGATCTTGCCCGGGTCGGCCAGGACACGCAGTTCGGAACGGTGGACCGCATCCAACGCCGGCAACTGGTAGGCAAGGGACTTGCCGGAGGCCGTGCCTGTCGCGATGACCACGTGTTCGCCCGCGTGGGCCAGATCGGCCGCCTGGACCTGGTGGCGGTAGGGCTCGTGGATGCCGAGGGAGCCGTACGCCTCCACGAGATCGGGGTGGACCCACTCCGGCCACGGCTCGTTGACGGCCTTCCGGGCCGGGATCGTCCGCACATGGCGCAGCTGCTCCGGGTCCGGGCCGCGGCCCAGCAACGGAATCAGGGACTCATGTGGATTCACTCCAACATTGTTTCACCCGGGCTCAAATCGCCCGGCAGGATCCGCCCGCCGCCCGGACCCGCTTCCCGGGCAGGACTCCGCCTCACTCCACGGAGAGGTCGGCACCCTCGTCCGATGAAGAGAGCATCAGGACGTGGCACACCGTGCTCCAGCCGAGATGTGAGTACAGCTGCTGGCCGTCCAGCGAGGCCAGCAGGAGCCCGCTTTCGACGTCGTGCTCGAACGCCTGCGCGGCCAGGGCCCGCATGATGAAGCTGCCGAGCCCCCGGCGCTGGAACCCAGGCTCCGTCACGATCTTGTCAAAGACGGCGGTGTGGTCGGCGACGAACACCCGTCCGCTGGCAGCGACCTCATCGCCGGCATAGACGACGGCGTGATGTACCCCGCCCGCTGTCGACGGCACCCACCTGAGGTCGTCGTCCGGAAGCCAGGGATCCTCGGAGTCCTGGGTCTCCATGTCCACGATCATCATGGTCTGCGACGCAGAGGTGACGTTCAGCCGGTGCTGCGCGGCCAGGGAGGTGTAGCGAGGCACATTGTTCGTGAGGATCGTGAGGATCCGGGCCGGGACCTCGGCGGTCTTGGCGGCCAGGTCAGCGAACTCCGAGTCTGAGGGATCATGGGCGAAATATTCCCATTCGTGGGTGGTGTCCGCTCTCAGTACGGCAGGGAAGCGGCCCTCCCTGCGCGTCTCATACCCCCGGCAACCGGCCCACCCGGCAACCCAGACCTCAAGGAGGTGGGTGGTGTCTTCAACCATGGCGTCAAGACTCATGAGATGAGAGTATTCCAGCCCCGGCACAAGCAACAGGGGCCGGGTTCGGTGAGGGCCCTTGCTTACGCAATTGTGACCCCAATCGGCCGGGAGAGGGCAGCCGCCGTGGGAGGAGAGCGCCCCGCGGGCCGCGCCGGAGGCCCCCCGGCGCGGCGCCGGTGGGCCGCGCCGGCAGCCCCCATGCTGCGACAGCGGACTGGGCGGCGGACTGCGCGGCCGCTTGGTCCGTGCCCGGCCCGGCACTGCGTTTTGCCCTGCCCAGTACGCTTAAATACGTGAATCGAATTGTGCTCTTTTACGGCTTTACCCCGATCGCGGACCCGGAAGCGGTCCGGCTCTGGCAGCGCGCCCTCTGCGAGAAACTCGGGCTGACCGGCCGGATCATCATCTCCAAGGACGGCATCAACGCGACCGTCGGCGGCGAGATCGGAGCCGTCAAGCAGTACGTCAAGACGACCCGCGAATACAAAGGCTTCCGCGGCGTCGACGTGAAATGGTCCGACGGCGGGGCCGAGGACTTCCCCCGGCTCAGCGTCAAGGTGCGGGAAGAGATTGTCTCCTTCGGCGCCCCGGGCGAGCTCAAGGTAGACGAAAACGGCGTCGTCGGCGGCGGCACCCACCTTGCACCGGAAGAACTGCACCGGCTCGTGGAGGAGAAGAAGCAGGCCGGTGACGAAGTGGTGTTCTTCGACGGGCGCAACGGCTTCGAGGCGCAGATCGGCAGGTTCAAGGACGCTGTCGTCCCCGACGTTGCCACCACCCACGATTTCATCAGGGAACTCGACTCGGGCAAGTACGACGCCCTCAAAGACAAGCCCGTCGTTACCTACTGCACCGGCGGCATCCGCTGCGAGGTCCTCTCCAGCCTGATGGTCAACCGCGGCTTCAAAGAGGTTTACCAGCTCGACGGCGGCATCGTCCGCTACGGCGAGGCGTTCAAGGACCAGGGGCTCTGGGAGGGATCGCTTTACGTGTTCGACAAGCGCATGCACCTCGAGTTCAGTGAAGATGCGAAAACGATCGGCCAGTGCGTCCGCTGCGAAGCCCCCACGAGCAAGTTTGAGAACTGCTCCAACCCGAGTTGCCGGACGCTGACCCTGTATTGCGCCGACTGCGCCTCGGACCCCGCGACGTTGCGCTGCCCCGACGGCTGCCCCACGGCTGCACCGCCTGAGCCCCGAGAGCAGAGCAAAACTGCGCAGAGCCCGGCTGCGACCTAGTCGCCTGCGCAGCGGCCGCCAAGGACTCAGAGGCGGCTAACGCGGTAGGCGAAGTTCGCCGGCGCCAGCGACTCGACCCGGACCGTCAGGACGGTGTCCGCGGCCAGCTGCACCACGTTGACCCGCGAGGTGCCGCACCGCAGGCTCAGGTCCACCAGGATGTTTTCTTTGTCCCGGATGGTGAAGGACACGCGCCTGGTGCTTCGGCAGACCAGCGTTAAGGCGTAGGTTCCGCTGGGCAATTGCGTGGTGGTTTCATTCCGCGTCGCCCCGGCGTCCAGCAGGCCGTAGCCGGTATGAAAGACCTGGCCTTGGAGCTCCGGCAACACTTCCGCCACCCAGTGGTTCAGGTCCGCCCCGGTCACCGGCCGGTTCATACCGGGATCCTGGGGGAGCGCTGCGTCCGTATACGTCACCGACGGGGACGGTGTGTCGTCGGCGGACAGGCCGTCGTCGTACTCATACTCGCAAGCTGACAGTCCGCAGGCCAAGGCAACGGCCAGCGCGGCGGCGGCGACCGCGCCGCGCGACCGATGCAGCCGTGGTGCCTGCGCGGTGGGCATACTCCGACTTTAAGCCCGGCCGCGGCGCCGGACCAGAGCCGATGGGCCCGTCAGTTGGCGGGCACCAGCTGGTAGGCAAAGATGAGCGGGGCGTCCACGCTGGACGCGCTGATCGTCAACCGGCCGGCTGCGGGCACCTTGATCCTGGCGGTTTCCCGGCTCCCGTTGCAGGCGGCCCCGGCCTCCGCGAGCCGGTTGCCGTCGAGGGAGACGTCGAAGAATTCCTTGCCGCCGCCGTCGCAGCTCATCGTCAGGGTGTAGCTGCCCGCCGGTACGGTGGCATCTTTGGCGATCGGATCCCGGTTCAGGATCTTGCCCGCGTCCGCCAGGACGATCCCGCTGGCAGACGGCAGGGCGGTGGCCTTCCAGCTGTCCACATTGGCGGATTCGATTGAACCGGCGGGGGAGCACGCCGAGGCGCCGAGTACAACGGCGGCACCGGCCGCCGCCGCGAGGGCACGCCGGACGGCTCGGGGGCGGCGCGTCAGAGGGGGAGCGAAAAGCATGCCTCCAACTTACCGGCTCCAGCGCCCCTCCCCGCCCGTGCCCGGTCACGCTAGCCGGCGATCAGCTCCAGCACCCGGCCGCGGTGCAGGGTCAGATAGATCCGGTCCCGCAGCCGGTTCGCCTCCGCATCCGTCAGGGTCCGGTCCAGCGGCTGCAGGACCAGCCGGACGAGGACGTTCACCTGGCCCGGTGCCAGCCGGAGGCGTTCGACGGCGGCCTGCGGAAGCTCCGTGGCCGGCGTCACGGCCCGGATCTCCAGCGCAGCCACGAGCTCGGCGTCCGCGCCGAGGGCGGTGCGTGCCAGGTCGCCCAGCAGCTCGCCGTCGGCCTCCTCGACCGCGTCCAGGACCAGGGACAGGTCGCGCCGGATCTCCGGCATGGCGGATACCGGCCGGTACAGCCGGAGGTCCTGCAACTGCGACTGCACCTCCGGATGTTCCGAGCGAAGGAGCCGGATGTCCTGGATGCCCTTGCGCAGCATCAGCGCCCGGTCCAGCCCCAAGCCCAGGGCCAGCCCGGCCCAGCGTCGGGAATCCAGCCCGGAGCCGCGCAGCACCCGCGCGGCCACAAGCCCGCACTCGGCCAGTTCCAGCCACTCCCGGGTGCCGTCGGGCCGGGTCACCAGCACGTCCAGCTGCTGCCCCATCGCCGTATAGCTGTGTTCCGCCGGCGTGGCGCGCCACTGCACGTCCGGATACTCGGCGGCCGGCAGCACGGCTTCCACCACCGCGGCCATCATGGCATGCAGCTCTGCCGGGCCCAGCAGGCCGCGGGCCTTGAGCCGCCACAGATCCACCTGGTGCGGCGTGCCGACGTGGGTCCGGTCCACGGCATCGCGCCGGTAAACCAGGCCCGGCAGCACGTGGAGCCGGTCGTAGTGGCCGGTCTCTCCGCGGAGCGTGTCCAGCAGGGCGGGGATCCCGGCCGAGGTGTGGCTGCGGAGCATCACGGTGGGGCTGACGTGGCGGGAATAGCGCGAGTCCCGGGTGACGTCGTCGCCCGAGTAGCCCAGGCGGTCATAGTTGTCCGCGGTGGCCACGAGGGGGTTCTGGCGGTGCGTCGTGGCTGGAATGTCCCAGAGCCGTTCCAGACCGGCCACCACTTCGGCCAGCAGCAGTTGGACGGCGTGCGGTCCGGCGGCCGGATCAGATAAGTCGCGCACGGCGAGGGCGGAGTTCAGTTCGGGCAGGGAAAGGTAGGTCTTCATGGCGGGGTCCTTGGTTTTCAGCGGCGGGGAGGGAAAGTCACCCTCAGCCGCTGCGCCGGACGGACCCCGGCGGCCGCAGTTAGGCGCGCGTCAGGAAGCCCGTGCGGCCGGTAAGCGGCCGAGGGCTGATAAATCGCTGCTGCTTGTGCATGGCTCAATGGTACGCCTGGGCCGAGTCCGGCAAACCGGCCCACCTGCCGGCACACCCGCCTGCACACCGGCCGGCCGGCCAAACCGGCAGGGCTTGACCTTGACGCAACGTCAAGATTTAGGCTCGCAGTAGCGGCCCGGAAAGACCGGGATGCGGGAGGAGTCGTCGTGGAGCGGGCTGTGGAGTGGTCAGTGCAGCAGATCGCCAAGCTTGCCGGCACCACAAGCCGGACCCTTCGCCACTACGACGGCGTTGGGCTGCTCAAGCCAAGCCGCACCGGGGAGAACGGCTACCGGTACTACGACCAGGCCGCGCTGCTCCGGCTCCAGCGCATCCTGCTCCTGCGCGAGCTGGGCCTGGGCCTGCCGGCGATCGCCGAGGTCCTCGCCCACGAACGGCCTGCGGAGCGTGCGCTGGCCGGCCACTTGGCGTGGCTGCGGCAGGAACAGGACAGGCTGGCCCGGCAGATCGCGTCGGTCCAGCACACCATCGAGGCAGTGCAGGCAGGAAGGGAAATCATGGCAGAGAAAATGTTCGACGGCTTCGACCACACCCGTTACCAGCAGGAGGTACAGGAGCGATGGGGCAAGGACGCGTACGCGCAGGGCGACGCATGGTGGCGCGGCCTGGGTGCCGCCGACAAGGAAACCTGGAAGCGGGCCTCCAAGCAACTCGGCGACGACTGGACCGCGGCCGCGGAATCTGGGACCGCCCCGGACGGTCCGGAAGCGCAGGACCTGGCCCGGCGCCAGGTCGAGTGGCTCAGCGGCACTCCGGGGACCCCTGCCGCAGCCGGCGGGAGCGTGAAGGAGTACGTGACCGGCCTGGGCGACATGTACGTGGCGGATCCGCGCTTCTCCGCCAACTACGGCGGGGCGGCCGGGGCGGCCTTCGTGCGGGACGCACTGCAGGCCTACGCGCGCAAACACCTCTAGCCCGGAAACGATTCCGCGGCAAGGGCCGCCAGGAGCCGGCAGGGACCTGCATAGCCCGCGCCTAAACTTGTCCGGTGACCCCTTCAACGCTTTTCACGGCCGGTAACACCCCCGACGCTCCCCGCAGCGACTTCCCCGAGTTGCTCCAGGCGCTCGCCGCGGACCTGCGCCGGATCGGCTACACGGTCGACGGCGTCGCCGGGCTCCTCGGCGAGGCCGCCCACGCGGCGCTGGCCCGGGACCAGCTCATCCCGGCCCTCATCGCCACCGAGGCCGCCCGCAGCACACCAGCGACGGCGGCGCTCGCCGCCGTCGTCCGGCTCTGGCTGCTGGCCGAACCGCAGGAAACAGGAACCCTCGACGCCGCCCTCCCGGGCATCCGTACCGAGGGGCTGCTGGAGCTCGGTCTGGCGGAGCCGTCCGGGGACGACCGGATCCAGGCGAAGGTGGACCTCCGCCCTTACGGCTGGGAGGGAACGTCCGGGGAAGATACCGTCAGCAACGGCGGCGCCGAACTCTGGGTGGCCAGCGACCTGGCCGCGCACCAGCGGCCGGGCGTGCTGCGCCACGACCATGTGCTGGGCATCGGGCAGGCATCCACCACCCTGGTCCAGGTCACCGCCCGCCGACATGTGGCCCGCGCCCTGGACCTCGGCACCGGCTGCGGCATCCAGACCTTCCACCTGCTGCACCATGCCGAACACGTCACCGCCACCGACATCTCCGAGCGGGCCCTGGCCTTCACGCGTTTCAACCTGCTGCTCAACGCTGCGGCGCTGCACCTGGACCCGACCGAACTGGAGGCCCGGGTGAGCCTGCGGCTGGGCTCGCTGCTCGAGCCAGTGGCGGGGGAGGAGTTCGAGCTCGTGGTCTCCAACCCGCCCTTCGTGATCACCCCGCGCGGCGCCGGGGAGACCGCCGCGGACCAGTTCACCTACCGCGACGGCGGCCTGCCGGGGGACGAGATTGTGTCCTCGCTGGTCCGCGACATCCCGACCGTCCTCGCCCCCGGCGGAACAGCCCAGCTTCTGGGCAACTGGGAAATCCCGGCGGGTGCCGCCTGGGCGGACCGGCCGCAAAGCTGGACCAGCCCGGAGGCGGACGTCTGGTTCATCCAGCGTGAGCAGGTCAGCCCGGAACAGTATGCCGAGACCTGGCTGCAGGACGCCTCGGAGGCCCGCGACCGCCGGCTCTACCAGGCCTCCTACGCCGCGTACCTGGACGACTTCGCCGCGCGGAACGTGGAGGGCATCGGCTTCGGGATGATCTGGCTGCGGCGCCCCGCGGCGGCCGCCCGTCCGGTGATCTCCCGCTTCGAGGAGATCACCTACCCGATCGAACAGCCCGTCGGCCCGCACCTGGGCGCCGCCGTCGAGCGCGCGGACTGGCTGGCCTCCCACGAGCTATCGGCCGCGCACCTGCTGGTCGCCGACGACGTCACCGAGGAACGGCACCAGCGCCCCGGCGCCGGACACCCCGGCGTCATCCTGCTGCGCCAGGGCGCCGGACTGCGCCGCACCAACCTGCTCAGCACCGAGCTGGCCGGCTTTGTCTCAGCGTGCGACGGCGAGCTCTCCGTCGGGCAGATCATCGGCGCCCTGGATGCCCTGCTGGGCGGGTACGAGGGCTACGACGGCGTGGCGTTCCGCGAGGGGCTCCTCGGCGAAGTCGGCAACCTGGTGCGCGACGGCTTCCTGCTCCCCGCCTGAGGCCGGCGCCGCAGCCGACGCCACCGACGGCACCGCGCCCTCGCGGCCGAACCGGGGCAGCACATAGGCGGTGACGGCCAGGGCCACCAGCACCCCGCCGGCCCCCGTGATGAGGAAACTCAGCCGGATCGGCAGCAGCGCGCCCAGCAGGCCGCCAATCGCCAGGGCAGCGATGGAGACCGCCCGGGTCATGCCGCCGATGATCGCCATCGCCTGGCCGCGCCCGCTTTCCGGGATGCGCAGGATCGCGATGGCCCCGAAGCCCGCGTTGAGGGCGCCACAAGCCGCGCCCATCGCCGTGTAGGCCGCAAAGAGCAGCTCCACGGTCGGCACCAGCGCCATCACCGCCAGGAACGCCGAGGTCAGGACCATGGAGGCCAGCAACACCCGCAGCCTGGCGGGCGGCGTCGTGATCCGGCCCGCCAGCGCCGCGCCTGCAGCCATACCGAGGCCGAAGGCCGCTGCCAGCAGCCCGTATTGGGTCTCGGTGGCACCGAGTTCACCCCGGGCCAGGAAGACCTCGAGCACGTTGGTGGCCTCGCCCACGACGATGAAGAACAGGGCGCCGAGCACCAGGGCCCAGACCAGGGGGTCCCGGCGGATCAGCCGCAGGCCGTCCAGCAGGGCGGGGGCCTGGCGGCCGGCCCGTTCGGCCGCGGTGCCGCGCCGGGTCCGGATCAGCAGGGCGCCGGCGCCCATCGCCAGGTAGCAGCCGCTCGCGACGCCGAACACGAGTCCCGAACCGCCCCAGCCGCTGAGCAGGCCGCCCGCCGCCGGCCCGGCCATACCGGCAATCATGATGGTGGCCTGCATGGTTCCCATCGCCCGCGGGGTGCGTTCCTCGCCGACGATCCGGGGCAGCAGTGCCTGCCAGGTGGGGCCGGCCACGGCCTGCGCGGCGTCCAGCACGAAGGTCATGGCAAACAAAACCGGGATGTGGTTGTCCACGTACTGCAAGCTGACGCCCATCCCCGCCACGGCTGCGGCGCTGACCGCGGATGCCGCCGTCGCGAGCGTGCGGGAATCCCGGGTGTCGGCCAGCCGGCCCGCCCACGGTGCCAGCAGCACCAGCGGCAGTGCCGAACACAGCAGGTAGCCGGCCACCAGCCACGGCCCGGCGGCCGCCGCGCCGGCCGCCGCGACGTTCTGCAGGTGCAGCATGACGCTGACCACGACGGCGCCCATGCCGGCCGTGGCCAGGAAACGGGAACTGCTGGCGAGCAGGAAGTCGCGGTTGCGCCAGAGCGACGGTCTGGCGGATGCACCCCGCATTTTATGAAATATCTGCTTCATAGAATGAAAAGTATCGCGCCGGCGGCATAGTGTCAAGCATTCCTTTCATAGTTTGGCGGGCCTAGCTAGACTGGAGGTGTGAATGCAGATACCTCGAAGGCCGAGCCGTCCGCTGCCCCGGCCGCCAAGCGCCGGCAGCGTCCGGAAAAGAAGGTCGAAATCACCGACCCGAAGGCGATCCGGGCCCTGGCCCACGCCGCCCGGCTCGAGGTGATTTCAGAGCTGTATTCCACCCAGGTCAGCCGGACGGCCACCGAACTGGCCGCGCAGACCGGCCTCACCCCCAGCGCCATGAGCTACCATCTGCGCGCCCTCCAGAAGTGGGGCATCGTCGTACCCGCCGCCACCGCCGGAGACGCCAGGGAACGGCGCTGGAAGGCCGCGGGCACGGACTTCACCATCCACTCGCTCGGGGGAGTGGCGGGCGGGGAACTCGCCGTCGTGGACCTCGAACTCGACGCCTACCGCCGACGGGTTCTTGCATACGCCAAGGCCCGCAATGAGCGGCGAGAGGCCGGCGACACCGCCGACGGCCCCTCCGCGGTGGTGCTGGCCAGCAGCCTGCTGTACCTGACTCCCGCCCAGCGCGCGGAACTGAACGAGAGGCTTTTTGACCTTCTGAAGGACTACGAGCTCGAGGACCCGGACCGGGTGCCCGAAGGCGCGGAGCGGATGGCCACCATGTGGTCGATGATTCCGGACGACCGGGGCAAGGCCGCCTCCGCTTCCTAGGCAGAACCGCCAGATCCCGCAGTCCGGTGCCAGACTTGAGGGACCGCGAGGCTCCGGCAGTCCCGCGGCCCGTCCGGCCAGGCGGCGGCGGATTATCGAGGGAAAGCGAACGGGACATGGCTGAAACCAAGACGGACAACCGTCCGGATGTATTCACGCGGTTCACCACAGCAACGGCCAGGATTCTTGGCCACGCCTGGGTCTTCAGCGCTGCGGTCGCCGTGCTGGTGGTTTGGGCCTTTACCGGCCCGCTCCTGCAGTTTTCGGATACCTGGCAACTGGTCATCAACACCGGCACCACCATCGTCACCTTCCTGATGGTGTTCATCATTCAGAACACCCAGAACCGGGACACCGCCGCCCTGCACCTGAAACTGGATGCCCTGATGCTGGAGCTCAAGGTCAGCAATGCGAAGCTGTACGACGCGGAAAACGAAGGCGAGAAGGAAATCGAACGTCAGCGGGAGCGGATCGAGCGCGCAGCCGTCTCGGAAGATCCGAGCTAGCGCGCCGCGATCAGGGCCTGCGGAGCGGCCTGTTTCATTCGGGTCTGCAGCCAGCGCAGCTGCACGGCGGTCTCGCTGTCGCACCGGGACACCACCTCCAGCAGTTCACGGTCGCGGAGGGCCGAGGCGGCTTGTTTGACCATCGTCCAGGTAACGTCGACGAAGGTGGCCAGCAGGTACAGGTCCTGCAGGTCCCGCAGCAGCCCCACCGGGCCTTGGCGCGTGCTGGAAAGGCCCCCGGCGTGGAGTCGTTCCGGCTCGGCATCCGAAGGGTCTTCGCCGTAGCGCTGGACGATCGGGTGCAGAAGGCGGCTGTGCTCCTCGCACTGTTGCGCCAGGGTATGGCACAGGAAGTGCACGTCGGGCTCCGCGCCGTGACCGGCCGCGACCTGGCGGAATGACTCCGCCAGGGTGTTTTCAGCATGGTGCAGCATGCCCAGGTAGATGTTCAAATTCATGGCCGTTCCTCCTGGCCGGTGCCTCCGCTGATGCCGTCGGGTCGGTTGCTGCCCGGGCCGGGCCGGCCGGCCCTGACCGCTTCCGTAAAGCGGGGCGGCGGCGCGGCATCGACTTGCTCCGTGGCGTCGGCTTCGCCGCCTCCGGTCGTCGGCCGCGGCCGCTGCGTGCCCGGGCCTTCGGTCGCAGCGGACGGGCGCGAAGCCGTCGTGGTCGGCGCCGGTGCGGGGCCCGTACCCTCGCCGATCTTCTCCACCTTGACGGCCGCGTTCTTGAAGACCGGCTGCTTCGAGACAGGATCCCATTCGGTGATGGTGAGCTCGTTCGCGGCTGTCGGGTGTTCGCCGGGGGAGCCGTCCCCGTCCCAGTATCCGTAGTGGAACGGCGCGAAGACCGTTCCGGTGCGGATGTCGCTGACGCGGGCCGGGACTTCGATCCGGCCGCGCCGCGACGCCACCCGGACCAGGTCGCCTTCCCGGACTCCCAGCCGTTCGGCGTCGTGCGGGCTGAGCTCCACCCAGGCGCGGGGCGCGGCCTGGGTCAGGGGCCGGGACCGTCCGGTCTTGGTCCGAGTGTGGAAGTGGTAGGCGGTTCGTCCCGTGGTGTACCGGAACGGGTACCGGCCGTCGGGCTCCTCGTGGGGAGGGGAATAGTCGGCGGTCTTCAGGATGGCCCGGCCACGCGGGACGCTGGCGCGGAAGGACTCGGCGCCCACGGTGGCGCCGGTTAGGAGGTCATGCCCATAGCTTTCGCAGTAGTCCGGGTCTGTGGGGAAGACCCCGTCCGCGTAGAGCCGCTCGCGGCCGTCCGGATTCTCCTCATTGCAGGGCCACTGGATGCCGCTGCCGCCACGGAGCCGCTCGTAGCTCATGCCGCTGTAGTCGCAGGGCCGGCCATGGGAGCACTTCTTCCACGCCTCAAAGGCCTCCTCGGGCCCGGTCCAGGGAAGCAGCGGTTCGCCCTGCAGGGTGGTGAACCCCATCCGGCGGGAGTAGTCGAGGAAGATGTCCAGGTCGCTCCGCGCCTCACCGGGCGGTTCGACGGCCTTGTCCGAAAGGTGGACGGTGCGGTTGACGTTGGTGAAGGTCCCCGTCTTTTCACCCCAGCCGGCCGCGGGCAGCACGACATCGGCGGCCTGCGCCGTCTCGGTCAGGTACAGGTCCTGTACCACCACGAACAGCTCGGGTTTGGCCAGAATGCTCCGGATCCGGGGCAGGTCGGGCATGGAGACCGCGGGGTTGGTCGCCGAAATCCAGAGAAATTCGATGGAGCCCTGCTCGGCGTAGCGGAAGATCTGCATCGCGTGCGTCGGTGGCGCCCAGTGCGGGATGGTCAAGGGGTCAACGTCCCAGAGCTCGGCCAGTTCCCGGATGTGCTCCGGGTTCTCCCAGTTCCGGAAGCCGGGGAGATCCCCGTCCGCCCCGCATTCGCGGTTGTTCTGCGCGGTCGGCTGCCCGTTCATCTGCAGGATCCCGCATCCGGGCCGCCCCAGCAGCCCGCGGAGCAGGTGCAGGTTGTTGACCTGGCAAGAGGCGGCGGTGGCCTGCGCGGACTGGTAAAAGCCCTGAAGAACGGTGGAAAGCACGCGTCCCGAGGTGCCGAAGATGCGGGCGGCTTCCCTGATGTCGGCGGCCCTCACGTCGCAGACCGCCGCCGCTGCTTCCGCCGTCCACGGCAGGACGGTGGCCTTGAGCTTGTCCAGGCCTACCGTATGTTCGTTCACGTAGTCCTTGTCGAACCAGCCGTGCGCAAGGATTTCGTGGACCAGGGCATTCATCAGGGCAAGATTGGTGCCCGGCCGGACGGCGAGGTGGACATCGGCGTACCGCGCCACCTCCGTGTCGCGCGGGTCAACGCAGACGACTTTGGGGCGGTCCGGCCCGGCGATGCGGTCCAGCACACGGGACCATAGGACGGTCTGCGTCTCGGCCATGTTGTGACCGTAGAGGAAGATCGCGTCGCAGCTGTCGATGTCGGTGTAAGTGCCGGGCTGTCCGTCGGCG
Source organism: Arthrobacter sp. KBS0702 (assembly GCF_005937985.2). NCBI lineage: Bacteria > Bacillati > Actinomycetota > Actinomycetes > Micrococcales > Micrococcaceae > Arthrobacter > Arthrobacter sp. KBS0702. The sequence continues at coordinate 3,052,050 of NZ_CP042172.1, read as the reverse complement.
CCGAAGGACTCCTTCAATGCCGCCGCCGCAGTGGCGGTGCACAGGCGTGTGTTGCCGTCCATGTGGGGCGTTCCGAGTCCTGCTTTCCCGATGACGGCCAAGGCGTAGTACTCCTCAAGGAACAGCTGACCGCTGGTGTAGAAACCGTGGCTAAGGGGCCCGCGTTCGCGCAGCAGCTGCCGGCTCCGCTCGGCGATGCGGTTCATGGCGGTGTCCCAGTCGCATTCGACGAGCCGGCCGTTTTCCCGGATCAAAGGCCGCTTGAGTCGGTCCCGGTGGGACACGCCCTGCCAACTGGCGAACAGGCCCTTCGGCCCCAGTCTGCCGTGGTTGACCAAGTCTCCGGCGCGGCCGCGGATACCGACCATGGCGCCGTCCTTCACGGCGATGTCGCACGCGCAGCCGTTGCTGCAGAGCACACAGGCGGACTGGACCCAGCGGTCGACGTCGTCCTCCGTGACACCTTCACCGAGTGCCTGGTCCACTCGGACCGGCCACAGCCCGTCCTTGGGATAAGGCGTCCTCGTGCCCCAAATCTCGGCAATACGGTCAACCATGTCGTTCTCCCGTTCCGGGCCGTCGATGGATCCCGCGGAATCGGGATCTGCCCACCAGATTTATCAGCATGCTTAGAACGAGTCCAGAGCCTTCCGGCACGCCGGACTTGCGGAACGGTCGAATTCTTTGTGACGCTGCCCAATGCCTACTAGCGGCCGCCCGAAGGTACGGATTTCGGGCACGGATGCGCGGGAATCTGCAAAATATGGTGAACTAGGCGGGTATGGGCGCATCTGCCCGAGCAACCTTTTTCTGTAGGAGCACCGTGCCAAGCAAGGCCCCCACCGGCAAGAAACTCGTGATTGTGGAGTCTCCCGCCAAGAGCAAGACCATCGCCAAGTACCTGGGCGAAGGTTTCATCGTTGAGGCCTCCATCGGTCACATCCGCGACCTTCCGCAGCCCTCGGAGCTCCCTGCAGACCTGAAGAAAACGCCGCTGGGCAAGTTCGCCGTCGACATCGAGCACGACTTCAAGCCGTACTACGTGGTGTCCCCGGACAAGAAGAAAAAAGTCGCCGAACTCAAGGCCCAGCTCAAGGGCGCCGACGCGCTCTATCTCGCAACCGATGGGGACCGCGAGGGCGAGGCCATCGCGTGGCACCTGCTCGAAGTGCTCAAGCCCAAGGTCCCGGTCTACCGGATGACCTTCGGTGAAATCACCAAGGAAGCCATCCACCGCGCCATGGACAACCTGCGCGACGTGGACCAGGACCTGGTCGACGCCCAGGAAACCCGCCGCGTGCTGGACCGGCTCTACGGCTACGAGATCTCCCCGGTGCTGTGGCGCAAGGTGGCCCGCGGCCTGTCCGCCGGCCGGGTGCAGTCCGTGGTGACCCGCATGGTCGTGGACCGCGAACGCGAACGGATGGCCTTCAAGTCCGCGGCCTACTGGGACCTGACCGGCCAGTTCGGTGCGGAATCCGGCTCGTTCAAGGCCAAGCTTGCCTCCGTCGACGGTTCCAAGGTCGCCAGCGGACGGGACTTCAACGACGACGGCGAGCTCACCTCACGCAACGTCGTGCACCTCAACGAGGAGCGTGCGGCGTCCCTGGCCGCCGGACTGCAGGACGCGGACTTCCGGGTCCGCTCCGTCGACACCAAGCCCTACACCCGCCGCCCCGCGGCGCCGTTCACCACCTCCACGCTGCAGCAGGAGGCCGGGCGCAAGCTGCGCTTCTCCTCGAAGAGCACCATGCAGGTGGCCCAGCGGCTCTATGAAAACGGCTACATCACCTACATGCGTACGGACTCGTCCGCACTGAGCAACGAGGCCATCACCGCGGCGCGCCGCCAGGCCTCCGAGCTTTACGGCCCGGAGTACGTCCCGGCCTCGCCCCGCGTCTACTCCGGCAAGGCAGCCAACGCGCAGGAGGCCCACGAGGCCATCCGTCCCGCCGGTGACTCCTTCCGCACCCCGGCGCAGGTCGCGAAGCAGCTTTCCGGCGACGAATTCCGCCTCTACGAGCTGATCTGGAAGCGCACCGTCGCCTCGCAGATGGCCGACGCCAAGGGCTCGACGGCGACCATCCGCCTCGGCGCCGTCGCTACCGACGGCAGGGACGCCGAATTCTCCGCTTCCGGCACCGTCATCACCTTCCCGGGCTTCCTCGCAGCCTACGAGGAAGGCAAGGACGAGAGCCGCGGGGACGAGGACTCCGAGGAAGCGCGCCGGCTGCCCAACGTGGCCAAGGACGACGCCCTGACCGCGTCGGAGATCGTCGCCGTCGGGCACGAGACCTCGCCGCCGCCGCGCTACACCGAAGCGTCCCTGACCGCGGAACTGGAAAAGAAGGGCATCGGCCGCCCGTCGACCTACGCCTCCACGATTTCCACTATCCAGGACCGCGGCTACGTCCGGAAGCAGGGCTCAGCCCTGGTCCCGAGCTGGATCGCGTTCTCCGTGATCCGGCTGCTCGAACAGCACTTCCACGACTACGTGGACTACGACTTCACCGCGGACATGGAAGCCGACCTGGACAAGATCGCCAACGGCCAGGAAGCCGGACCCGCCTGGCTCAAGCACTTCTACTTCGGCGCGGATTCCGAGCCCGGGCTGCTGAGCATCGTCAACAACCTGGGCGAGATCGACGCCCGCGAAATCAACTCCATCCCGATCACTGACGGCATCACGCTGCGCGTCGGCAAGTTCGGCCCGTACCTGGAGAGCTCAGTCCCCACCGTGGACCCGAAGACCGGCGAAGTCGTCGAGTCCGCCCGCGCCAACGTCCCCGAGGACCTAGCCCCGGACGAGCTCACCGCCGCCAAGGCGATCGAGCTGATGGAGACCGCCGCTCCCGAGGAACGGGTGCTCGGCGAGGACCCGCACACCGGGCACACCATCGTGGCCAAGAATGGCCGCTACGGGGCGTACGTCACCGAGATCATCCCCGAGATGACCGAGGAGCAGCTCGCCAACCAGCCGGTGGAGTACTACAAGAACGGCAAGCCGAAGCCGCCGAAGAAGCCCGTCAAGGCCAAGCCCCGCACCGGGTCGCTGTTCGCCTCCATGGGCGTGGACACCGTCACCCTGGATGAGGCGCTGCAGCTGATGAGCCTGCCCCGCGTCCTCGGCCAGGACGCGGACGGCAACCCGATCACCGTGCAGAACGGCCGCTTCGGTCCGTACCTGAAGAAGGGCACGGACTCCCGGTCGATCGGGTCGGAGGAGGAAATCTTCACCATCACGCTGGAGCAGGCACTGGAGATCTACTCGCAGCCCAAGCAGCGCGGCGCCCGCGCCGCAGTCGCGCCGCTGGCGGAGTTCGGCCCGGATCCGGTCTCGGAGAAGAACATCGTGGTGAAGGAAGGCCGCTTCGGCCCGTACATCACCGACGGCGTCACCAACATCACGGTGCCGCGGTCCACCTCCATCGAGGAGCTGACCCGGGAACAGGCCGTCGAACTCCTCGCCGAGAAGCGCGCCAAGGGTCCGGTCAAGCGCACGACGACGGCCCGCAAGGCCCCCGCCCGCAAGAAAGCCCCCGCCAAGAAGTAAGGGCATTTCGCTCCCGCTCGCGGGTTCCGTCCCGACTCGGCGTGTCAAAACGTCGACGGCGGACGGAACCCGCGAGTCGTTGTGCACATAGGTGGTTCGCGGACTTTCGGACAGGTGGCAGCGGCATCAGGCTGGCGCCATGGAATACCCTGCAGCCCAGCGTGAGGATCCCCTCGCCGCTGTGTGGGCCGCGGAGCCAGCCCGGCCGTTGACGCCCGGCCCGGCCGTTGACACCTGACCCGGTACCTTCGGCAGCAGCCCTGACCACAAAGCTTCCCGAAGCCGCCAATCTGTGGCGCACCGAGGAACTGCTGGACCGAGGCCTGTCCGCACCGCAGATCCTGCAGTTGGCTGCCGACGGCACCCTCGTCAAACTGCGCCGGGGGTGCTACGTCCGCCGCTCCTTCTGGGCAGCACTCGATGCGAATGGTGCCTCGCGCTGCCGGATCGAGGCCTACGCACACCGCTGCCTGACGAGCTCAACGGGCGCCTACGTGTTCAGCCACACCACGGCAGCCCGGCTTCACGGACTCTTTCTCTGGAAAGTAGACGACACCATCCACCTCACGGTGCCGTTTCTTCCCTCGTCCGGCGGCCACGCGAGCGATGTCAGGGCGCATACCCGTGCGCTGGGTCCCTCTGACGTCGTGCACGTGGCAGGGCATCGCGTTACGTCGCTGGCCCGAACGGCCGCAGACAGCTGCCTCGTCCTGAACTATGCGCAGGGACTGATCCTGATGGACCATGCCTTGCGGCTCGGGGCCGGCCGGGAGGCGGTGGAACTGGAGTGCGCCCGGCTCCGCGGGGCACCGGGCGTCGCGACCCTGAAGAAGGTTGTTGCCAATGCGGATCCGCTGTCCGAGTCGCCGGGTGAAACCCTTCTCCGCGACCTGGTCAGGCGGCTGAAGCTTCCTTCTCCGCAGCTCCAGTTCGAGGTGCGGACGCGGCTGGGGATATGCAGGTTGGATTGCGCGTGGCCGGAGCGGCGGGTGGCTTTGGAGTTTGACGGTCGCGGCAAATATTTCAACTACGCCCCTACCGCCGAGGCCATTTTTGCGGAGCGGCGCCGCGAGAAGGCCCTGATGGAACTGGGCTGGAAGTTCATCCGGGTCGAATGGCGGGACCTGTTCCGCGAGCAGGAGCTGAAGACGAGGCTGCTTCGGGTGCTCGGGCGCTGAGATGGCCGCCTGCTCGCGGCTTTGAGCCGGGCTCGCGGTGTCCAAACCGCGAGCGTGGATGGAACCCGTGAACCGGCCGCCCGGGCGCGGAGGGTTTGCGGTGCCCGGCGCAACGTGATCGAGTAGGAACATGACTGAACAGCCCGCACACCTGGACAACCAGCCGCTCAACGACCTCGAAGAGAAGCTCGCCCGGGGGGAGCAGCCGGACGCCAACCCGGTGGACGTCATCCTGGCGTTCCTCAACAACGAGGTGTACATCGTCAGCACCGACACGATCGAGGGCCCCGATTCCCAGGTCGAGCCGCTGGTGCTGGCGAACTCCGCCGGCAAGCCTGTGCTGGCCGTCTTCTCGCACCCGAGCCGCGTCACCGAGCAGTACCTCGCCGCGGCGCCGAACGTCCTGGGCACCCAGGGCGCGGCGATCATCGGCAACCTTGGCGACGAGCTTGGCATGGTTATCAACCCCGGTGCAGTGTACGGTTTCGAAATCGATCCGGAGGGTGTGGCCAACATCCGCCGCGACTTCAAGCCGTCCGACGAGGAACCGGGCGCGGACCAGGGCAACGACCAGGCCTAGCCGCGTTGACGGCCGGGGCAGGACGCCCGGTTAGGGCACGGCCACTCCGGGGACAATAATGGCCCTATGCGTCTTGGCGTCCTCGACATCGGTTCAAACACCGTCCACCTCCTCTTGGTGGATGCCCACCCCGGCGCGCGCCCGGTCCCGTTCGCCTCGCACAAGCGTCCGCTCTCGCTGGTGCAGTTCCTCGACGCGGATGGCAATATCAACGACGCCGGCCAGCACGAACTGATCGAGTTCGTCCTTGAGGCGTGGGAGTTCGCGGCGAAGCACAACGCCGAGGACCTGCTGGCGTTCTGTACCTCCGCGATCCGGGAGGCCCCCAACGGACCCGCCGTGCTGGCCCGCGTCAAGGACGAAACCACCGTCACGCTCCGGGAACTGACCGGCAGCGAAGAAGCCTCGATGACGTTCTTCGCGGTCCGCCGCTGGTACGGCTGGGGCGCAGGACCCATGCTGAACCTGGACATCGGCGGGGGTTCCTTTGAGATGGCCTACGGGGAGGACGAACTCCCCGAACTTGCCATGTCGGTCCCGCTCGGGGCGAGCAGGCTCACCCGCGACTGGCTGCAGGAGGACCCGCCGTCGGCGAAGAGCGTCAAGGAGCTTCGCCGCTACATCCGAAGCACCCTGAAGCCGGCGGTCCGGGACATCGCCAAGCTAGGGAAGGCCAACCACGTGGCCGGGACCTCCAAGACGTTCCGTTCGCTGGCCCGCATCGCCGGGGCCGCGCCCAGCGGCGCCGGGCCCTACGTCAAGCGGGAGCTCCACGCCACGGACCTGGGACTCTGGGCGCAGCGGATCTCCGCCATGGAGGTGGAGGACCGGTTGAACCTCCCCGGCGTCTCGGAGGCCCGTGCCCCCCAGCTGCTGGCCGGCGCGCTCGTGGCCGAGGCGGCCCTTGAAATGTTTGAGTTTCCGAGCCTGGAGATTTGTCCCTGGGCCTTGCGCGAGGGCCTGATCCTTCGCCGCTTGGACCAACTGGTCTCCGAGGGCCCGCTGGAGCCCGCGCCGCACGTCGCGTTGGCCGACGAACCGGCCGAGCCGCAGTCGCCGAGCGCCGAGGGGCCGGACGCGGCGTAGGCACGGTCCGCCGTCGCCCAGTGTCGAACCGGACGCGGGCCGTTCGTCTAGTTGGTGGGAGGCCGGTAAGGAACCGGCCCGTCAATCAAGGAGGACAGCACCATGGCACAGTATCTGCTCAGCGTTTTCCAGCCCGTCGGCCCGGCTCCGGCGCCGGAGGTCCTGGCGCCCATCATGGCGGACCTGGAGGCCCTGAACCGCGAGATGAAGGCTGCCGGCGCCTGGGTGTTCGCGGCGGGGCTCCACCCCACCGACACAGCCACGGTCGTGCGGCAGCAGGGCACGGAGACGCTCATGACGGACGGGCCGTTCGCCGAAGCGAAGGAGCACCTCGGCGGCTTCACTGTCATTGAAGCGCCGGACCTGGACGCGGCGCTCGGCTGGGCCGGAAAACTGGCCCGGGCCACCACCCTTCCCATCGAAGTGCGGCCTATCCAGCACTAAGTATCAGCCGTCCCGGGGCGAAACAGATTGTTAAAAAGAGAACGCACCGGGGGTCTGCTGCGGGAAAATGGGGGAAACCCGCTGCAGACCCCCGGTGCCGGGCAGACATCCGCATGACTGCCTATCATCACTCGCACCCTCAATGAGGTAGTACCCACGTTATTCGCGGAGTTTGGGAGCAAGCTGCGCTGAGGATGTGAGCTGGCTGTGAATCGGGGCGGACTGCAATGATGGGGGACATGAGCAACCGAATCGCATTCCTGGGCTGTGGGTCAATGAACGAGGCAATCATGGGCGGCATGATCGCGGGCGGGACGGACCCCGCCGACGTCGTCGCCACGGTCCGCCGGGCCGAACGGGCCGCCGAGCTGGCCGAGCGGCACCACGGCATCACGGCCATCGCCAGCGAAGAAGAACCGGAAAACAATACGCAGGCCGCCACCGGTGCCGCCGTCGTCGTCCTGGGCGTCAAGCCGGTGGGCATCGCGGACCTGGCCCGCGAGATCAGCGGCTCGCTCTCGCCTGACACCATCGTCGTCAGCGTCGCGGCGGCAGTGTCGCTCGAGCAGCTGGAAGCGGCACTGCCGGCCGGACAGCCGGTAATCCGCGCCATGCCGAACACTCCCGCCAGGCTGGGCCGCGGTGTCGTGTCGGTCTCGGCCGGGAAGCACTGCTCGGCGGCGCAGCTCCAGCAGGCGAAGGACATCTTCGCGGCCGTCGGCACCGTCGTCGAGATTCCCGAAGAGCAGGTCGACGCGCTGTCCGCGATCAGCGGCTCCGGCCCGGCTTACGCGTTCTACCTGGCCGAGGCGATGGCGGCGGCCGGGGTGGAACTGGGCCTGGACGCCGAGCTCTCGCTGCTGCTGGCACGCGAAACGGTGGCCGGTGCAGGGCTCATGCTCGCCGAGCCCGGCGCCGACCCGGCCGCGCTGCGCAAGGCCGTGACCAGCCCGAACGGCACCACGGAGCGGGCCATCTTCACCTTTGACGAGCGGGGCCTCCCGGCGATCATCGCCGACGGCGCCCGTGCCGCCGCCGAGCGGGCCGCGGAGATCACCAAGCAGCTCGGCTAGCGGCGCCTCGGCCGTAGGCCATGACGCGGACGGCACCCGGTGGCAGGATAGGATCCATGGAACTGCACATCACAGGGGACCCCGCGGCGGACAAACTACTCAGCGATGACGCGTTTGCGCTGCTCACCGGCATGCTGCTCGACCAGCAGGTGACGATGGAGTCGGCGTTTGCCGGCCCCGAGAAGATCCGGACGCGCCTCGGTTCCCTGGATCCGGCCGCCATCGCCGAACACGATCCGCAGGCATTCGTCGAGCTGTTCAAGGAGCGCCCGGCCGTCCACCGGTTCCCCGGATCAATGGCCGGCCGGGTCCAGGCCCTCGCGGAGACGGTGCACCGTGACTGGAACGGTGACGCGACGGCCATCTGGACGCAGGATGACCCGGACGGGCCGGAGGTGCTGCGCCGGCTCAAGGCGTTGCCGGGATTCGGCGAACAGAAGGCAAAGATCTTCCTGGCGCTGCTGGGAAAGCAGTGCGGGCTCCAGGCTGCGGGCTGGCGCGAGGCCGCCGGCCACTACGGCCAGCAGGACGCCTTCCTGTCCGTCGCCGACATTGTGGACCCGGAGTCGCTGACCAAGGTGCGGGCCAGCAAGCAGGCAGCCAAGGCCGCCGCGAAGGCCTCAAAGGGAACCTAGTGCGTGGAGGTCGGGACCGTGACTGAACAGCCGGCAGGCCGCCTTCTTTCGCTCTGGGCTGCCACCGGCGGCGCCGACACTTACGCGCCCCTGGATGCGGACGTTGACGTTGACGTTGCCGTGCTTGGCGGCGGCATCGCTGGACTGACCGCCGCGCTGGCCCTGAAACGGGCCGATCTGACGGTCGCCGTGCTGGAGGCCGCGCGGGTGGGCACCGGCGTCACCGGAAACACCACGGGCAAGGTCACCTCCCTGCACCGGCTGGCCTACACCGAGCTCGCGGCCCGTCACGGCGTCCACGCGGCCGGCGTCTACGGGCAGGCCAACGAAGCAGCAATTGAACACGTTGCCGGCGTCGTGGCGGCGGAGCGAATCGAGTGCGGCTTCCGGCGGGTGGCCAATTACACTTACGCCGAATCCGGGCGGGCGCTGGCGCTGGTCCGGGAGGAAGCGGCGCTGGCCGACCGGCTGGGGCTGCCGGCGTCCTTCACCACGGATGTTCCGCTGCGCTTCCCCGTCCGGGGCGCGGTCCGCTTCGACGGCCAGGCCCAGCTCCACGCCCTCAGGTACGTGCAGGGCCTGGCCGGCGCCGTGCACGGGGACGGCAGCTTCGTCTTCGAGGAGTCGCCCGCCACGGGTTTCCGGGACGGCTCCCCGGCCATGGTGGACGCGGAGCGGGGATCGGTCCGGGCCCGGGACATCATTGTGGCGACCAACCTGCCGTTCGGGGACAACGGCCTGTTCGCCCGGCGATGCTACGCGCACCGCTCGTACATCGTCGCGGGCCGGAGCGCGGCTCCTCCGCTGGACGCAACCTTTGTCAGCGTGGAGGAGCCGATGCGCTCCATCCTGACCGTCGACGTCGACGGTGTCAGCTACGTCCTGGCCGGCGGTGAAGGGCATCCGGCCACCGAGAGCGTTAATTCCGCCGAGCGGGACGGACGGCTCGCCGCCTTTGCCCGCGACCGCCTGGGCGCCGGGGAGATTGCCTTCCGCTGGTCCACCCAGGACGCCATGCCTGACGACGGGCTGCCCTACGTCGGCCTCATGGGTCCGGAGTCCCGGCATGTCCACGTGATCACCGGGCTTCGCAAATGGGGCCTCACCAACGGCACCGCCGCTGCCTTGATCCTCCGCGACACCCTATGCGGCACCGCCAACCCGTGGGCCGCAGTGTTCGACAGCAACCGCAGCGGCGGTGCGCGGCGCGAGGTGCCGCCCCCGCCGGGGGAGCCGCTGGCCGAAGGGGCGCCGGCGCGTGCTGTGCCGGCTGGCATCGCTCCGGGCGAAGGGACGGTGGTGGACGCCGGGGGCGCCAAGACCGCCGTGTACCTTAGCCCCGCGGGGGAGGTCCAGGCGGTCTCGGCCGTTTGCACGCACCTGGGCTGCACCGTCGAGTTCAATCCGACGGACGTGACGTGGGACTGCCCCTGCCACGGCTCCCGGTTCGCCACGGACGGCACCGTCATCCAGGGGCCGGCCACGAGGAACCTGGCCCCCAGCCCGGCCCCGGATGCCACGGGCTCAGGCCGGGGCGGCGCCTAGCCCATCCCGCCGCCGGAACTAAGGCCTCGCGGCGAACCGTTCCAGCAGGTCCACGTGGCCGGAAACGATCAGCATGTCCCGTGCGGACACTTTCGTCTCGGGCCGGGCGTAGGTGAAGTCCTCGCCCGGGGATTTCACGCCCACGATCGTAACGCCGTACTTGGAGCGCACCTTGGACTCGTCGAGGGTGAAGCCTACGGTTTCCCGCGGCGGGTACATCTTCACGATCGCGAAGTCGTCGTCGAATTCGATGAAGTCCAGCATGCGGCCCGAAACCAAGTGCGCGGCCCGGACACCGGCGTCGGCTTCCGGATAGATCACGTGGTTGGCGCCGATCCGGGTCAGGATCTTGCCGTGCGACGGCGTGATTGCCTTGACCCAGAGGTGTTCGATGCCGAGGTCGACGAGGTTGACCGTGATCAGCACGGAGGACTCGATCGAGGTGCCGACGCCCACGACGGCGGAGCTGAACTCCTGGGCGCCGAGCTGGCGGAGGGCATCGATATTGGTCGCGTCGGCCTCCACGACGTGGGTCAGCACGCTGGCCCACTTCTGCACGAGGCTCCGGTCGCGTTCGATCGCCAGCACCTCGCGGCCCTGCTTGACCAACTGCTCTGCGGTGGATGCGCCGAAGCGGCCCAGCCCGATCACCAGCACGGGCGCGTTG